>JAFGVN010000045.1 GCA_016937975.1 Clostridia bacterium
ACTAGAGCAAATTTCAGAAGCCTTAGCAGCTGGTACAATAACACAAGAGCAAGCAGATTTACTTGTTGCACACATTAATGAAAGAGCAGCTGAAGGTGTATTTGGTTACAAAGGTACTCAAGAAGATTGTGTATTAGGTGATGAAGCCTTAGGTATTTTTAGAAATGCAAATACTGGTCAAAAAGCAGGTCAAGGCTTTGGTGTAAGTGCTAATGAAGGTACAGGTTTTAAGAGAGGCGGCAATACAAATGCAGCTAAAGGTGCTAATGGTCAAGGCTTCCAAGATGGATCATGTATCGTAGAATAATGACTTGAGAAAACAGGTGAAAGCCTGTTTTTCTTTTTTATATATGATTCAAAAAATACAAATAGGGTTGTATTTTGCTTTTGCATCATGTACAATATGAAAAAACCGATGAACAGAAGAGTAAAGTGATACAATGATTTTAGAGAGTGGGAGAAGGTGAAAACCCATATCAGAAGATTCTTGAAAGACATCTGTGAGGTGTTTATGTGAATGTCTAGTAGCATAAATCGTTTCACCTGCGTTAAAGGTATGAAGAGGACTTTTAGTCACTAGGATGGTACCGTGGATATTGCATTCGCTCCTATTGGAGAGGATGTTTTTTTGTTTCTCCAAAAGATGGTTTTCCTGTGATTTGAGTTGAAAAAAGGGTGGCACCGCGTAAAAATACGCCCCTTGGATGTCAATGTCCAAGGGTTTTTTTGTACCTTCTTGGACAAGAATATGGAGGTGTAAAATGAAAAGAACATTAATTGAAGCAATTGGTAAGAATCATGAAGAAACTATTAAGTTGTCAGGTTGGATTCACAAAATCAAAAAATTAAAATCTGTTGTATTTGTAATTTTAAGAGATCGAAGTGGGTTAATTCAATTGGCAATGGAACCTACAAGTTTTCCAAATTTGAGGTTAGAATCTGTTATTGAAGTTAAAGGTAAAGTCATGGAGAATCCCAATAAGTATGGTGTCTATGAAATACAAGTCACATATTTAAGAGTACTTTCAGAAGTTAAGGAGGAATTGCCTGTTACGATTCACCATGAAAACTTGAATCAAAACATTGATGTTCTACTGAATCATAGAGTGTTATCCTTAAGGCATCACACTTATCAAAAGATGATTCAAGTACAAAACAGCCTTGTAGAAGGTTTTAGAGGTTTTCTTTCAGAAAATGGTTTCACAGAGATCAGAACACCAAAACTGGTAAAGGAAGGGGCTGAAGGTGGTTCGAATGTTTTTAAGTTGGATTATTTTGGAGAAACTGCTTATCTTGCACAGAGTCCACAATTTTATAAACAAATGATGGTCATGGCTGGCTTGGAAAGAGTCTTTGAAATTGGTCCAGTCTTTAGAGCAGAGGCACATAGTACTTCAAGGCATTTAAATGAATATACCAGCATGGACTTGGAAATGGGTTTTGTTGAGGATGAACATGAGCTCATGAGACTGGAAACTGAATTACTTAGAAAAATGTTTGAAAAAGTGATGGCAATAGGTGTAGAAGTCCCTGAAATTCCAGAGGTTATCCCTACACTAAAATTAAGTGAAGCTATAACCATTATAAAAAACGTATATCATCATGAAGTGGAAGGGGATTTAGACCCTAAAGGGGAAAAATTAATTGCTCAGTATATTTTTCAAAAAACAGGATCAGAGTTTGTATTCTTAACCCACTATCCAAAGTATAAAAGACCAATGTACACGATGCCTGCTGAAAAAGAAGAAACCAGAAGTTTCGACTTGTTGTTTAGAGGGCTTGAAATTACAACAGGAGGTTTGAGAATAAATGGTTTGGAAGCTTTGATTGCATCCATGAAAGAAAAAGGATTAAACCCAGAAAATTATAGCAGTTATTTGGAAGCTTTTAAATATGGGGCACCACCTCATGGAGGACTTGCAATTGGTTTAGAACGGTTAACAAGTATGATTTTGGGCTATGAAAATATTCGTCACAGTACTTTGTTTCCAAGAGACATCAACAGATTGTTACCATAAAGATAGCGGTCATTATGACCGCTTATTTTAACAATCTTTTATAGCGATATATTCTTTCAAGGGACTGATTTATCCTTATTTCAGAGAGGGTGCCATCATAAACACTTTTCAAAACATAATCATATGCCTCTTCGAAATCTTCAGGCATTAAGAGCAAGTCGCATCCAGCTTGTAAAGCTAGAACAGCAGCTTCACCAGAAGAATATTGAGATGAGATAGCCTTCATTTCCAGAGCGTCTGTAATAATCAATTCGTCATAGTGCAAATCTTGACGTAGGATACCTTCCACTACTTCATCTGACAGTGAAGCAGGCAAACTGTTGTCTGACAAGTTTGGTGTTAAAATATGCCCAACCATGATGCCAGGAAGACGTTGTTTTACTGCTTCAACAAAGGGAAGTCCTTCACCAGTATAAAACCCTTGTTCATCAAGGGTTGATGTAACAGGAGTTAGATGGCTATCCCCTTGGGTATTGCCATGGCCTGGGTAATGTTTGCCAAAGGGAATAATACCACTGGCATATAATCCCTTACCGAAAGCAATTGCATATTCGGCGACTGTCTTTGGATCAGAGGAAAACGCACGTGTACCGATGATAGGGTTGTTCGCGTTGATGTTAGTATCTAAAACTGGAGCAAAATCCATATTGAAGCCCAATGATTTTAACTCTGAACCAAGTGTTTTGCCCATTTCAAAGATTTCTTCAGAAGTATAGGTTCTCGAGAGTGTAGTTGCATTTGGCAAATAGGTTACTAAGCCCTTTTTACCAAGTCGTGAAACCAAACCACCTTCTTCATCCACACTAATAAAAAATGGCCAGAGCTTATGCGTACGAGCATATCCTTGGAGCTGTTCATTAAATGTACTTAATTGAGATTTTGAAATGATATTGTCTGAGAAATAAATAAATCCACCAATGGGATACAGGTCTAAGAAGGCTTCGATTTTCCTTGAATATTCAGTTTCATTTTTATTGTCGATTTCACTAAAGTCCAGTATAAACAATTGGGCTACTTTATCTTCTAGTGACATATGACTTAAGTCCAAAGGAGCGATGCTTGCTTCGTCATATTTTTTAATGTCATAATTACCATCATTAAAATAAGGATCTTTTTCTTCCAAAATGACCTCAACAATTTCAGAATCTTGATTTATAGTTGTTTTATTTTCACATCCTATTAAAAGGATCAATGTTATACATAAAAAAATTTTTTTCATAACTACCTCAAAACCAGTGTATTAGAAATCGTCTTTTTTTACAACCATAGAATCATAATCATTAGTCTTTTTCACTTAGAAAGAATGTGTTAAGATTAAAACAGTCGGGAGAAGAAATTAGAAAGGAAAGATACTGTGTATCTAAGGTAATTATGTCAACGTTAAAAGTAGATGTTAATTTTAATGATACCTTTTCTGGTCAACTTGTAGGACCGAGAGGACAAGCGGAAATTGGTGCAAAAGAAGGTACTGTAGCGCCATATGATATGTTATTTGGTGCTTTGGCATCCTGTTTACATGCAACATTTATGGGTATTGCTCAAAAGAAAAAGATTAGTTATGAAAGCGTTCATTACGAAGTAACTGGAGAAAAGAGAGAAGAAGTGCCAACGATTTTGAAGTGGGTCAATGTTAAAATGACTGTTAAAAATGCTGAAAAGGAAGCGGGCTTAATAAAAGCAGCTGAGCTTGCTTCACAGTATTGTTCCATTTATCATACTTTATCACAAATCGCTGAAATGAAATTGGATGTAGAATTCATAGATTAATTGGAGGAAATATGGCATATTCCTTAAAGCAAATTGATAAAAAAAATTATGAGATTTTTAAGCTCTTGGCTGCATGGGATGAGGATCCTGAGATAAAGCCTTTTGTCATTCCAAGAATGAGTGAAGAACCTATTATGATTTTGCATCCTGAAGAGATGATGGCCTATGCAATCAAGAACAAAAAAAAGAAAATATATGTTTTATATGATGATTTTAAACCTGTTGGGACATGCAGTATTGAAAAGGATTTTGGTTTCTTAACCTCACCTTTTGAAGACACAGCATGGATTAGTATTGCCATAGGTGAGAAAGCTTATTGGGGTACAAATGCAGCAGGTTATTTAATGCATGAATTGGAAAATCTTGCTCGTGAAGATGGATTTTCTTTCATAGAGTTGGGCGTGTTTTCTTTTAATTATAAAGCAAGAAGATTTTATCAGAAAATGGGATATTCCGTTTATAAAATACATCCTCGTTTCACATTTTATGAAAATAAATGGCATGACGATTATAGAATGATTAAGAAATTGTAGAATGAAACTTTCATCAGACTTTGATGAAAGTTTTTGTATTATTTGAGTAGACAAAAATATAAAAGGTATAGGCTTTAATTTTGAGTTGTATTAAACTGAACTTGGAGGTCTTTTATGGAAAATTTATTGAGAGATGCAAAAAAAGGTAATCACAAAGCCTTTCTTGAGTTAATGCGATTATATGGTCCAAAGGGTTATGGTTATTTAATAAAGATAAGTGAGCATCATAATGTCGATGAAGCTTTTATAAATATATGGTTGAAACTGTATCATGACTTACCTATAAAAGAAGAGGATTTCTTTTATGAGTATATGATTTTATTATTGGACTTTTTGGAAAAGTTTAAAACAGATATTCATGGTACATCAAATTATAAAATGTATGAGAATCTACAAATTGCAAATACATTTAAGGTTCTATCAAAAGAAGAACAAGTTCTTGTTGCAAAATCCATATTAGGACAAGACCCTATTGAAAATACTATTTTGGAGGATTTGAACTTAAATGTGCTTCAAGAGATGTTTTTGCCAGTGGAGTATGATAGAAAATTAGAAAAAGAATTGGCAATGTTTTTTCCATCAAAGAAACATTCTCTAATACTTGGTTTTGTGGCAGTTCTTATGATTGTGGCAGTTTCCTTCTATTTGGTTAGAGAATTAAAAACTGGTGAAGTTGTACCTTGGACCCAAGAAAACTCCCTTGAAGAAAAGCTTGCAAATGAAGGCTTTACGGTAAACATTGAGAACGAAACTTTTAGTCAGGATGGTTTCGCCTTTGATTTGGTACCCTCAACACCCTTAAAGAAAGGGGATTATGATCTTGTGATTAAGTTCCCGACCATAAGTAATAGAGAATATTCTTCTGAGATGGATCAGGATGCTTTTCATTTTGTTTGTGAACCGAACAATGAGTTTTACTTAAAGCGTAACATTCAGATGGACTATACCTTATATACAAATGATACTGAAGTATTTTATGGAACGACCACCTTAACATTGAGTCAACTGACTTCAAAAGTTTTAGAATATGAGTTAAACTATACCATTCATTCTGAAGTCATAGATTTTGAATTTATTAGTTTAAAGGTTGACGGTCCACTCATGACTTTAAAATTTAAAGAAAAGCAACTGATGTCAGGACAATTATGGGATTATAATATTTTTCTAATGGATAATGAAGAAAATTTTTATGATGTCACCAGATATAATTATGATGGCGAATATATGTATGGTGAAATTGATAATACCAGTTTTAATCCCTTTGCTTCAGAACTAACCATCTATGTAAAATCCATTCAATTTGGTGCCGTTGAGCCAATAGGTGTCATTGAAAATGGAAAACTGGAGTTTGAATATGAAAATGTGAACTATCACTTAGAAGTTTTAGAAGAGGATGGTGCAGAATCGCTACATATGACGACGGATTATCCAGTTTCAAAAGAACTTTTTTCTCGACTAAGAACAGAAATAAAGCATTATTGGTTTGATGTTGTTCTGGAACCAGATGTCCTATTTTATGATTTAACTCGAGATGATTTTAATGCAGTCTATGATATTTCGGGTGAAAATGTAGAAGATTTGAATCCAATTCTTGACTACATTTATATGAGTCAGGAGATCCAGTTAAATGAGGATAATTTAAGAAATGTTATTAAATGGCTTCCAGAATATGAACAAGTCTCTGTATTAATTGATCAGACGACCAGGAAAGAAGGTCACTATAGAAGCTATTTTGATATATATGAAGGTATAACCATTGGTTTTCAAAAGAACATAGAACCTTTTCTTATTGATAAATTTTTTACTATAAAACTAAATCAGAACTTAAAATTTCAATGAAAAAAAAGGAAGTTTCTTTTAGAAACCTCCTTTTTTTTTACTCTTTGATCATAATCATATCATATGATGGATGACCTAAGACACTTAGTGTAGCATTCTCAAGATTTTTCTTGTAAAGTAATGTAGATTGAGGATGTGCAATGAAAATCCAAGGACAATCCTTAAGAATTAAATCTTGAATTTCACGATAAACCATAATTTTCTGCTCAGGATTGATGATTTGCTTTGCGATAAGCATTTTATCAATGACATCGGCATTTTGGTAGCCAAAACTAAATTGACTGCTCGGTGAAAATAGTGGCATTAAGAAGTTGTCATAATCGCCCGTATCTGCTTTCCAAGATAAACTTACCAAATCAGCTTTTGCAGTGGATTCTGATTTAAAATAATCATAAGGTTTTACAGCTACAGTTTCAATTCTAATACCAATACTTTCAATGGCTGCAATGATTTGTTGACTTACAAAATTTAAATCACCTTCGCGTACAAGGAGCTTAATGGTTTCCCCTTTATAGCTACTTTCAGCCAATAGTTTTTTGGCTTTATCCAAGTGATATGGGAAGCCTTCCAAATGTTTATTGTCTAAAATATTAGGTGGAAAAGGTCCTTTACAGACTGTGGCTGCACCACCATAATATTCCACCATTTTTTGATTGTTAAATGCAAAGTTAATTGCGCGACGGATTTTCACATCTTGGGTAAAGACTGTATGTCTATTGAAATTGAATAATGCATATTCTGTTGCTAATTGGTTAAATGAACTTACTATGAATCTGGAATCTTTCATAAGTTCTGGTAATATACTGCGGTCGGGTACTTCAGTAAAATCATAATGACCCTGCAATACTTTTTCCTTGAAGTCACTATCATTTTTATAAACATAGATTTCATCTATATATGCTGAACCTCCAAAGTAAGATTTAAATTTTACTAATTTTTTTTCTGATTCACTAATCGTAATCGGAATATATGGTCCACAACCAATATATTCTTTGTTTTTCAAAGCGTTTTTATTCATGATTGCCAGAGAAGCAAAAGCGAGATTCATTAAAAATCCACTATAAACATACTTTAATTCAATCTCAATTTTATAATCGTTGATTTTTCTTAAGCCCGGTATGGTCTTAATCGTGCCATTATGATATTCTTCAGCACCTTTAATGTCAAAGAGTACCCATGCATTACTTTTCTTATTGATAGGATCTAATACTTGTTCAAATGAATATATAACATCATCTGCTGTCATTTTTTCATTGTTATGGAAAAGAACATCATTTCTTAAAAGAAAAGTCCAGGTTTTGAAATCCTTAGATGGCGACCAAGATTTTGCAATCATAGGATAAATATCACCATTATCGCCAACACCTAATAAACAAGCATGAGAGTTTTTTGCCAAACCCAAAGTTGTTAATTCTATGCCGCTGGCAGGATCGTCAACAAAGTCACTACCATTGATATGTGTAACAAGTCTCGTTGTTTGGTTATCGATTTGAATGGATTCCAATAAAGATTTGTTGATTTGAATGGCTTGGTCTGCTGATTTATTCAACCATGATAATGAATTGTTCACATCATTTGAATTTAACATTACAGTTTGTGTCGTACCTAAAATAGCATTGGAAGATTTTGTGATGTCCATCACCGCATCGGTAACTTTCATTAAACTGTCAATTTGCTCATCAATGGCTTGTGTGATTTCGCCAGAAATCACATCATACTGTTTGATAGAATGTAATATATCTTTAAGAACTTGTTTGAGATGGTTGGTATTGTTTAAACCTTCATCCACTTTTTTCTTACTGTCATCTGATGAATTTACTACAATATCAATACTTTTGACGATTTCGTTGGAAATGTTTTCAATTTGCTCAGCAGCTGCAGCGCTTTCGTCTGCAAGTTTATTAATTTCAGATGCAACAACTCCAAAACCTCTTCCAGCTTCTCCAGCACGTGCTGCTTCAATTCTTGCATTTAAAGACAGTAAATTTGTTTGCTCAGATATTTCCTTGATCATACCAACCATATTTTGAATCTTATTGATATAAATATTAAGGTTTTTGATGATTTCAGAAGTATCTTCAACAGATACTTTAATTTCCTCAATGGTATGTATAGAGGACGTAATCATTTGATTGCCTTGTAATTCAGTTTCTTCAGTAATTTTTCTGGATACAGATTCGATTTGAGATACACTTGCTTTTACTTCTTGTGCTAAAGCAGTATATTGATTCATCTCATCAGAAACATGAACAATGCCATCATCTAAGAGTTCAATTTCATCAGATATTGTTGAGATGACGTCAATCAGACCCTTTACCATAGCGATGGTATTGTTGATGCGAACAAATAATTTATCAGCACTAGTAGATTGATTGTTCAACAGTAAGCTGACATGATAATTTTGATCTTTATGATTCGATGGTTGAGTTGTAATTTCTTCTTTTAAAGACTTTTTCTTAAATATCATATGACCTCCCTAATCTCCTAATATAAATATACTATATTATGTAAATAATGACTATTTATTTAAAAAATTCTGATTACTTGATTTTACCAATATAATAAGGGTATAAAAAAATGAGGTTAAATATATGAAGAATGATTTTTATGTAAAGGTTTTAAATGGTGTAAAAGACGGCATCTATTTTGTTGATACCAAAAGAAAAATTACATTTTGGAATAAAAGTGCTGAAGATATTACCGGGTACAAGTCAGAGGAAATATTGGGTAATTTTTGTTACGACAATATTTTAGACCATGTGGATCAAGGGGGATGCCATTTATGTCATAATGGTTGCCCATTGCAAAAGACCCTAAATGATGGTATTGAGAGAACAGCTATTGTTTATTTAAGACACAAGGCAGGGCATCGTGTGGAGACTAAAATTAGTGTTGTACCCATTGTTGAAAATGATCAAATTATTGGCGCTGTTGAAACTTTTACAGATGATATTAGTGTAGTAACAGCAAACAAGAATATTGAATCTTTAAAAACTTTAGCCTATTATGATGTGTTAACAGGATTACCCAATAGAAGATTTATTGAAGAACAGGTTAAATTAAAAATTGTTGAATTTGAAAAATTAAATATTAATTTTGGCTTTGCACTGATAGACATCGATTGGTTTAAGCATGTGAACGATGATTATGGTCATGATACAGGTGATGAAGTACTGAAATTACTTGCTAAAGCCTTCAAGAAAACAGTAAGGGGAACTGACTTTATTGGCAGATGGGGCGGAGAGGAATTTGTAGCTGTCTTTTCAGATGTTAACAGAGAGAGTTTGATTACGGCAATGGAACGTGTAAGGGTGATGATTGAAGCCTCTGTTTTAAACACAGAGGAGTTTTCAATACAAGTCACGGTTTCAATTGGTGGAGCTTTGGTAAATAATGAAGATACTGTGGAGGATTTGTTGCATCGTTCAGATCAGAACTTGTACTATTGTAAGTCTAATGGAAGAAACCAAGTAAAAATATGAGCAATAGCTCATTTTTTTTGTTTGAAAATCGAAAAAAACAAGACAATTATACGGTTTATGGATAAACTGTATATGGAGGTAAATTATGAAAAAGAAATTACATAGCATTTTATTGGTAACCATTGTCCTTTTAATTCCAATTATTGTACTTATATCAGGTTGGGCAAAAGAGAAAATGAGTCTCCCATCTTATTATGATCAGGATTTTGAAGAAGCAAAAATCCTACTTGTCAAAGAAGAATCTTTAACACCTAATCCAGTTGTAGAAGGGCTATATAACGGAAAGCAAACCGTTTTTCTTGAAATTCTTACGGGTAAATACAAGGGTGAAACTCAAGAAGTTGTAAATACCATTGATCAAAGTCACAATGTAGTCACTTATAAGGGGCAGAAGGTTATTGTAGGCATTCGTGAAACCGATGAAGGATTTAATGCTTGGATTTATAGTTATAAACGTGCACCATCCTTATATTTACTTGGCATTCTATTTGTTGGATTGATGCTCTATTTTGGAAGAAAGAAGGGCTTGGATGCCATTGTGGCATTAGCATTTACGACAACTGTACTGATTTTTATTATGGTTCCAATGATTTTTAATGGATACAATCCTATAATTGTAACCATATTTTCAGTGTTTGTTTCGAGTTTGGTTTCATTCATTTTAATCGGTGGATTCCAGAAAAAAACCTACATTGCCATCATAGGAACTTTAATGGGTGTGGTTACTGCAGGTATCATTGCTTTGACCTTTGGAAAAATGACACATATCACAGGATTGAATTTAGATCAAGGGTCAAATTTGTCTTATATGGCGTTGGATTATAACATAAAAATAAGAGGTTTGATGTTTGCTTCTATTCTAATTGCATCTATGGGTGCTGTGATGGACGTTTCCATGTCTATTGCTTCTTCCATGTCAGAAATTGTAACCTTACAGAAGCATATTTCTTTCAAAAAACTTTTCCAATCAGGGATGAATATAGGTAAGGACATCATGGGTACTATGGCGAATACTTTGATTCTAGCATTTATGGGTGGATCATTAAGTTTAATGCTATTGTTATGGGGTTACAATATGTCCTTAAGACAACTAATTAACATGCCTTTTATTTCAGTAGAGGTAGTTCAAGGCATTGCAGGCAGTATAGGAATTGTATTAACAGTGCCGTTTACGGCTTTGGTGGCAGCATTTGTTTATAAAAAGCAACAGTAACTTGGTTCGTACAGCAAAATTTGGGTAATTTTATATTGAGGTGATTACATGATTAAGAAAAATAGATTGTTTGTATTGTTGGCTTATCTCATCATGATCGGTATCAATGCACTTGCTAATATTATACCTTTTAATAAAATGACAACTGGAGAAGTCTCTGATGCCTATCCAAACTTGTTTGCACCAGCACCTATCACCTTTGGCATATGGTTAGTCATATATAGTTTGCTTTTAATTTATGCTTTTTACCAATTGGGAACAAAACCTGAAGGTCATGAAAAAGTAAAAAACCGTGTTGCTTATTTCTTTATTTTGTCATCGCTTTTGAATAGTGTATGGATTGTTTTATGGCATTATGAAAAAATGGCAGGGACAGTACTCTTAATGATTGGGATTTTAATTTCTTTAATCATCATTAATTTGTACTTACACAAAACTGAAATGTATGGATTAGAGAAATGGCTCATGAAAACACCTTTTAGTATTTATTTTGGCTGGATTACTGTTGCAACCATTGCCAATGTCACCACTTATTTAGTGAGTTCTGGATGGGATGGTGCGGGATTAAAGGATGTTTATTGGACTGCGATTATTCTTTTGATTGGTATGATTATGATCATGCTGACAGCATTAAGATTTAAGGATGTTTTCTATGGTTTAGTTGGTATTTGGGCTTATGCTGGCATCATTATCAAACATGTAACAACTTTTAAAGGGGAATACCCCTTAGTGATTATTTCAGCAACAATAGGACTCTTAGGAATAGGATTTATGCTTTATAAACTAATCTTTAAAAAGAAAGCGATAATCGAATGATCATCGCTTTTCAACTTAATAGGGAAGGAGCAATATGCAATATAAAACAATTATAATTGATGAATAGTGCTCGCACACTCGTTACTTTAGTTGTGAGTTAGTGCATAAAATTTAGGCAGTATTAGGTAATTTAATCTGTAAATTGAGGGAATATTCCGGGAATATTCCCTATAGCACTTATCGAACATTAGTTCGATTTTTTCTTGTATTTAGATTCAGTATATGTTATAGTTAAATATGAGGTAATTATGAGTAATATTAACAGAGGTAGAGGTTACGTATATTCCTTAAAATATCACCTGGTTTGCTGTACCAAATATCGAAAACCTATCCTGAGTGGAAAGATCGATGGGTGTGTAAAATCACTTATTTCCAAAATTGCAGATGATCATGGTATTAAGATCTTGGAAATAGAAACGGATCAAGATCATATACATATGTTAATCGATTGTAAG
>JAFGVN010000007.1 GCA_016937975.1 Clostridia bacterium
CATCACTTCGTTTGAGGTATGTTTCAGTTGAAATAAGAAACCCCCACTTCAAGTCGAATTGATAGGCTAAGCGGGGGAGGTTCATCACAGATGAATTTGGCTGATGAGCTTGGAGTAAGTTTTCAAGCTGTATCCAATTGGGAGAGAGGCAATTCTATGCCAGATATATCAAAACTCCCAGAAATTGCTGAATGTTTGAATTCTACAATTGATTTTATATTGGGTAATTCCAACGAGACACAAGTGAAAAAAATATCATCTCAAAGGATTTTGAAGTAGATGAAGTACCTGATATGAAAGCGTTAAAGGAAGTAGCACCACTTTTAAAACCAAAAATACTAGATCAAATCCTTGAAAAGTATGTCAAGCAGCATCAATCAACTGATTTTGAGGATATCATTGAGATGCTTCCTTTTCTAAGTAATGATTCTATAGACAGTATTTTTGAAAAAATGGATTTCGAGGGTAACTACGATTATCTTTTGGAGATAGCACCTTTTGTTTCTTCGCGTACCATTGAGAAATTATCTATGCAAATGATTGAGAAAGAGGATTTTAATCACTTTCAGCATTTGGTACCTTATCTTGAAAAAAATTACGTAGATGAAATTGTATCGACTCATCTCAAACATGATAAAGTTGATTTGTTTGAATTTATTCCCTTTATGTCAAAAGAAGCCATTGAAGCTTTAACAGATCAGTTACTTAAACAAGAAGCTTTTGATCAAGTGAGTGATTTTCTTCCATTTTTAAGCAAACAATATATTGATCAACTCATGACATATCCTGGCATTGAAATAGAAGATTTACTGCCATTTGTTTCAAAGGAAACCCTTCAAGATACAGCTGAGTCAGCTTTTCAAAACAATGATATAGAAAAGCTTGAATGCATTGCACCATTTCTATCCCATGGTCTATTGGATCAATATGTATTACAGCATTTTAGAAAGGATTTAATGGATGGGATAGAAGGCTTATATCCATTTTTAAAAAAGGAAACCCTAAATCACATGGCAGAAAAGACCCTTGAAGATAAGGGAATCAAGGCTTTATCTAGCATTGCACCGTTTTTATAGAAAATGAAAGAAGTTTTTTTTGAAACTTCTTCTTTTAAATTGAAAGTTTGGTCAAGTGGATTCACATGTCAATTGTCCATTGCTAAGGCGTTAAAGGCTATTTTTTGCAAAACTGATTAAGGTAAGAAATTTTGGAATTGAAGGTATAATATCTTTTAAATGTAACATTCAGTGCTCAGAAAGAATTTCTGAGTTTTTTTTGTTTTGACATATAATTGTCACAAATGTAGGGTATAGTTATTATGACCCATTAAATGGTAAAATAAATAGTAGACTATTTGAAAGAGGGATTTATGAAAGATATTAATATTCTTGTTGTTGAAGACGAAGAGATGATTCGAGAAATTATTAAGACTTACGCTGAAAAAGAGCAATATATGATTTATGAAGCCGGCACAGGTAAAGAGGCTTATGAACTACTAGAAGAAAGAGAATATCAGATGATCATTCTCGATGTCATGTTGCCAGATACAGATGGCTGGACAATTCTTAGAAAAGTGCGAAAGGAAAAGAGCATCCCTGTTATTATGCTGACGGCACGAGGTGAAGAAGATGATAAACTTCTTGGATTTGATTTGGGTGCAGATGATTATGTCACTAAACCTTTTAGTGCCAAAGAATTAATGGCTAGAATGAAAACGGTTTTAAAAAGAAATCATGTAGTTACCATGGGTGAAACTATAAATCTAGGTGAAATATCTATTAATACATCGTTTCATCAGATACAAATTAATGATGAAGAACTGGAATTAACTCCTTTGGAATATAAGTTGTTGATGTATTTTGTAAATAATAGAAATATGGCTTTAACTAGAGAACAGATTTTAAATGGCGTTTGGGGTTATGATTACTTTGGTAATGAAAGAACTGTTGATACCCATGTAAAAAGGCTGAGAAAGAAAATTGGAGAAACTGGAGATCGAATTAAGACCATCAGGGGTATTGGTTATCGAATGGTGGTTGAAGAATGAAAAAATCAATTGGACAAAAAATCTTTATCTATATGATCATTTTTTCTCTTGCCATTGTGGGAATGATAGGATTTGGCATTAAATTCCTCTTCCCAACTTATTATGAAAATAGTCAAATGAAATACCTCGATAAATCTGAAGCCCTTATTCGAGCCCAATATGCCATGGAGGATTATGAGAGTGTCTTAGAAACCATGACCCTTATAGAAGAAGAATTAGGTGGTGAACTTTATTATTTCACTGAGACTTCTGGCATGCAAGGTGTTAGCATGGGTAAGGGTAGAAATAAAACTGTGATAACCAATACAGAGAAATTTATTCCAACCGGTGAAATTACAACATATGAATATATCAATAAAATAGGATTGGATATTCACGTTATTGGTGTTCTAGTTTCAGATGAATACTTAGTCTATGAAGTGAGCATTCAAAATCTAAGTCAAGCAACAGGTACAATGATTAATTTTATTTGGGCTTTATTGTTCATTGTTATCGTTTTAGCTTTTATCATTTCATTTTTCCTATCAAGAAATATATCCAAACCGATTAAAGCTTTAAACGTTTTGGCTGAGGCTATGAAAAATAAAAACATTGAACCTTATTTGGTCACTGAGGAAAAAAATGAGATTAATCAGTTGAATCAAACTTTAAACGAACTCTATGAGGAATTACTGAGCAGTATTTATAAATTAAATGCTGAATTAAATAAGGAACGGAATGCCGAGCAATTGAAAAAAAGATTCTTGGCTCAAGCGACTCATGAACTGAAAACACCTATTGCTGTGATTCGAGGTTACTCGGAAATTTTATATGATGGCATGTATAAAAATGAAGAAGAACATGATAAATTTTTGAAGAATATTTATGAAGAAACAGAAGCCGTTTCCCATTTGATCTTGGATGTTTTAGATTACACTAAAATGGAAACTGGAAACTATCAATTGAACAAAGTTAACAAGCCTGTTAAAAGACATATCCAAGAACTCTTAAAGCGTTATAAGGATTATGTGGAAAGTTATAATTTGAAATTTGAATTGGTAGATAAAATTCCAGAAGATTTTGAGAAGAGTATGGATTGGAATAAATTTGATCAAATTTACAAGAATCTAATCAGTAATGCAGTAGAACATGGTCAAACATTAGTAAGAACAAAAATTCAGGTGATTAATTCAAAAATCAGAATGAGTGTATACAATGACGGTTCCCATATTGATGAAGAAGACATTGCTAACGTTTTTGAAAGTTTCTACAAAAAGAAAGGCAAGAAAACGGGTACCGGTTTAGGGTTAGCGATTGTTAAGGAGATCGTGTTGTTGCATGGTGGTGACTATCGTGTGGAGAACACAGAGGATGGTGTAGAATTTTTTATTTCAGTTTAAAAGCAAGGGGAAACCCTTGCTTTAATGTTTTTGGATTTAGTGAAACTAAATGGATAAATAGCCACCTTGGCAAACTGAAGTGTCTGTACAGCGACTATGATCGAAACAACAAGGTCTTTTTTTACCAGACTTCATCATTGAACAGGTGGTTGTAATACGTTTTTTTCTTGTATTAGGGTTGTTTGTAAACTGAATCCAACGGATCCATGCCCATTTGGCTTTTGGTGTAAGCTTTGACCAGTCATGAAGTAAGTAGTTACTTGCTAAGGCGTCATGCAAATCACTAGGTAAATGAGGATCTAACCACATTTCAGTATAAGTCAAATCTATTTTTAGTAAGGCATCTTTAGTGTGTTCTTCAGGTAAATAGAACCAGTGCCCTTGAGAACCATCAGGCTCTAAGGGCAGAATATATCTGTTTTCGTTAATTAAAATTTCAGCCATTACCATACCACGAGCAGGCAAAGCCAAGCTTATGGATTCAGGCAATTGTACAATGCTTCTATCGTGAATAATTATTTTCTTGATTTCAAAATACATGGTTTTTCCTTTCTCATTATGAATTGTATACCCATTAGTGGAAGTATCATAGATTAAAAATAAAGGACTTTAGAATTTACCATAAAAAATAACTTTCAGGTCAATTCACTTTCCAGTTGATGGAAATGACTTATGAGGTTATTGTTTATACTGTTTACTCTTGCTATACTAAACGTAAGAACTAAACAAACCAATAACTTTTAGAACAAGAAATGAGGAGAACATGAAAAAAACATCTAAAATTATTATCACTACACTTTTTGTCATGCACGTTCTTTTTATGATTTTTACATCAAAGATGCGAATAACATTTATCAATGGAGATATAGCTATATATGCTTTTATAGGCTCTGTCATCATTTCCTTAATGTATCTGAGAGTTTTAATTAAATCCAGTGATTTGGTCGAAAATTATTCCATGTTATTGGTATTCATTGCTTTTTTACTGTGTCTGAAGGTCCAATTGATTATTCTATTGGCTCTAATGGGCATCAAAGTACTAGGGCGTTATGAGAGAACTACCTTTAACAGACTAATGAAAATTGCTTCAATTATTTTTATGGTTATTGCAGTTTTTAGCTTTATTTTTATACCTGCAATGGTTTCAAACTTTCAAGAAAATGATTATAATGTTTATAAAATTTTGGAATCAGAAAATGGTGATAACATTACCGTTATCAGCAATTATGCGACTTCAGATTATGTAGATGGCTATGTAGAATTATACTTCTACAAGAAGAAATTGAAGCTGTTTAAGGATGAAATCGGATCACACAATTTACCTTATGAGTTGAGGCTGACTTATGAATGGTTGGACAATGATCATATAAAAATTTATGATTATATCTTTGAATTTAGTAATAATAGTGTTAAATTGATCAATTAGGATGAAAACAATAATTCTGAATGACTGTATATAATGAAAAGAAGAAAGCAACATCGGAAGATGTTGCTTATCTATTTTCTACTTCATTTGTTTGATCATCAAACCATTCAAAATAAGCTTTTGTATGTTCGTAACCTGAGTCTACAAGTTTTTGCTTCATTTCATCTGAAATATCAAAATCGGTTGTTTGAATTCCTAAGGTGTCAATATAAACTGTTCGATGCCAGTCATCGCTATGTAAATGTAAATTTTCTTGTGCGCCAGTGATGGTTTTAATCAAATGCCACATGTAATCAAAGATTGAATCTATTTGATTGATCACAGGTTTCATTTCATGATCAAAAACAGCAATTTCCTTGTTGGAATCTAATCTAAACCCTAAAGTTTCTTTATTATAGACATATTGATTGGTTTCTTCGTTAGAGCGTAAATAGGTATTTTTTTTATCGTAATAAGGTTTATAAAACTTAGTATCGATATTATCAGCTTCCACATAAGATTCTCTATCAAAGATTTTAACAGGGTAGTTCATTAATAAACCACCATCAACATATACCTGTGTGTTGTTTTGTACTGCTTTGAAGAATAAGGGAATTGACATACTGATTCTCAAAGCTTCAGCAATGACCATATCGGGTGATGTTTCAAAAGAATAGATTTCTGAAAAATGAGTAGATAGGTTAGTGCCAATGAAAACAACTTCTTTGAAATCTTGATGGTCATGTAGATCTTTAAAAGTGGTGTCTTTAGATCCTGTTTTAGAATTTATAAGGGTTTCAATCCAGTTCTTAAAAAAATCACCTTTATACCAACCATAATCTTTTATGAGTCTTGCTGCATCTTGAATGATACCCCAATCACCATCCATGAAGTTTCTAAAGTCCATTTTCCAAAGGATGTCTTTGATTTCATCCGTAGAATAATTTAAAGCTACCAATAATGCACATATTGCCCCTGCTGAAGCACCTGCAACACGTTTGATTTGACTGTGGATGTTTTTTTCATCCAGCATTTTTAATGCCCCAACATAAGCGAGTCCTTTTACGCCGCCACCTTCAAAAACATAATTTTTAAACGCATATCCCATAAGTCACTCCTTTATTACTTATCAGTTATATCCTTACCATAATATGTATTTTTTCATTTGACAATAGAATGAGCTGAATACTGATGAAGATTCTACAAAGTGTAAGGTCAGGCTTCACAAACTGATTGTTACGAGGGAAATTCATGATTTGTGTTTTGAGTCAATTTATTTTGTATATATTTAATAAAAATATGTTTTTTTGACGTTAACAGACTGTAATTTTACGATTAATCGACTATAAAGTCATATGATAAGAAAGGCAAAACCGATATTTGGTAAGCATAAGGTATTATAGGAGGATTACATGGGTTATCATACACCAAAAGAAATCACAGAAATATCCATTGAAAATGGCGTAAAAAAAGTGAACATGACCTTTCCAAGACAGTTTGTTCTTGCAATTTTAGCAGGTGCTTTTATTGCTTTTGCATCGGAAGGTTCAAATATGGCAGCGTACAACTTATTTAACAATGCAAATACCTATGGTTTAGGAAAAACTTTGGCAGGTGCCATCTTTGGTACAGGCTTAATGCTTGTGGTATTGGCTGGTGGGGAGCTGTTCACAGGAAACACTTTAATATTCAAGGCAGTTTTAGATAAGCGAGTTTCTTTAGGGCGTATGCTTAAGAACTGGGGTGTTATATATTCAGGAAACTTAGTAGGTTCTTTGATTATTGTATTTTTAATTTTCTTTTCAGGACAACTCAATGCATCACATGGCTTACTCGGTGGTGTAACGATTAAAATTGCCAGTTATAAAGTGAATTTAAGTTTTCTACAAGCTTTATCTTTAGGCATTATGTGTAACTGGTTGGTAACTTTGGCGATATGGTTATCCATAGCCGCTAAAAGTATCTCAGGCAAGATTTTAGGGATTTTCTTTCCAATTTGGTTGTTCATCACATCCGGTTTTGAGCATTCCATTGCAAACATGTATTATGTCCCCGCAGGTATTTTGGCAAAGACCAATGAAACTTTCGCAGCTGCATCAGGCTTGTCTGCAGAGCAGCTATCCCATTTAAATGTTTCAAATTTTATTGTGCATAACTTAATCCCAGTGACCTTAGGAAATATCATAGGCGGCGCGATATTTGTAGGTGCTGCATACTGGTTTGTTTATGTAAAAGCCTGCAAACAAGAATGCTAAGAATTTAAACATCATGTTGCTCATGATGTTTTTTTTGATGAAAAAAAAGGATGAAACATCCTTTCAGACTGTAGACAAAGAACAGAAAATTTCTGTTCTTTTTTTTTAACACAAAAAGGATTTTCCCAACTAATGTCGAATTATATAG
>JAFGVN010000008.1 GCA_016937975.1 Clostridia bacterium
ACGTTGGGTTCTGTGAGGGGCAACTAGACTATTTCCCTCACTATGAAAATAGAGAGGGGGAATGTCGAGCGTTGTCTACTCGACGTGTATATGAAAAAATTTGTAAATAGAAGTGAAGAACTTGACTTTCTAAATGAAGAATATAAAAAAAATACATCGTCGTTAATCATTTTATATGGCCGTAGGAGAGTAGGTAAAACATCACTTATAAAGGAGTTCATTAAAGATAAGGATGCCATTTATTATTTAGCAACTGAAGAGAATCTCTCCATTAACCGAAGTGCATTTAAAGATAAAGTTTCCGATTTCCTTAAGGATCCATTACTTAAAGAAGCAAATTTAGAAAGATGGGAACCTATATTTGAAAGAATTGTAAGTTCTGAAAAAAAAGCGGTTTTAATCCTTGATGAATTTCAATATTTAGGGAATAATGATCCTGGATTTCTTTCTGTTTTTCAGAAAATATGGGATGAAATTCTTTCAACACAAAATATTATGGTTATATTATGTGGGTCATTAATTCACATGATGATTGAACAGACATTGTCCTATTCTAGTCCATTATATGGAAGAAGAACTGGGCAAATAAAGTTAAAGCAAATAAAATTCCAATCTTACAAAGATTTTTTTAAAGAGATGAGTCATAAAGAATTGATAGAATATTATAGTATTACTGGTGGTATTCCCAAATATATTGAAATGATAAATGAGAACCAAAATATTTTGGAGAACATAAAAAATAAAATGCTTAACACATCCAGTTTACTTTATGAAGAACCATTTTTTTTGTTAAATAAGGAAGTTTCAAATTTAGGGAATTACTTTTCCATTTTGAGAGCAATCGCATTTGGAAATCATAAACTCGGGAATATTTCATCTTTTCTAGGGATTAAGCAAACCAGCTTAACTAGATATCTAAAAGTATTAATGGACATGGATATTATTGAAAGAGAAGTGCCTGTAACAGAAAAGAATCCTGAAAAAAGTAAGAGGGGTTTATATGTAATAAAAGACAATTATCTTAAGTTTTGGTTTCGTTTTATTTATCCATATCGTGACATGATCGAGGAAGGCAGAATAAATCAAGTTCTTAAAGAAATAGAATCCAATTTTATTGATAATCATGTTTCCTTTGTTTATGAGAATATTTGTAAAGATACACTTTTTAACTTTAAAAGTTTGAAACACCCAATTTTAGAGCTTGATGCCATTGGCAGATGGTGGGATAATGAATCTGAAATTGATATTATTGGTTTAGACCATTCTCAAAAAAATATTGTATTTTGTGAATGTAAATATTGGCAAAAGAAAGTTGGAATATCTGTACTAAAGGAATTGGCAGAGAAGGCTAAAAAAGTTGAATGGCATAATCATACAAGAAATGAAAAATATGTTCTTTTTTCTATCAATGGTTATACGGATGATTTAATTGCCTATGCTCAATCAAAGGATAATATTTTTCTATTGGA
The DNA here is from genome assembly GCA_016937975.1 of Clostridia bacterium. GTDB lineage: Bacteria > Bacillota > Clostridia > Peptostreptococcales > Acidaminobacteraceae > JABXKX01. Next base: position 1,470 of record JAFGVN010000008.1, read on the forward strand.
ATAGAATCTATAAGGAACATGGATAAGGGAAGATTTTTATCTTCCTTTTTTTGTATTGTTATAATTTACATAAGTATTAAAAGTTTCTTAATTCAAAAAAGAATGACGTAAGATTACCCATATAAAAAATCATTTGTTATATAATTAATTTGTAAGATGAAACATATGTAGATGGGAGACTTATTTTGAAAAAAAGAAAGCTGCTGTATTATAGCATTGGCATTCCAGTGGTAAGTTTAATTTTGTACTTAATCTATTATGTTTTTCTTTACAACCCAATTGAAATAAATTATACAGGCAATTTGGAACTCAGCATTGACCCTTACTATTATTCCAACAAATCAGGTCTTTATATGGTTGCATTTTTCTCAATAATTTTTTCATGGTTTATAACCACTATTATGATATCTGTGAGATCTCTTTTTACGCCATTTAATTGGAAGCGAGTAACCGTTGTAAAAAAACATAAAAAATACTCTTTTATGATTAGCACAAGTGGGTCGGGCAATAGTGGATATATGTACTGGATTGAATTTCTTGATGAAGAGGGCAATACACTGAATTATCTTGTGAGAGAGGATCTCTATGTCTTTATGGTTGAAGGTGCAAAAGTGAAAATTCTATGCAATCCAAATGGTATTCGAAGTTTTGAATGTTTAGAGGAAGAGACTCGAAGTCATGTTTAGGGAGAAATGATATGAATTGGTTTAAGAAAAAGCATGGCAGTAGAAACATTGCTATCCATCAAGTTTTCAATCTTAATGGTGATGTATTTGTTATAGAGGATTTGCACATTGAAGGGGATGAAATAAAACTAAATATTTTCTTTGATGGGCATCACACCCTTATGTTTGAAGAGGATTTAGAAGAACTGTGGTTGCCTTACATAGAATATATAGGTTTTAAAGATGCAGACTTATTCATCAATGGTAAAAAATTGATTAAAAAAAAGGTTTACCAACGCTCAAGTCAGCCTAGATCGTCATACTTAACCCAACTTTATGAGGACGCAGTTGTAGATTGGGAAAATATTGGCCGACAAACCTTGACGTTTGCTTGGGAAGAAGCATGTAAAGATATTGAATCCATTCAGTTGGTTCAAGAAGAACATCATGTTTTGATTAAAACAAAGGTGTTAATGGAACAATTAAATATAGGGAAAGCACTTAATGTTAAAGTACCTTACACCTATCAAGGTCATTCTCATGAAGTGATTCTTAGAAAATTAGCGACTAGACCCATTCAGCTTCATCCTGAAGTACAAAAGGAGATGGAAAAAAGGCGATTACAGGAAGACTTGGAAGTTCTGAAGGATATGGAGAATTATCATCATATGATTATGTACTTTGAAGTGCCTCAAGAGGTGGAAGAACTTCTGATTTCCATAAAAACGCCTTTTGAACAAAGTCATGGTAGTTATACTGGTTTTCATACCTATGAAACTTTGAATCTATTTCATTGTGAAAATAAAATAGTCATTAAAGCATTGGGCATGATACCCAAAACCCTAAAAACCATAGATTTGAGACTGGGTTATGTGAAAATCACCAAGGGTGAAAGAAGATTGGAATTCATGTCATGATGCATACTTAAAGAATGCCTTAACACAAATGTTTGTTGTGAATAACGTTTTGAGGTTATATGGATAAATTAATGGATTATATCAGGAAAAACAAGATTTCTTCACTTTTATTGTTTTGTATTATTATTTGTACCTTGCTTTTGTTTGTCGTGGACAAGGTGGATGATCACAAAGTGAAAAGTACATTGCTTGAATTGAAAACCTATGATTATGATAGGATTCAAATTTCAATGGGAGATGAAACTGATCCTGTTGAAATGAATGTAAATGATTCAAGTGAAGTCCTTAAGAGTCTTTTGGATTTTGAATGGACCATTTACAGATCAAAGGTATTTGAAGATCCACTTAAGGAGCATATCAGTATTATTTTGTATGTGGACCAAAGGCAATATCTCATCCAAATCATCAGTAAGGAGATCATCAGATTAGCATATGAAGAGGGTAAAAACTTAAAGCAATATTATTTGGAAGTCAAATGGAAAGATCATGTTTATGATGAAATGATCATGATCTTCGAGCATATAGCAAAGAACCCGAACAAGTGATGATTTCAATAGCTTATGATGTGTCTTATGGATAAGCAACAAAACGTTATAAGGGTAAATAATTGAATTTAAAATGTTTTAGAAAATTAAAAAGGTAGACGGAGGTTATTATGAAAGAAGAAATGGTGATTCAACCAAAGGTTAAAAATAAACATCTTTGGATGCTTTTGATTGTACAAATGATTGTTATTCTTATTTTAGTTGGTGTTATCGTTAATCAAAGCATCCACCACTATGAGATAGTCCTATCTCAACTATCCGAAGATGAAATCCAAGAGGTTGTAGGATTACTGAAGGAGAATGATATAGCCTATAAAGTAGATGAACAAAGCATCTTGGTTCATGAAGAGCAACTGAACTATGTCACGCTTCTTATAACCACAAGAGCCTTTTCATCCTTAAATGAAAACACTACACTAGAAATAACGGCAGCAAAAAATTCTCAAATTTCAAGTGCCAAAGCAGCTGCTTTAAAAGAAGGTCTGAAAACGGCTTCCTGGATTGACGATGCTACAGTAGATTTGTATATGCCCTATGTGCCTGAAGGGAAAACTTACGATCCCAATATACATGGGGAGATCCAAATCTCAGTTGTGATTAAAATAAATGAAAATAGGATGCCAACTTCAGATGACATTAACAGCGTCGTAGATTATTTGATGAAATCTGTTTCTGATTTAAAAGCTGAACAGATTCGTATGATTGATGATCAAGGTCAATCCCTATATGGATACGCTCAGGAGTCACAAGAAAACGCCAATATCCTTTCTGTCTTGGAAAAGCAACTTGAAGAAGCAAAAAAAAAGAATGAAACTTTAAATCTGGATCTTGAAGCTCAGGCTCATCGCATCCAAGCCTATCTTGATTATTATAAAAGTGTGGAAGCTGAAATGGAGCGGTTGTACAAAAATAATCCTCTTCTGGATGATACGTATCAAGAAGTTGTCGTCAAACCTCTCCAGTTAAATGAAGAAACCTTGGAACTCACAGTGGAATGGGCAGATGGTGAAGCCGTTATATGCAAACTCGATAATCAGTGCCAACTCATTGCACCTGCAGTAGAGACCTTGGTTTATCAAGATATGCCTGAATTACTGGCGTTTTTAAGAAGCATTATTGGAGAAAGCAATGCTTATCATATTGAAATACTTTTCTCAATAGAAGATCAAACAAATACAATCATCATTCATCATATTAAGATGATGTAAAGCCAATGAACCATTTATAATGTTAGTACTGAAGGAATAAGATAAACAATTTTGAAAGGTGGCAGGATGTCCATGAACTTGCATGGTGGTAGAAATAATATATATAAAATAGACGAAATGGTCATTCGACCACTTCAACCTTGGACAAAGGATGTTCACCTGTTCTTGAAGTATTTGCATGACCAGGGCTTTACAGGTGTTCCAAAACCAATGGGTCTAACGCAGCATGAGGAAAGGGTCTCTTTTCTTGAAGGTGATGTTTATACTGAAAATTTGCCATTAGAAATGCAAACCGATGCATTTATGATTGACTTGGCAAAATTAATCAGACAATTTCATGACTTTGGTGCGCGATATATTCATAAGCTAACAGGTGAAGAACCATGGATGCTTACGGCAAAAACCACTGTTGAAACCATGTGTCACGGTGATCTTGCACCTTATAATACGGTTATTATGGATAATCAGATTATCGGATTCATAGATTTTGATACTTTGCATCCAGGATCACGAATTTGGGATGTTGCCTATGCCTTGTATCGATTTGTACCTGTAATGCACCCTGAAAATCCTGAAGATCTTGGTACCCATGAAGACAAACAACGTAAAGTAAAGTTGTTTCTTCAAGCCTATGGCAGTGAATTCTTCAATGAACGTGAATGTTTTGACTGGATGGTTCTAAGACTTAAGTATCTTGTAGACTTTATGACTGAAGAAGCTTCTAAGGGGAATGAAACGGTGATAAGCCATATAGAAGCAGGGCATTTGGAAGGTTATTTAAAAGATATTCACTATATTCAAACCCATTGGTGTAATCAATGATATTAAAATGAAAAATCCTCCATCTATAGGAGGATTTTATTATTTAGGTGCATAGTAGCATCGTTTTGGAGATTCAATGAGCTCTTCTTCTTTTAACAATTTGATCGCCTTGTCGACTTCTTTCTTGTCAATACCAGCTGCCTCAGCAATTTCTCCAGCCTTCATAGGCTCATCCGTTTTTTTAAGCGTTTCAAATACCAAATCTTTAAAATCCATATATGCCTCCTGATTTAGACAGACTCATAATCGTGATAAGCTATAAACTTATCGGTTGATGACTAATTTAATTTTATCATGATTTTGATGAACCTCCCCCGCTTAGCCTATCAATTCGACTTGAAGTGGGGGTTTCTTATTTCAACTGAAACATACCTCAAACGAAGTGATG
>JAFGVN010000046.1 GCA_016937975.1 Clostridia bacterium
AAATAAAAAAAGCAACGAATTAAGAACAGTAATCGTAATTTGTCGCTAACTTGAAGCCTTTAGATATAAGAAATTGTCGGCTAACAAATAGGTTGAAGATGCTTGGTCTATTGATAGAAAATTAAGAGGTGAAACATGAATAAAAGAACATTTGGAAACATGATAAGTTCAGAAGAAATTCAACTTTCTGGATACAAAATTGAGAATGGAATCTTCTCAACAACACCCTATACAATAGGTATATATCAAAAGGGTAGTAATTGGTATGTTTACAAGACTGATGAACGTGGTGAATTACGTTTAGAGAAAGAGTTTTCAAATGAAGATGAAGGTTATGATTACCTGATTAGATTGATTTCACTAGAGAAAAAACTCGAAAACCAGTAAATTAAGGTGATGGATTAACTTCCATCACTTTTTTCTTGACATCAATATTCATCTTTAGTTAGACTACTTCAAACATTGGAATTTATCATATATTGAAGGAGTTGATTGTAAGAACCAAACATACTGTATACTCTCATGACAGAATGATTTGGAATGGATTGATTATGTAGAAAGGCATTGAATGATTTAATGAGAGAAATTAGCCATATGACGATTGTCAGCCTTTGTAGGTATTGTGGCTTTACTACCGTAATCAAAGATGATTGCACCTAGATTATTAGGTATGTAGTGTTATTGGTAACCAGTTCAAGTAAATAATCCATTCCGTCTCAATATCATTGAGACGGAGATGGATGGTGTATGTATCGTCTGTGATATCAAGGGTTTCAGAGTATCAGTAAAATGAAATAGTCCTGAAATGAACAGATTTGTCACTGGGCGAAATCTGTTCAAAAATAAACTTGACTTGAAATTTTGTCTTTCTGTAGACTGCTTTCATAACGAAAGAGGCGATGTTTATGAAAGACAAGACACATATTGAATTAGATGACTTTAACACTAAAATCTATAACAATCTAGTTCCACAGGTTGATAAGGTATTTCGCCATTGTCGACAAGGTAGCATCAAAACAAGATACAGGTATCGTGATGGAGTTTATCATTTCTGTAAATTCTTAGCAATGGCATATAGAAAGCAGAACTTGAACTCCATAAAGCCGAAACATCTAGAAGGTTATGTTGAACAAATGAAAGAGAGTGGCTATTCAAAGTCGTACATGACGACTAATCTGTCTGCCATTCGATTTTTCATTGATCAAAAAGGTGGAGACTCAAAGAAGTATCCTACCAATAGAGAGATGGGTGTGGATTTTAGAACAAAGTTAGACCGTATTGGTAATAACAAGGCTTGGTCTGAAAGTGAGTTTATCAATTTTATCGAGTTTGCTGAAAGTGTTGGCGAGTATCGCTTTGCTGATATGGCTAGAGTCGCTTATTCTTTTGGGCTTAGAATTCATGAAGTCGCCAGACTTGAGCATAATCACTTGAAAGAAGCCCTTAAGACAGGTGGCTTATCAGTTACTGGTAAGGATGGACTTAGAAGAACGGTTATGGTTAGTAACAACAAGGCATTAATTGAACGACTTTACAATGAAAGTAAAGTCGGTAAAAAGGTATTCATTGAAAAGGATGAAATGACTCACAAGGTCATCAATCGTCTTCAAAGTTTCATCAACAGAAACCAGAAAGTGTTTATAGAAACAGATGATAAAAGAACCTTTCATGGTCTTCGCCATGCGTTTGCTCAAAACAAGTATCAGGAATACTTGAGTAGAGGTGTTGATGACAATCTTATTCGGATTAAAATTTCAAATATTATCGGTCATTTTCGACCGGAAATAACGGATATCTACTTGCAGTAACAAAGAAATTTCATAAAAAGTCTATTTATTTTTGTAAGTAGTGTAATTTTTGAAAAAGTGGTGTTATGTTATCAAAGATTTCTCTTCACATAGAATAGATAGGCTGTCGTTCCCTTGCGAACCATTTGGTTAACGCTACGATTGAGGTTGCCGGTATTTTGAAGAGATGTTACTTAAAATATAACATACTTGAAAGGAAGTGTTCGCATGAAAAATAACAAAAGACAATTTTATGGGTTTGTAGGTGTTGATGTGCATAAGCATCAACATACTGCAGTTGTAATGGACTGTTGGGGTGATATTTTTGGTACTGTAACCTTTGAAAGTAAGGTTGCAGTTTACCCTAAAATAATTAAAGAGATAAAAGCAATGATACCAGATAGTTTAATACCAATGTTTGGACTTGAAGATGTAGGTGGTAATGGTCGTTCATTGGCTGTATATCTTAGTGACAATGATTATATTGTTAAAGAGGTAAATCCTGCGTATTCATCATCTGAACGTAAGAACAATCCTACGACCATGAAAAACGATGAATGGGATGCAAAGTGCATTGGTGATGTCTTGGCTAGGAAACTTGATGAACTGCCTGACTTTGTACCTAATGACCTTTATTGGACGATTAAACAATGTGTTTATCGTCGTGATGCTTATGTGAAACAACAATCAATTACTAAAATACAGTTACAAGAACAATTGGTTAAGACTTATCCATCTTATAAGAAGATGTTTAGTAAAGTAGCAGGGCAGACAGCCTTAGCATTCTGGGAAAGATATCCTTCTCAACATTTAGTTGTGAAAGAGGAGAAAGATGATCTTCACAAGTTCCTTTTAAAGGCAAGTGATAATCATTGTTCTATCAAGAAAGTAGATAAGATACTGGAATTGATTGAGTCTGATGGTGATACTTATCGCAACCATCAAGAAACAAGAGATATTTTGGTTAGAACTTATGTGTCGTCTCTTAGGTTTCTTAAACAAGAAATTGAACAGTTGGAAAAGGTTATAGAGACCTTAATTAACCAACTAGATTATAAGTTAACGACTTTAACGGGATGTGGCACTGTCATAGCTGCTCAACTCATTGCAGAAATTGGTGATATTAGTCGTTTTAAAAATGCCGGGAAATTGGCTAGATATGGCGGTATTGCACCGATGAAGCATTCATCGGCGGGTAAGGGGATTGAAAAGAAAGCAAGACAAGGAAATAGAAGATTAAACACAATCTTTTACTTCCTCGCTTTACAGCAGGTTCAACTGGTTAAGGGAACGAAGAAGCCACGAAACGAGATTTTATTCGAGTACTATGAACGAAAGATCAGCGAAGGCAAAACAAAGACTCAAGCATTGATCTGTGTACAGCGTAGACTTGTAAATATTGTATATGGTATGATGAAGCATAAGACTGCATATGATATGAGTTATTCAAGCCTTAACAAGGCAAGTTAGTTAGGGTGGTGGAAATGCCACCACCTTTAACTATTACATAAACTCTCATTGATTGAGGGGACGAGTAATCTTTGGGGAATGTTCGATGATTATCCTAAGGTTACAAAAATTGTTGATGGACAAGAGAAAGTCTACGCACAAGTTGGAGACCGTCTTTACAGTAGACATGCTTTAGAAAGAATGGCACCTGATACCCCTGAAGTAAGAGCTATTTTGGAAAAGAGAGCTATAGAGGTTGCAGAAGCTAAAGGATATACGCATGGTTCCGAGAAATGGTATGATTTTATTAAAGGTTATGTTGACCCAAGAGGTATTCCACCAATGGTTGTAGAAGATGCAATAAAAAATGGTACTAGAATTCCAGGAAATACTTCTGACATAATTGAGTGCTTTACAGATGATGTCAGTGTATTCATTAATTTATCAGGTGATGTAGTTACTGTAATCCCTAAGTAAATGAGATTAAGAAGTATGTAAATAAAATAGCATTTGTCTAGATTGGAGGATGTATGGCAATAAAATATGATGAGTTTAAGATTTTTGAGCTACTAGAATGTGAACCTACATATATACATGATAAAGAAGCTGGAATAGCAATGTATAGTGTAGAGAACAGTTTTGGCGTGGAGTTGATATTAACCATAGATGCATATGGTGAAAAAATAAGGATTACTTTATCACATCAAAAAAGTGGTATCCCTTTATTTCGATATGAACTCACTAATGTAAAGAGCATTGATGTAAATGAAGATGCGATGTTTTTCATTTGTGAAAATCAACATAGGCAGGAGTTGCTAATTAAACCTTCCTTCAGTCTTGATTTAAGTAATATCTAATATTAAGGGCTACGATGATTAATCGTAGCTCTTGATTTACTCACTGCAGTTATACATCTGAGACCAGCTATGAAACGTCAAGTAAAATAGAGAAATTTAATTTACAGTTCTTTGCTAAGAAGGATTTGAAGCAAGTTACTGATGCTGCAAAAGAGGTTGGTATTGATAGGAAAATGTTTGGTAACTATATTCATGAGATAAAAGCTGATTTAGGAATGAAAGCAAATCAAAATTTCTCATACAAAGAGTTAATTGAGCTTGCAAAAGAGCTTAAAAATATATTAGAGTAGGGGGTCTTCGTGGATAAAATTGGTGAAATAATAGTAAGTTTGTCTGGGGAAAATATTAATTTTGAAGCAGTATCTAGACAACTTAAGTCAAAACCTTCTAAAATGGTAAAAAAAGGTACAAATATTACCCCAAAAATGGTTGCACCAAATGATAGATGGTTGAGTATAACTGAAATAGTTTCGATTGATGAAATGGATAATAAGTTGCTGAATATTCTTACTCAATTAATATCAGTAAGTACAAGCCTAGAAAATCTTAAATCTGAAGGGATAATTGTTAGTTGTGATGTTTATTTGAGACCACGAAATGAACAATTTGGCTATTCTCTGTCAATTGATGCAATTAGGATTTTGAGCAAGTTAAATTTAGAAATTAACTATCATATTATAACAAGCTAAGCATAGTTAATTAGAGGTCTGCAATTAGCAGATCTCTAATTTTATAACTATAGTAGTGTAGATAAATCTAAGCAGCAGAACTAAGCATACTTTTCTTATATTTTTTACAATGTTCTTCGGTACTGGTAAGTACAAATGGTTTATTATCTCTCAATATAGCATATAAAATATTGCATACTTTATGCATAATAGCACCTAAAGATGTCATCTTTGATTTGGATTTACATTTTTCTAAATAGTATTCTCTTAAAACAGAATTTAATGACTTGCCATTTCTAGTTTTAGAAATGCTGTGAAGAGCAATGGTAAATATAATCCTTCTAGCGAGTCTAGAGCCTCTTTTAGAAATTTTAACGTTAGTAGCATTAAAATTACCAGATTGCTTTACTGCTGGATCTAATCCAAAATATGCATATAATTGCTTAGGTTTCTTAAAGGCAGAAAAATCACCAATTTCGCACATTAAAGCTACTGAAGATATGAATCCAGCTCCTGGAATTGATTCAATTATTTTAACTTGCTTAACAAATCTAGAGTTTTCATGAGATATAACAAGTTTTGTGATTTCATCTAAGATGGCATTAATTTCATTATCAAAGCTTTGTATTCTACTGATAAACATTTTAATAAGATATTCATTACTACTCAGAAAATGACCAAATGATTTTGCATCATGACATGCTTTGATTAATAGTTCATACTTTTTAGTTGCTTTATTAATACCAATTCTAGAGTGTTTGTTGATTTTTTCTATAAGTACATCTCGATCTTGAGAGATTATATTATCAGGTGTTGTGTAATCAGTAAGAATCATAAAAGAAGATTTAGAAGTAATCTTACTAAATATCCCAATAAACTGCGGAAACGACTGACGTAACTGGATATTTAATTTGTTAAGAAGAGTAGTTCTGTTACTAATCAAACGATAATATTCACGTGTAAGATTTCTAATATCAAGTACAAAATCATCAGGAATAATTGAAATCTTCAGTTTCGGATTTAAACCAAGGATAGAAATCTTTTTGGAGTCGATTTTATCGCTATGTACTTTTCTGATATTAAAGTTACTGTTAGAATTAGTAATAAGAGGATTCACGACATCGACTTTGAAACCTTTTTCCTTGAAGTAGTAAAGAAGAGGAAAGTGATAGATGCTTGTCGATTCTACTAAAATACGAGTTACAAAGTTTGGGTGGTCTGATTCGACATTTTTTATAATTGAAAAAGCCTTTAATAAGGAATCAGTACTATTATGAATGATTTTAAACGGTTTACCAATAAACTGATGATTTGGAAGAACAATAGACATGTAAGAAAAATCAGCACCAACATCAATACCGACAGATAAAATGTTATTCATAAAAATCTCCTTTCGAATAGGTAACCATAAATCAATAAGATACAGCCTAGCGAGTGATACAGGTATAGCCAATGCTCCTAACCAGCTTATTTGTATATGTTTATTGAATGGATTGATTGTCTCAAGTACAGGTATAAATGAAAAATCATTTCCCGGGGGACGGCAAATCTATAACTATTCAATAGATTTACATAAATAATTGTTAAAAATATTATACTATACCTATAACCTTACTATACTAGGGGACGAGTAATCTTGTTACTAAACACCTAGATGATGCGAAGGCAGTAGGAATAAGTAATTCTGACGCATTGACTAAAATGAGTAATAACTTTGATGAGGCAATAGCAAATGGTAAGAAGTTTACAGACCCAGAATTACCAACAGGTGGAGCACCTAAGGGTAAATATGAAGTTCCTGATGTCAATGACCCAGGTCCAATTACTCGTCAAAATAGCTCAGCGGATTTACTTGCTAACAAAGGTTATGATGTTGAAATGCTTCCTGAAACAGTTGGTGGTAATGGATACGGTATAAAGCCTGACTCTAATCCGGATTTCTTGATAAATGGTAATGCTTTTGATTGTTATTCTCCAGAGACCGCAAATGTTAGAAATATTTGGTCTACTGTTGAAGCAAAGACTAGCAGCCAGGCTAGTAGAATAATCCTTAACGTGGACGCATTTAAAGGTTCTATGGATGATTTAGCTAATCAATTTTTAGATTGGCCAATTGATAATCTAGAAGAGTTACTTGTAATAAAGAATGGTACTATTTCAAGATTAATAATTAAGTAATAATGTGAAAGTGGTGAGAATGTGTTTTATAATTTATTTTTCAGTTGGAGCAAAAGTGTAGGAGAGCTTTATGACTTTATTGAGTCAAATACTGAGTTTGATAATTGTATTGTTGAGGGTGACAACAAAAGGTATGTTACACAAGACTACACACTTAGACTCAATGAGAGCAAGCAGACCTTACACTTTAAGAATGAGGATTATCATCAAGATTTTAGTGTTTTACTAGTATTTGAAGTAATTCCAAATTCGAAATGGGCAACCAAGTTGCTTGAATTTGCTGGAAAGCTGATGAAGGTAAATGAAGGTGCTTGTTTGATAGAGTCTAATGGTGATACCCCAATTTTATACAGGGAGACTGATAAGATAGTAGTTGATGATAGCAAATTGAAAGGTAAAGGTATGCCTTTTGAAGAACTTTCATTGAAGTATACTAGATACGAACTAGAAAGAATCTAACTAGCTACATTTTTTAACAGATGCTGACTGCATAAAACAACACTCAAAGTGGTGGAACCGACAACCCAAGTCGCTCCATCACTTTTTTCTTTTCCACACAGTCAAATCTCACTCCAGAACAATCATTCTGCAGTCACCTCAAATCACCCCCCATCTCTTCCAAGCGGAAAGTAGCAAAAAACAGCTTTGAAATGAAAATGTGCATCAACCACTGGACCAACATCCAAAACACCATAAAACGTAAATTCCGAGGGGCTACCTGTTTGAGCAGGTAGTCCCTTTGGCGTATCTTGAAAGGAGAAAATGCTATGAACCACATCGACCACTTTGGCGCCTACCTCAGTAGCCATGGCAAGGCACCCAAAACCATTGAAAGCTATACCACTGACCTTCGGGGCTACTTTGACTTTCTCTCGAACAGGGGCATTCCCTTTGAGGGTGTTCTCAACCGCTTCACCATCATCAGCTACAAAAACCACCTGATTGACCACCACTACGAGCCCTCCACAACGAATAAAAAACTCAACAGCATCAAGTCCTTCAACGACTATCTCATAGCCAAGGACTTTATGGATGAAGCCGTCATCAACCTCTCCAGAGACCGCATCAAGATTGCCAAGGACTCAGAAAAACCCGTTGAAGTCTATTCAAACACTACTCTAGAAGCCTTGCAGTTCCACCTTGAAACCAAAATCAAGCACCTTCGTGACAGTGTCCTAGTGGACCTCCTCCTCTATACAGGTGTGCGTGTCAGTGAACTGGTAGCTATTCGTATCCGTGACATCGACTTTCTATCACATCATGTGAAAATCATAGGGAAAGGGGGAAAATACCGAGAAATACCCCTTAAGCAAGAACTGGTAAAGACCATCAAGGTCTATATAATCGAGCTCAGAAAAAGTCCCTACTACAAGTCAGAATACCTGCTACCGGACCAACGTGGGGCACTAGGCAGCGATACTGTCAATCGCATCCTCGCTAGAATCACCATAGACGCCAAACTCCCCCAGAAACTCAAACCCCATGCCTGTCGCCATACCTTCTGCACAAGGCTCATCCGTAAAGGTGCCCCCATCACCAATGACAGAAGTGAAGGCTTGTTCAGAAGACTTGATTTTCTTCCCTTCACCAGACATTTCGGTGGGGAGCAAAACGACCCCAACTTGCGAGAAAAGCTCTATCAAGAACTGCCAGGTATTTTTAACCTAGCCATGAAAGCACTTGCGACTTTGCAGGCAAATGACTTCAATTTTTCCTCATGCGAAGCCAGTGAAAAACTACTGCTTGAATATAAAACCGAGCTCAGTCCCATGATACAATTCTTTGATGACAGGATTGTGGTTGTGGACAAAGAGGACCGCATTGACAATAAACTTGTCTTTTCTGCCTATAAAACCTGGTTGAAAGAGAATGGCTACATTGATGTAGCTACACGAGCAGGCATGTTCTCAGGTTATGGAGACGGTTTATTTAGACCAGATCAATCGTTATAAGAGCAGAACTCTCTGCTACTGTAGCAAAATACTGGTAGTACTTTGAAGTTGATGTGGATCATACACCTCAGATGATTAAAGATGTAACACCAACATTCTGGGTAAAAGATTACATTTATATGCTTTACAATGCAGGTTTGGTAAAGAACTTTGAAAATGGTACTTTTAAACCAAATGACCCAACTTTAAGAAGTCAAATCGTTAGTATTTTAAATATCTTAATCAACCGAAATGATGTAGATCAAGAATCACCTAACTTTAACGATGTACTAGCTTCACATCCAAATTATATGGACATCGAAGCAGCGTCAAATAGCAGTGCAATAAAAAGTGAAGAGTAAAGTATAAGAAAAGAAAGAGTTAGATTTTTAATGAATCTAGCTCTTTCTCATATTAAGAATAGATAGGCATATAGAGTACCTGACACTTAAGTTGTTGATGGAAATCTAGATTTTGCAATAACTTCGAGACGTAAGTTTTCAATGAATTGATCCATAACGATGATTAACTCATGATCTTTTAGTCAGTACCTAAAGTAAAAATTTAGAAAGAATAGCATCATTGATGTTGAGAATAATGACTATCTGTGACCGTTACAAGCATATCTTTAAAGTATGATTCCTACAAAACTTTCTTTAAAAACTGTCCTGTAACGGAATGCATCACCGAACTCACTTGCTCAGGTGTTCCGGCAGCGACCAAAAGGCCTCCTTTTTTTCCACCTTCGGGACCCAAATCAATTATATGATCTGCGGTCTTAAGAACTTCTAAATTATGCTCAATCACGATAATCGAATGTCCTTTCGAAAGCAGATGATCAAAGCACTTTAGCAACTTTTTTATGTCTTCTATATGAAGACCAGTGGTTGGTTCATCTAAGATATAGAGGTTGTTGATGTTCTTTTTAATCTTCCCCAGTTCTGAAGCGAGTTTAATTCGTTGAGCTTCACCGCCGGAAAGTGTGTTAGAGGACTGCCCCAATTTCAAATAGCCAAGACCCAATTGATTCATTACATCGAGCTTATGGTGAATGGTATTTTTCCCTTTAAAGAAAACCACAGCTTCCTCAACACTCATATCCAATACATCATAGATGCTTTTGTCCTTATACTTCACATCCAGTATTTCTTTCTTATATAATTTTCCCTTACAAATTGGGCAAACTGTTTCTACGTTCGGCATAAACTGAAGCCTTGTGACAATTTTCCCTTCGCCTTTACAGTGCTCACAGCGTCCACTGTTCTTGGCATTAAAACTAAAGTTCGTTGCATTGTAACCTCGCGTTACTGCTTCATCAGTTTCAGCAAACAATTTTCTAATATTGTCAAAAAGTCCAATATAGGTTGCTGGATTTGATCGACTACTTTTCCCAATCGGGGACTGGTCAATGTTGATGATGTCGTTGATGTGTTCTGTTCCCAAGATGCCTTCATGGACACCAGGTATAATTCTTGGATCCGAGAGACTCTTTAAGCCTTTGTATAAGATATCGTTAATCAATGTACTTTTACCTGACCCAGAAACACCGGAGACACAAGTTAATACACCGAGTGGAATTTGGATGTCCAAATTTTTCAGATTGTTTTCCTTTGCACCTTTAATGGTCAAAAAATGACCGCTGGATTGTCTTCTTTTACTAGGGGTATTGATCAAGTCCTTTCCCATAAGAAACTTACCTGTCAAAGAAGTTCCAGATTTCCTTATTTGATGGATAGGACCAGCTTCAACCACTTCACCACCATGGATTCCAGGACCTGGACCAAGTTCTACAATAAAGTCGGCATTTTCAATCGTTTCTAAATCATGTTCGACGACAATTACAGTGTTGCCAAGATCTCTAAGGTGATTGAGCACCTTAATGACCTTAATACTGTCTCTTGCATGAAGTCCGATACTTGGCTCATCCAGTATATAGATCATCCCCATCAGCCCTGAACTGATTTGTGAGGCCAAGCGAATTCTTTGTGCCTCACCACCTGATATGGTATCTGCTCTTCTTCCTATGGACAGATAATCCAATCCAATCTCTACTAAAAGGGCAACTCTTTTCTTAATTTCATTGAGGATTGGTTCTGCAATGTGTTTCAGAGCATCTTCAAAAACCAAGCCTTCCAGGAATTCGATAAGATCTGTAAGTTCCATCCAACAAAGTTCGTGGATGTCTTTGCCCTGAATCAAAACGTTAAACCGCTGAGGTTTTAATTTTTTTCCATGGCAGTCTGGACAGGTGAACTCTACCATCTTCTTGTTGAACCACTCCATGATCATTTCGTTGTATTTATCACGTCTCGTTGCCTCTCGATACCACCGTTCAGTGATATTAACCAATCCCGTAAACTGAATTGTTCTTCCCAACATATAGTTGTTCTTATGTGGGTATGGAGGCGGTTCAATATTGAGTTTTTCCCCTTTTGTCCCGTAGAAGATAATCTCCTTAGCTTCTTCGCTTAACAATTTAAAAGGTTCGTCTAAATCAAATCTATATTGCCTAGCTAAATTGTAGAAAATCAAACTCTTAGCTGCACTTTTGTCTTTAGGATTAAAAACACTTGGATCAAAAGCACCTGCATGAATACTCTTTTCCGGATTGATAATCATGAGTCGCGGATCTGCCTTTTTAGAAGTGCCAATCCCGCCACATGTGACACAAGCGCTGCTCATGTTGTTAAAGGAGAAGTAATGCGCCTCGATGTCCACCATATTCAGATGGTGTTCTTTACATCCAAAGCTCCCATAGAAATCCGCTTTAAGATTTGCGTCTAAATCATCTGAAAGAATCTCAACCATAAGCGTATGTTCACCGATTACTTCCAGTGCTGTTTCTATGGTGTTAATCATATTTTTTTCTATTTCTGGTGAGACCACGAATCGATCAACAATTGCTTTTATGTCATATGCCTGATAATCATCCCATTCCTTTTTATCCGCTAAATCGACTCTCTCACCATCAACGATGACTTCGTGATACCCTTTCTGTCTGACTTCTGTGAATAAGTATTCATAAGTTTCACCGTAGATTTTCCATATAGGAACACTAAACTCAACCGTTGTACCATTGGGTAAGGATAAAACACTTTCAACGATTTCACCTGTCGTTTTCGGTTTAAATGTTTCGGTGCAATAAGGACATTTAATCTCTCCAGAGGTTGCAAATAAAAGTCTCATGTAATCATAGATATCCGTCATTGTCCCCACGGTAGATCTAGGATTTGCAAGTCCTCTTTTTTGCTCAATTGCAACCACTGGTGATAGCCCAAATATAAAATCCACTTCAGGTTTTTGAAGCTGAGCGATTCGATTTTTTGAAAAGTTTGGTAGCGAATCCAAAAAACGTCGCTGTGCCTCACCATAGATGGTCTCAAAAGCCAAGGAAGATTTTCCCGAGCCACTGACACCAGTGACTACAGTTATTTGATTTCTAGGTATATTTAAACTGATGTTTTTAAGATTGTTTTGACGTGCGCCTTTAATCTCTATGAAATTTTGATCGTTCATCTGTCACCTCTCACCCTTTGATCTACACTTAAAAAATAATTTCGAAATCATCTCCAGCCCTTAAGTATGCTGGTTCTGTAACCCCTAAAGGACTTTTCTTCGTCAAATAGGTTACCGCTGAATCTTTCATGAGCAGTCCTTCTTCACACAACCAATCACAGACCTCGTTTAAAATCATAGCATCAATGCTGAAGTTAAAGTCCTTTTCCATAACCGATAAGGGCTTAATTTCAGTTTGTGCTCTTAAATAATCCAAAATCGGACGACACAAAGCCTCTACATTTTGTCTGATGTATTCATATATTTTTTCAATTGCACTTGATACATTTATGTTGTTCTTACGATTGTCCATAAGCTTTATATACAGTTCTTCAATCATTGGATTGTTGTACTTAAGTGCTTGTAGGATTACCTCTCGCGTAGGTATACTCTCATTAATAAGCACTTCTATGCTGGAGACATGCTTTAAAGTTTCAATCAGCCAAAGGTAGGCGTATCGCGGTTCATCCTTAACTTTCAGCCATTTTTCAGCCTTGTTCAAATTTACGATCACACCAGCTAGATTGTGTAATATGGCGATTTCTCTGTCTTTAATCCCAATCTCTACATCAAGTCCAAAGTTGTTAAAGACTTCTAAAAGTGCTGGATCATTACAAAACACCATGGTGCCCATCGCTAAGTAAGAGTGATAAATTAACCCTCGAGTCATGGTGGATAGCTTCTTTTTAAACTCTGAACGGGTTTCCACATGCCCATTTATGGTAATATGATCTTCCATTAGACATAGATGGCGCTTTGGTTTACTGTCATCATTCACAACAATCACGATGTCGATGTCTGATTTTTCCCAAACTTGATCATAAGACAAACTGCCGGCAAGAATCACCGCAACGATATTATGATCCGCTTTCAATTTATCAAGTAGCGCCTCTAGTGCATTCATATAGCGAATTTGAACATCGCTGTCCTCAAATGTGACTTTCCAAAACTCTCTTGGGATTGCATGATTGTTTAATTTTCTGTATCCACTCGGTGAAATATCGAAGATTCGACTAAAAGCCCGCGTGAAATTTTCATGAGAATTAAACCCATAGTTTAAAGCGATATCTAGGAGCTTTTGATCTGTTTCAATAATCTCGTAAGCAGCCGCTGATAGCTTGCGTTTTCTGATGTAGTCCACCACTGGAATCCCCACCACTGATTGAAAGATTCTCATATAATGTTGAGGAGAATAATGACATAATTCTGCAAGTGTTTCCACTTCTATGTTTGTTTTTAGATTGGCTTCTATGTAATCTAGCGTAATCTGAAGTTTTTTATAGTAGTCTGACATGCACACACCACCTTTCAATACTAGTATATCATCTTGTCTTTATTACTTCTTGACCTTTTTGTGCAATAGTAAAAGCCTTGCAATTACAACGCTTAATTACTTTAAGATTTTAAATTTGACTTTATCATACACTTCAGAAATAAAAGTGACTCAAGATATACCGGTACAAATTTCAAATAGAACATCCCGTAACTGACACTTTCGCTTAAGTTGTTGATGGAAATCTTGGTTTTGCAATAACTTCGAGATGTAAGTTTTCAATGCATTCAATAATTATAATCTATCAGAATTCAAAAATGAGAAACATGTTTTTCCATGATGGGTTAATACTTTGCATTAAGATCCTATTTCAGCCATAATTTATGGACCATCAAAGACGATCCATTGAATGAAAAATTAAGTTATTCAGTTAAATTTAAGTCATATGATAAAACGAAAAGATGTGAAGCAATTGGAAATACACGATTCTTTTCAATAACTAAAGTTAAGGTGACAGGTACCAATGCAATTAATTAGTTTTTTAGACTATTTTGATAATTGTTTCATTTTTGAGATGCTGTTTTTAAAAATGAAACGATTTTCTTTAATTGTGAGGAATAACGTGGTAAAATTAAAAAGAAAATGAAGTTATTTAAAATTAATAGTTTTAAAAACGGAATGTTTTTCTTTGGATATGAAGAGAATAATTTCAAAATTAAAAAAAGGGGTGAGATTAGTGGATGTGTTTACTAAGTTGGCGAAGTATCCGGTTTTTACAATCGATGATGTAAAAAAGCTTGTAGGTAGTGAAAAGACAGCTTATTCTAAGTTGGGCCGTTTAATGAAAAAGAATCTGGTCAAAAAGATAAGAAAGAATATATACTCTGTGGTCAACCCGGCAACAGGGCAAATTGTGGCAACTCGTTATCAGATTGCTTGCGCCATAAATGAGACGGCATATATTTCTCATCATAGCGCATTTGAATACTATGGGCTAGCGAATCAAGTATTCTATGAAGTGTATGTTTCATCTGAATCAAAGTTCAATCATTTTGAATATGATTATGTCACTTATAAATATATTGCATCAAAGATGAGTGAGGGTGTTTTTGAAGCAAAGAACACCACTGGGTTGAGAATAACAGATATGGAAAGGACCGTTGTTGACAGCGTAAAGGATTTCAATAAAATAGGTGGGTTAGAAGAACTGTTAAACTGTCTGGAAGGAATCCAATATTTAGATGAGTATAAACTGAAGCAATACCTTGATATATATAATACTCAAGCTCTTTATCAACGGGTAGGATTTCTCCTTAATCATTATCGAGAAAAGATGCAGTTATCGAAGGATTTCATAGAATATTGTAAAGGTAAAATAGGAAAAAGTAGGTTGTACCTTGTGAGCCAGGCAAAGAAGGACAACTTCTATGACAGTGAATGGGAACTGATGGTACCCAGAGGGCTATTCGAAATAACCGATCAAGGAGGTGACATACTTGTCTAACTATGACATTATATATTTAGGCAAAAAAGCTGAAAAGCTTGGGTTTGTAAGGGATACATTAGAGAAGGTGACGAGGTTAGCAGATATTCTAGAGTATCTAAATACAAATCCAGTTCTAAAAAATCGACTTGCATTAAAAGGTGGGACGGCCATTAATCTAACGATTTTCAACTTGCCACGTCTTTCTGTAGATATAGATTTAGATTATTTAATTACTAACAGTAGAGAAAAAATGCTGGAAGACAGAGAGATCATTAATAGCACTATTGATCGCTATATGGTGTCCCAGGGATATTCAAAAAATCCCAAGACCAAGAATCCTCATAGTTTAGACTCTTGGGTTTATGATTACTTGGGAGCAGGCGGGAATAAGGACAATATCAAAATTGAAGTAAACTACTCCTTAAGGTCACACATTTTTAATGCAGAAGAAAAGCTGATTATAACTGAACATTTTTCTAGTGAGTATAAGGTAAAGTCTTTAGTTTCTCTTGAGATATATGGAAGTAAGATAAATGCGTTGTTAAATAGAACTGCAGCTAGGGATTTATACGATGTAAGAAACATGATTCACTATGGTCTCTTTGATGGATCAGAAAAACAAATGTTGAGAAAATGTGTTGTATTCTATGCAGCCATATCAGCGAGAGATAAAAACAGCATAAACAAGTCTTTTGATACCATAGGTATTGATTTGATTACAAAGAGAAAAATTAAGACAGATCTCTATCCTGTTATAAAAACAAATGATGATTTTGAATTAGAGTCGGCTAAGAAACTTGTTAAAGAGTATATTTCTAGTTTGATGGTTTTAACAAAGGAGGAGAAGGAATTTCTAGATAAGTTTGAAAGTGGAGAATACATTCCTGAGCTACTTTTGAAAATGAAAGGATTCTAGATCGAATCAGAAATCATCCAATGGCATTATGGAAAACTAGATAATGCGAATGAAGAATTCAGACCAGTCGGCCTAGGAGAATATCCAGGAGCATGTCCAAATATCCAGGACAAATATCCAGTACCTGGCAGCAATGTCAGTTTGCTATCTTGCACTAGGTGGTAGAAGGTGTTGGAATAGTGGTAGGAGATGACAGATGTATAGTAGGAGGCTTTAATATTCAGGGAAGATTTGCATACAGAGTTAAAACGAGAAGTCCCTGAAGATATTAAGAAAGAAATTATTGCATTTGCCAACTCATATGGTGGTAACATTTATATAGGCATTGAAGATAATGGAAAAGCTTTTGGAATAGATACTCTTGATTCAGAGTTAACGAAAGTAACCAATATGGTAAGAGATTCGATAAGCCCTGATATCACTATGTTTGTAGAATATAAAGTAGAAAAGGTGGATGATTCAGATATACTTAAAATTTCTGTTCAATCAGGCAATAAGAAACCTTATTAGATAAAGAAAGAAGGTTTAAAACCTAATGGTGTCTATGTAAGACATGGCACTTCTGCAGTTCCAGCTTCTGAAGATAATATTAAAAAGATGATTATGGAGACAGATGGAGAATCTTATGAAAAAATGAGATCTATCAATCAAGAATTAACCTTTGATGGTGATTCATGACTGGACAGACACAGGCATCAAAGGCATAAGTCAAATGAATTCTATCATCTTCTAGAGACATATGATGTTCATGAAAAACATGCTTTCTCATATAATCTTCTAAGGCTTGAAAATCCTTGCCTTCATAAGGTGTGACTTCTAGTTTTTTTTCAATTTCATCGATCATACCGCTAGAGGTGGCACAATTGTAACCGCATTTTTTTAAGGCCGTTGGTTCACCTTGAAAATCTATCATTTCCTTTACCCAATTTTTAATAAACTGCTCCATAGCATTACCTCCTAAAGTTATTATAGCCTATAAATTACGACAACAGTTTGTCATATATAGACTTGAAAAATCATTGGATTAAACTTAAGAATTTTTAGTCGTATCGATGGATATTAAAGTAGGCATTAATTTGATTTTCATGGTTTTCTGAGATCTTCTGTGTCACAAATAGCCTGCGATATTTGCCAACACGAACTTCCAATTGCAAATGGTTTTGATGATGTTTGGATTCTATCCACATGGCTTTAAGGATGTTCTTCTTAAAGATAACACCTTGAGCGCAAATGATGCCATTTTCAAACAAGGAAAAATCATTGAGGTAAAGTAGGAATCTTTCCAAGACAAATAGGCCTATTAAAAGCACCAATGAGGTGGTTTTAATAAAATGAGCATACCGCATTAAAATTAAAAGAACAAATAGCACCAAACCAAATAAAATCATGAAGCTGATGTGAAGTTTAGATCTGCCTTTTTCTTTTAAAAGTCTTTTTCCCAGTTGGGCTTGATAAGCAAAGAATTTTAACACAATGAAACTCTGTATGATGGTCGCCAGATAAAAAGCAAATAAAAGAACTTTGGGATTAAAAATATATCGCATTACTCAACTACTTTCTCAAATAGGGTGGTCCAAGTGATTTGACCCGCTTCAGAAACGTCAAAGGCGTATAAACCGCCACCTGTAATGTGACCGTCTTCAAAGGCGCCATAGACCCAGAATTCACTGACAAATTTTGCATCGTAAAAATACATGGTGCCACCTAGAACCGGTGGTGTTTCAATGCGTTCACTGTGCTGAAGCAAATCTTCCAAAATCAAATCAGGATCATCCAGTCCTGTACGATTGCTGATAAAATCATAAATGAACATGTAATTACGTTGGAATTGATCTAACTGTTCTAAAAGAACATGGTTTTGTTCTTCCGCACCCTCAAGAACTTCATTGGTAGCTACTAAGGAGTTGTTGAGGACCTTGATTTGTTCTTCGTTCTCTATTATTTTTGTCTCCAAGGAGTTTATTTGAGATGAAAGTTCTGTCTGTGTTTCTTGATTGATCATTTCCAGGCTTTCAATGGTGTTTTCTTTTTCCTTGATCTTGTTTTCAAAAACCACATAAGTAAAAATCAGTAAGAGTATTAAAAGTAGTATTGTACCATGGTACCATTTGAATTTCATAAAACCTCCTTGAGGATTTTAATAGAATTTTCGTTTCAATATCAAATATGTCTTTAGGAAATCGGGATGAATGACTTTTAACCACTGATTGTTAATGACATAATCCATGTAAATGTAAATGCCGTAATCAAGAGATGTTTCCAAAGCTCTGGAAACCGAATTAAAATAAGGTGGTATGCCTTCCTGATCCCACGCCAGCTTATCGGCAATAAAAAGTGCTTTATCCAGTGGATTGGCATCAGATTTTAAAGTGGTATGACAGCTGATGGCAGATAAGATATCTTCCTCCTGGACATCAAACCTATTTTTTGCCATATGTTTTGAAATCTTTTGATGAGCAAGCACTGGCAATTCAATCTCTTCTTCAATGAGAGGGATCTTATGGGATTCACAATAAGAGACTCTGTCTCTATTCTTAATGATACCACTGATATCATGTAACAAAGCAGCTTTTTTAAGTTTATCCTGATGAATATTGAATTGAAAAGAGAATTCCTTCGAAAGTTCTATCACGTTTTGAGTATGAATCTTAATCTGACTTAAACCATGGTCGTCAAAAACACTAAAAACCTGTTTTTCTAAATAATCATATCCATTCATAAAGTTTCCTTATCTCTTGTTGAAAATTGCCATGAAGTGATCCACACAAGAAATCCCAGAGATCTTTTCTTCATCTCCCTGTTCATACTTTCCTGATTGCAGTAAAATACCTTGGCAGCCTGCATTTAATGCACCTAGCATATCTGTTTGATAATCGTCTCCTATAACCGTCACTTGTTCTTTTGTGGTTTTTAACAAGGCAATACCGGATTCAAAGTAACGGAATGAAGGTTTGCCAAAGACTTCGATATTTTGTCCTGAGACCTGTTCCAATAAAGTGACAAATGCACCCGTATCCAGTTGTTTTTTATGATCTTTCAAGTAGTACAAGGATCTAGAAGCTGTAACAACTGGAATACCTGCTTCCATCCAATGAAAGATTTTCTGCAGAATGTCATATCCCATATTTTCCTTTTCAAAATCCAGAAGCAAAATGATTTCTGGTGACTCATCTTCCAAAGGCACTTTAACTTGTTGTGTTTCCAAAAAGCTGCCCACGACATAGGCATTCTTGTAACCTTTGTTTTCAAGATAAGCATTCATAGCAACAATGGGATTCATGATTTGCTCTTGAGAAACATAAATACCTACTACCTTCAAGCGTTCCATAATCTTTTCTGGAGATTTAATGGAGTTGGTCATAATGATAAAGTCAATTTGATGCTCTATCAAGTAATGCATAAATAAAACACTGTCCAAATTAGGTTGGGTGCCATTTAAGAGGGTGCCGTCCAAATCAATAATATATTTCATAAGACTCCTTAAGATGCTTTTTTTTCACTTTTAACATGGGCTTGATGAAATTGAATCAGTTCTTTTATTTGAAGCCCATCCAGTTTCGTTGAACCTAGAGCGAGTGGCAAAAGTGCTATGATCCCAACAAGCCAAGAAAGGTCAACAAAATGATTCAGTAAAAGTATCAGCCACTGATCCTTGGGAAGTATTTTCATCACTATTAAAGCAATGACAATACTCAGGATGTTTAAACCAGAGCCACACAACAAAATGATGATTTTTTTTATGGGTTTGTAGTTTGGAATGGACAAATATGAAAAACTACCGCCCATAAAGATAAAGGTTTTAAGTTTTAATTTTTTTAGGGTTAGAAATACCTGACCTTGGCCAATGCTGATTTCTGAAATAGCACCACCAAACAACTTCACACCTAGCCCATGACCCATTTGATGGATGAAAAGTGCCAGAGGTATAAGGATTAAAAAATCTATTAAATATAAAATCATGAAAACTCCCTAGGATATCAAATCTTTGTTATTTTTTTATCTATCTTAATTGTAAGTGAAAGAAATTTAAACGTCTACAGATGGACCTGTGATTTATGGAAAGTTCATTAAATTTTAATCTTTTGTGTTAGAAAACATAACAGATAGAGATTGAAACCTGTTTTTGGGTATAAGTGATTTGAGGTGATCAAGAAAGGAGCATTATGAAAAAATTCGTATTAATTTTGGGATTGGTTCTTATATTGTCAGGGTGTGAGAGTGATAAGACACCGACAACTGTAGAAGATTTTTTGGATTATGCCAATGCAATGGAAATGAAAACCGTAGATGCCACAGGTCAATTTCCTGAAGGGGCAGTGGAAAGTGTAACCATAGCCTATAATGACAAGTTTCAAGTAGAATTTTATATTGTACCTACTGAAGAACAGGCAAAGGATGCCTTTGATCAAAATGTCACTGCTTTTGAAAATGCCTTTACAGGTTCTTCGTCCCATGTCAGTACTGAACTGGGCAACAACGGTTCCTATGCGGCGACGGATGACAATTACTATTATCTCGTCTCAAGAATTGACAATACCTTTTTCTATGTCGTTGCAGAAAAGGCTTACAAAGATGAAATCAAGGATTATCTAGAGCATTTCGATTATTAAGGAAAAAATTCAAATATAACTTATGTGAAATTGTTTATTTTCAATTCTTTTAGTAGTGTTGAACTATAGGAAAATTGAAAGGAGATTATATGGAACATAAGTTATTGTCTGTAAAAATTGATTATGTTTTTAAAAAATTGTTTGGTACACCTGGATCAGAAGGAATTTTAAAACCTTTTCTTTCTGCAGTGCTGAATCGTGAAGTTACAGATTTGGAAATTCTAACAAATGTTATATTATTACCAGAACACATTTATGAGAAGTTATCCATCATAGATTTATCAGCAGTCTTTGAAAATGGTATAAAACTTCACGTTGAAATACAAGTGAATAATTTGTACAATTACAGTAAGAGAAGTTTTTTCTATTATGCAAAGCTATACACAGAAGGATTAAAAAGAGGTGAAGATTATAATCAGCTCAAAAAAGTCATTCAAGTTAACATTTTAGATTTTGATTTCATTAATCATGAAGCATTTCATTCTATTTATACCTTGAAGAATCAAAAAAATATCAATGATGTGTACAAGGATGTCGTAGAAATACATTACCTGGAATTGAGAAAATTGGAAAAGCTATTGGGAGATGATATCTTGGATAATCAAAAATTAAAGCAGTGGTTAAAATTTATTGCTGCTGAAAGTGATGAAGAAATAGAGCAACTGTCAAGAGAGAATGAAGACATTAAAGTAGCTGTGGAAAAGCTAAAGGAAATAAGCGCTGATGATGCAGTTAGAGCAGAAGCTGAAGTAAGAAAAAAAGCGATTTTAGATTATATAAGTCAATTGTCTGGTGCTAGAAGAGAAGGTCGAGAAGAAGGTCGAGAAGAAGGTCGAGAAGAAGGTCGAGAAGAAGGTCAAATCGATGGTTTAAGAAGCTCTAATAAGAGATTATTGGAAGCGCTGTATGCCAAAGAGGATCTCCAGGATGTTATGAATCAAGTCGCCACGATTAATGATGTAGTTTTATTAGAAAGGGTTCAAGAAAAAATCTTAAAAGGAAATTTTCAAGAACTTAAAGAATATATAAGGATCTTATGAAATAATATCCTGAATCGTGAAAAATTAAACCAGCATATAAAAGCTGAAAGAGATAAGCAAATTGTGAATGACAACTGTCTACGTAATGTGGACAGTTTTTGTTTTGAATGAATATTCTGAAAATATTACAAATGTTTAATTGGATTTCATAATAAGCACATGATACTATATCAATAAGATATATATCAAAATGATACATGGAGGACACATGTTTACTACAAACGCATATGCATTACTCGGTTTATTAAGTTTAAAGCCTATGACAGGTTACGAAATGAAAAAATGGGTGGAACAGGCCTTAACCCATTTTTGGAAAACCTCATATGGTCAAATTTATCCAACCATGGCAAGACTAGAAAAGTACAAATTGGTGGAATCTAGAAATATTGAAAGTGCGTCAGGACCCAATCGCATTGAGTACGCCTTAACTGAACTTGGTCAAGACGCCTTGATTGAATGGTTGAGAGAAGATACAGAAGACTTTAACGACAAGGATGAAACCTTACTCAAGTTCTATTTCAGTGACTTGCTGTCAGAAGATGAAATGATTGCAAAACTTCAAAGATCCATTGATTTCAATGAAAGTATTTTGCAGGGTTATTCAGGGGATGTAGATCACATGGAAGAAGTGAAACTACCAACTAGGAAACAGTTGAACCAATATTTATGCACCAAAAAAGGGGTTTATCTCAACGAGGCTAGAATCAAATGGGCAAAAGAATGTATCGAGGCTTTAAAATGGTTTAAAGACTTAAAAACACCTTAAGAAAAGAGGTTGAAATGAAAAAGATATTCGGGATATTATGCATCATTTTACTATTGACGGGTTGCTCAAATGGAGCAAATAATGAGAACAAAAATGGAGAAGCGCCAGTTGTAGAAACTGAAAAAGCATTAGATGAAAAAGCGCTACAGGTTTCCTTAACCACCTTGGGGAGAGCCAGTGTGCGTATTGAGATTTCTGATGGTCGAGTGATTTACATAGACCCATATGCAGGTTCTGTAGAAGCCTATGAGAAGGAAGCCGATTATGTCTTTGTGACCCATCAACATTCAGATCATAATGTCACAGATCGTGTGAATTTAAAAGAAGGTGGACAAATCATTGAATGTCCTATGGACATTCAAGCCGGGGATCAAATGGTTTTGGAAGATATGATCTTACAGGCTGTCCCTGCATACAATGAGAATCACCAGGCAAAGGAAGCCTGTGGTTTCATTCTTAAGATTCAGGATCTTACCCTTTATCACTCAGGAGATACCTCCTATTTATTGGAAATGGATGATTTACAAGCATATGACATTGATTACGCTTTACTTTGTATGGATGGTTACTACAATATGGGTCCCGAAGAAGTTTCAAGAGTGGCGGATGCCATACATGCTCAAAAGGTGATTCCTATTCATACCGATGGTGAAGGAGATTACAATGCGAAAACTGTAGAAGCATTTAATCATATTTCAAAACTGGTTGTTGAACCGGAGACCACCATTGTTTTAGAGGATCTTTCAAAACCTGATGTGCCTTTTGAAATCGCCATTGAAGACGTGATGTCTGAAAGGTTGGAGGCTTTGGAGGCAGAAAATCTTGAACTTTATATGGGACAAATTACACAGAGAAATCCTTATTTCTATGAAGAGCAGGAACGCTGGTATATGGGGATGATTGATCCTTCTATCAGCAACCTTTACTTGGAAGTCAAAGGGATAGAGACCATTGATGCAAATGAGGTGGTTGTAACCGTTTATCAAAGTCACGACATGGATACTCACTACGAAATGACTTATCCATTGTTGTTTAAATATGAAGACGGTGCATGGCATGATTATGGCTATCA
Organism: Clostridia bacterium; assembly: GCA_016937975.1. Lineage (GTDB taxonomy): Bacteria > Bacillota > Clostridia > Peptostreptococcales > Acidaminobacteraceae > JABXKX01. The sequence continues at coordinate 23,589 of JAFGVN010000046.1, forward strand.
CTTTGAAGAAGAAGAGAATCCACTGTTCACTGTGAAGTATATGCCTGGCGAAACGAGAGTGGAGGAGTTCTCCGAGATGCTAAAGGATGCCTATGATCATTTACATTTTCTCTATGAGGAAAAACCACATCCTTATTTTGAAATGAAGTTGTTCACAGATCAAGAACTCTTAAGACAAAGAACCATTCCTTCTAATGGCTATGTTTTCACAGGTTGGTCCGAACCTGATGAATCCTTAAAACTTTTTACCCAATATGACTTGAGTTACAAGGGCTATCCAGGGGTTATCCAGCATGAACTGGTTCATCATATTACCATTCGCATCTGTAATCATAACTTGCCAGTTTGGTTACTAGAAGGTATTGCCATGTATGATGGTTCAGCATACTATGGTTTTGAAAGTTCAAGTCTACTTTCAAATATGACAAAAAAAGGTGTAAAGATGAGTTTAAAGAACCTGGAAGCCATTGATACCACAGCGGATTTGCCAAGAGAAGAGATCATCAATTTCTATGATACTTCCTACATGTATGTCAGATATATTGTTGAAACCTATGGACATGAGACTTTAATGGAAATGTTTGAAGAAGCAGGGAAGAAGCCTTTTAATGATTCTGCTTTGAATTTAAATCATGAACTTGAAAATCAAGAAACTATGGATGAAGTTTTAATGACTGTACTGGGTTTGACAAAGGAAGATTTGAGTTTTGCCTACTTGGATTGGTTAAAAGAGGTGGATTTCATAGAATAAGCGATTAAAGATAAAAATAGTAACCACTAAAAAGGGGTTACTATTTTATTTTAAGCAGCAGTTAATTGACTCCGTATTTGAGAAGCAGTGCGTCTACTGCTTCAAAGTATTTTACACCAAGTGGTGGCAGTGATACTTTTATAAAGGGGTTAATAGGCATTTCATAAGTTGAGGACTCACTTAAACCACCATAGGTTGCATCAAGGGCAATCAATGCCTTTAAAAGTGAAATTGCTTCTTCGCTTAAACCTGTCGTTGGATCATATTGTTCTATGAGCCATGGATACAAACTAAGCAAATTGGTTTGAGGTGGGTTTTTCGCGAGTTCAGAAATTTCTTGGATACCCATAACCGTATGATCTTGTGCACTTTGAATTGCTCTTGTTCCATAGGCTTTTGAAATGGCATGCTCTGTTAAATCCTCTAAGAGATGTGAGAATCTGCTTTGAATGATATTGTAATCTACAGCTAATCGATCATCGACATAGACAGGATTGCTTTTATCTAAATAGTAGAGTGGTATAGAAAGCACAGAAGTCATGTACAAAATAATAATGATCATATTTTTAATATGATATTTTTTTGTTTTGATCTCAGGTTTGACGATTAAAGGGTTTAGTATCCCCATGAGGGTAACCGTAATGCATACAATGCTCCATAAGAAGATTAAATAGTGCTTTGGGGTTTCAAAAAAGCGAGCCATATAAACAAGGAAAAAACTTAAAAATGGGATCACCATTAAACTCCAATAGGAAGTAGACACTTGAGCACCACAATTTGAACAAGAGGTACTTCTAGCAGGTCCCATTAAAAATTTTTTCCAAAAGCCAATGGTTTTTTCATGACAGTTTGGACATGGATACATTTTTTCCTCCTCATACTTACTGGATAAAAACCGCATTGAGCATACAGGTTATGCCAATGATCCCATAGATGCCATTTAAAGCTCTCATGACCTTAGGACGATGTCCAAGATACCCAACGAGATAAACAAATTTGCCCATAAGACCCATAATGGCTGTGTAAATAAAGAGAATGCCAATACAGAAGAATTTAAATAAGCCTGGGTTATGCACTAAACTCGTTAATGAAAAGATGTAAAAGAGTGCTGCAAAAACATAGGCACTCCATTTGTGTATGATTTGATAGTGATTACTGGTTTCGTCATAGTGATTGTTTTCTTTTTCTAAGGTGTTGTCTAACATGAAATCTCCTGTTTCGTGTATAAAATATAGCTTTAAAGCCAGTTCTTGTGTCGATTTACAAGCTATTGATCTTAAAGGCTAATAGGTGTAGGTTCTTGTTTCATAAACTTTGAGTTGATCGTGATCATATAACTTCATTGAAATATAGTCGCCATAGGCATTATAGACATATTCGACATTATAAATAACCAAATTCCTCGTTGAATCCACGACTTCAATCACATGATCATATACATCGTAGGTATATGAGGCGCTACGATTTACACCTTCAAGGTTAATGTTGGTTTGAATCAGTTGATTTTTTGAATTGTAAATCATTTCTTCTGTGGTTTTCAACGCATCATGGTCGTAAGATGCTTGTTTAATGATTTGATCTTGTTCATTATAATAAATTCTAGAAGCAAGTTGCTCTTCATTTTTTGCGTTGAACTGTTTCACATAAATGATTTTTGGCGTTTCTGATTCACAAGTTTGAATAATGGTTTGGATGATTTGGTCCGAGGCATCTCTTTTGGTCATAACATAGGTATCTCTACTCTCATAAACATAAGTACTTTGTTGAATCAGATCTTGATTAAAGTAATAGGTTTCGCTTTTCAACAAATCCCCCTCATAATCCCATAAGTAGACGCTGGTCTCATGAGATAATTCACTTTTTCTTTCTTGCTTAATCAAATTTTCTTGATCATAGGTATAGGTGGTCGTCGATAGGCGTTCATCACTTTCATTGTAAGTCTCTGATTTCACAAGTTTACCTGCCCTATAGTACTCAACTGTTTTATCATAATGCTCACTGATTTCAAAGGATGTATCTGATTTGATTATGTGATGGTTGATGATTTCAACAGAGGTATAGCCAGGTTCTTTTGCTTCATTTCTCTGGATTTCTTTTTCTTTTGAACAGCTCGATAAAATGATGGTTAAACAGATGAATAAAAATATTTTTTTCATATATCTCCATTTCAGTTTGAGACTTTTCCCTTTGGTTTTCATTTTTCTTTTCACGGGCAAGATGCTTTAAAATCCTGTAAATCTGATGGCCATCGGTTTTAGGGATGAAAGGCATAAGATTATAAAGCACTAAGCTTATGACTAAAAAAATGACATATTGGATGTCTTTTGTTGAGAAAGACATGATCTTTAGGATGAAGACCATAAGGGGCAGTGTTAAAAGTACAATAATAACACCTGCCGATAAAACTTGTATGGCTGCTGAAACACTACGTGTTTCACCTAAATGCACATAACCTGAAAATGGGAATAATTTAAAACGAAATTTTCCTATTTTGATGAGGGTCCAGCCATTACCAACAACAAACCATTTGACAGGAATTTGATAGAACTTTGCCACAAAATAATGTCCCAGCTCGTGAATCACAATGCTGACGTAAAGCAGTAAGTAAAAACCCAAAAGATTAAGAGAATCCTCAAGGTGTAAAAGTCGTTCTGAAAACTCAAAGATGAAAATAGTTGCAGAAAACCCTAGGAAACCAACTATAAGCTGCTTTCGGTTTTCTTTTTTTGTAAAATCGTTAATGAAGTCAGCTATCTTATCTGTTAGTGAGCCTTTGTAACGCATTAAGATATAGATGATTAACATGATGATCAATTGTCTGATATGATGCATGAAATTTCCTTTTCTTGATTCAGTCATATTAAAATGGATAGCCATTTTTTACATGATGAAATTCTATTGTTCATCATGGCATTTTTCTCTGTATTCACTTTTTAAAAAAGCGATCAGTTCCTCAAATTGTTCATGATTTCTAACGGTATTTTCTATAACAACTTCCTGAAAAACTTCTAAAAGTAAAAAGGGTTTACAGACCATCAGGGCTATTTGACTTTCGTATATCCTGTAGGATTCCAGGTGCTCAAATGAAATGACCTTATTGTCATAGTAAATAGATTCACTAGAAATACCTATTTTTTTATAAGCTGCTGTAGCTTTAAAACTCGCACTCAAGGATAATAATAAAATAGGAAAACTTGTTGCTGGATGCATCCTTGAAATCGATAAATAGGCTAGGATAAAAAGTAAAATGGGTGCAGATAGAATCCCTAACATATCAAAAAAGGAAAATTGAATAACAAATTGATGCGCTCTCATTAATCTCGAGAAGAGATCTAGCAAGGTGAAAGCAAGTGTGGCTGTCACCAAGGCTTTAAATAATAGCTCGGATAAAAGTTCGTCTCCATTTGACATGAAAAAAATCACAAAGACAATCAAGGGGATAATATATAATAGTGAAAAAATCGATTTGGGTATACGCATTTTGTTCTCCTTACATATTTATGATAAGTTTTAAGAATAATAGCGGTCTTTAACTATTTTTTCAGACGTTCATGAAGTTCCCACAAGGCAATCTTGTTGCTTTCAAAGGTTAAATAGTGATGGGCATCTTCATAATTCATCCATTTGTAATTCTCATGTTCCAAGGAGATGTCCAGGGCTTTACTCAAGACTTCTACGCCAAAGCAGACTTCTTTCACCACATAGGTCTCTTCAGGCCAATGGATATGATCTTCAAAGATTACCGCAGGTAGTGAAGAAGTGGTATCCAAAGGCAGATAGAAGCTGTCAAAAGGTATTTTGGCCTCTTCAAAGGCTTCTCTTTTAGCTGCAATAAGAGGTGTTTCATTGTCTTCTACACCACCTGCCAGACCTTGATAGATATCACCATCGGATCTTTTAAAGATTGCATAGTGTATTTCATCTTCCAAATTGTAATATGGAAGAACCAGTACATTAATGGGTTGTCTCATTTTTTTACCTTTCTTCTAAAACATAATCATAGGCTTCCTTTAGGGTACAGCCCAATAATTTTCTTTACTTGTTCATTTCTTCTGATTTCAAAGGAGACATGAAGATTTCATCTTCTTGGACCTTTGAAAAGTCTGCTTTCTTCTTATTTTTCAATAAGATGAAGGTAACGACCCAAATAAGCGCAGTGACGAAATTTAAAAGGGCAGCCCATTTTGTCGTGGACCATTGTAAAACACCTGACAAGATAAAACAGCAGGCAACAAAGAGATGCAAATAAGCACTGTTTTTTTTCATTTGTATTTCCTCCAAGGCGGTTAAATTTTGCAATATCCTTATTTTATAGAATTCAGGTCTTGAAGTCCATGGCAAAAGGCCTTATACGAAAAGAGTTCAGAAAACTTTAATATGTTGTGCAATTATAGACTACATTATTTAAGAATATGCACCTGATTATAAGAACCATCTTCTACACCTGGAGCATTGGCATTGGGTTTATAGTGGTAATAAATAGGGATGGTCAGTATAATACCAAAGAGTATGATTCCAAGGGTGATTATGTCAATCAAGAGTTTGGGTGGCGCACTTTTAGAGCCTGTAAACAAAGCCTTGTTGTCCACATGTTCTAAACCGCGTTCCTTATTTGTATAAATCACAAAGTCAAAAGGATCTTTTATCGGAGGATCCTTTTCCGATGGGTTTGTAAGGGTAAAAACATAATCATGGTGCAACTCGATGTTTTCATAGATGCCGTATGCATTTTCTAGTTGTACTTCATTAACTGCTTCTTGGAATTTACCGAGATAAGCTGTAAAATCCATACCATTTACCCTATAGCTGAATCGGCTCATGGGATTTTCAATAGAAAGGGCTTCACTTATTCGATACAGACCTGTTAATCCTTGATTTAAAAGGACGATATAAGTTTCTTGATCTGAAGCAAGCAAAGCGACCTTATAAGCCTTTTGTCCAGGGACTTCATAAATATGAATGAGTTGTACAGCATCTATTTCCAGAAAGGAAGCTGTTGCCTCTTCAAGGTGATCCAAGGTCACTGGATATTCAGACTGATAATATAAAACAGCAAGTAAGGCGACAACAAAAATGATGACGCTTCTTAAAATTCTTCTTTTCAGCAAATTCATATTTGACCTTCCTTTCATATCTTTTACAGGCTTTTATATATTTTAAGTATATCCCTAAAAGAAGCTTAAGAACCTAAATGGACATGAAAAAGTCTATTTTTGGTATTAAGAAGCAAAGCATGTTCAAAGGGATTTTACAAGTATAGCAGCATAACACAAAAAATATTTAAGTAATTTCAGAATATTAAGATAATTCATTGAAGTCTTTTTGTTGTTCGGCTAAAATTAGAATAGGAAGTAAAAACATTAAGCAATTATTTTGGAATAATAGGAGATTATGTATGAGTTTTTGTAAAGAATGTGGCACTAAAAATGCTGATGGATCAAAGTTTTGTGAAAAATGTGGTTCTGCATTAAATGGAGAATCAGCACCAACCTCTGCACCTGCACCACAACCACAAAGAGTTTCAGCACCATCAGTACATCATGAAGCGCCAAAAAAAGGTGGGTTCTTCTCTTTTAGAACCATGATCAGTTCGAAGCTTTTGAAGTTAATGTATGTCCTTGGTATGATTGCCATCACATTGGGAACAGCATATGCAGTAATGGAAGATCTTTCACCAAACATCTGGTTTACTTTAGGTGGATTTGTCATTTCGCAACTGATTTGGCGTGTAACATGTGAAGGTTTTATTTTGTTCTTCAGTATCAATGATATTTTAGCTTCTATTGAAAGAGAATTAAAAAGCAGATAAGCTGTAAAATCCAGTATAAATGATAAAAACTCCGCAAGGAGTTTTTTCTATTTAAAAGCTAATAAAGTTGTCGTTAATGATATCTTGAATGACTTTGAATCATATCATCTTTCTCAAGAGGCAGTTAAGTTTGCTGTGAGATGACAGGTCCTCTTATTTTAAGTCTAAAGCGATTTAAAATAAGTAACAGTACACCAGATGAACTGAGTAGTAGTGTCATCATATGAACTGTGGGTCTCGAGATGGCAGTAATGGTATCCAAGTTATATGAGCGACTGTCTAAATGGATGACTTCACGGGTATCATCTTCATGGTAAACATAATAATCTGTGACATTTTCTCGAGCAAATGAGTTACTGCGAATAGGTGTATAATTAGCTAGCCAAAGATAAGATGCATCTTCAACATTGATTTTTCCTGATCGGTCATTTCTAAAATTCACTTCAAAGGATTTTACATCTTCAGGGAACTGACCATAGAAATACATATATTCACCATAACGCAAGTGCATATGCACATAAGATAAAGGTTCTTTGGTGGTGTAGAGACTTTGAATACGATATTTCCCTTGATAACCTTGATCGAGAACCAAAAGATGGGTCCCTTTTTCAGAGGAAAAGACTATGACATCATAACCATTGATATGAGGTAATTTCAAGACTCTGAAGATGGATGTCTTCTACCTTGAGTTGTTCCTTAAGCACATTTTCCAAAGCCTCCATCGTGATGTGATATTGTGAAAGATAAAAGATGAGACCTAAAGTTAATGGTAATACAATCACTAAAAGATGTATTTTTTTAAGTTTGTTCATCGCAACCACTTTTAAAAATAAGGAATCTACTGTGTAACAAAGGACATTAAAAGACCAAAGGCCATAGGGATAATAATCATTAAAAGCAAAACGCTTCCGATGAAATGTTTCTTTTTTAAATACTGTTTCAGTTCCTGATCTAAATCTGCATCTGGGATATGAGAGGCATTGTCATATTGAAAGACGCGGAGAATAGACTGAGAAAGTGCCAGATCTTCTTTTGGCACCATCACATCTGCTCCTTGAAAGCTTCTCCCATGAACAATATTCAAATAGGAACCCGCTTCTTGATATTGTATGGAAGCCGTAATGCCTTCATTGTTCAAAAGAGAGATCAAAAGATTGGCTTCCTCATTGGATTCACAGTTTTTTAAAAGCGTTAAATCTTGATAGATATAAACCATTTCTTCTGGATGATCGTCTTGACTATCTATAAGTTCACCTTGACATTCTGAGCAAATCGATACAAAATCTTCATGTTCACAACCACATTTTATACATACTTTCATGATAAACCTCTTTCTAAATTGAAATGATTTGAATAAGGAAGTAGAAGAATCCAATTACAAGGAGCAATGCGCCAATGGCCCGATTTAAAAAGATCCTTATTTCCGAAGGTTCAATAGCGTCATTATATTTCCAACGCTCTCCAAAGGTCATCCAACTTGTTGGCAAAGCCAGAAGCATCACCCCAAAGGAAAGGATTAAACCCAACGCAATATGATGCTTAAAGTTCTCCACTTTGTCATAGGCTTCAAAGTCATAGCTGATTTGACCCTCATCATCAAAAATAGTACTGGGATGATCTTCTTGATAATTAAGAAGTAATCCTACCAAGATGATTATAAAGAGTATGGAAAGCAAGGTTAATACTTTTCTCATGACAACCTCTTTTCTAATTAACTTTTTCCAATGGTTCTTCAGAATCCATCGCCTTTTCAGCCTTAAGTTTGTCAACAATCCAAATCCCAACCAGCCAGGTGTTCAAGATCACAGCTAAAGCCATAAACAAGGGCATGGTAACCATCTGATTGTCCCCACTAAAACCCAAGGCGATACAGATGGCCAAAATAAGGGTCATGATAAAGAAATTTGCAAAAAACATATAATCTCCTTTTAAAAAATGTAAGGGGTAAATTCTACTTGCCAATGATGACCATGACCATGATAAATTCAAAGAACCACAAGCCAATGGAAAGCATTAGAAAAATGAACAATCTAAATTCCAAGCGTAAATCTTCCTTGGCCTCTTCTATTTTATAAGGTCTAAGGGGTGCCTTTAAGATTGTATTTAGGGTTTCCTGAATGGCTATCTTGGATGGATAAAGTTTTCTAAAAAAAATCCAAAACAGAGGTAAATTTAGAAAGAACAAGAGTAATCCTATAATCAGTTGCATTTCTTCTCCTTTACGAGTAAGCGCATCACTTAAATTTTTTCCCCGAAGTCATGTATTCAATGTACATCAACGTTTTAGATGGTAATGGGAAAAAATGTTGTTCCTTTATTTATTGTAGACAATTTAATGGAAAACCGTCTATACTTGTAAGCATCTTTTAAGATGTTTAAGATAATTTTAATAATATGTAAAGTAAAAGCATACAAAAAATTCAACAACCAGAGTTTAAGGAAGTTTCCTGTAAGCTCTGGTTGTCTATAATATTTCGCTTCATATGTATCATACCAATGAAAAGAAGAAATGAAAAGCCTTTAAAGGAAAATAATTCCAATTTGTATTATTACCACAAATTGGAATTTATCTTTTGTAGAGATTTCATTTCTAATTGGTTATGAAACCCCTGAAATTCGTATCTGTTTCTTACTCTTATCATGTGCAATCACATATTACCTCATTAGATATAAAACATTCTGGCTAAATATTACCTATAAAGGCTAAATAGTCAAATAAGTGGCAGATTACTTTACTTTTATGTTAGTTTATTATCGGAGCGTTAACGGAAAGTACAATTAAACAGCACATTACTGAGAACATTAAGAACTTGAAACATAAAGATAAAGGAGCTTACCATGAGTATCTTAGTCACTGGCGGAGCAGGATATATTGGTTCACATACATGTGTTGAACTATTAAATGCAGGCTATGAAGTCATCGTTGTAGATAACTTATCTAATTCAAAAAAAGAAGCCATTAATAGAGTAGAAAAGATTACAGATAGATCCATTAAGTTTTATGAAATGGATATTCTAGATCAAAAAGCTTTAGACTTAATATTTAAAGCAAATGATATTGATGCTGTCATTCACTTTGCTGGTTTAAAAGCTGTAGGAGAATCTGTAGAAAAACCACTGCTCTATTATCGAAATAATATTACTGGCACATTATCTTTGCTTGAAGCCATGTCTCATAGCAATTGTAAAAACATTGTTTTCTCCTCTTCTGCAACCGTATATGGCATGAATAACATTTCTCCATTAACAGAAGACTTACCTCTTAGTACAACCAATCCATATGGTACCACTAAGATGTACATAGAACATATGATTAGAGATACATATCATTCAGATAACAACTGGTCAGCAACATTATTAAGATACTTTAATCCAATCGGTGCACATGAATCAGGTACCATTGGTGAAGATCCTAAAGGCATTCCCAATAACTTAATGCCATTCATCACACAAGTTGCTGTAGGCAAACGAGATAAACTTTCTGTTTTCGGAAACGATTATGAAACACATGATGGTACAGGCGTTAGAGATTATATCCACGTAGTAGATTTAGCAAAAGGACATCTCAAAGCCCTGGAATACACCTTAAATAACAAAGGTGTAGAAGCCATTAACCTTGGTACAGGAACAGGTTATTCTGTACTGGATATGGTCCACACTTTCCATCATACAACGAAGCAACCCATCTCATATGAAATCACAGCAAGAAGACCAGGTGATATTGCAACCTGTTTTGCAGACACATCAAAGGCAAAGCAGCTGCTAAACTGGGAAACTGAATTAACCCTTGAAGATATGTGTAGAGATTCTTGGAGATGGCAAAGTAGGAATCCAGAGGGGTACTGAACTAAAAATTAGGATTATTGAGCATGAGAAGTCTATGAGCGAGGTGAAGAGTTTACCTTCACGAACGCGATATGGATGAGTTTGATATGAAATATAATTATATATTGTAAGTAAAGGAAATACATAAATGGCTGAGAAAATATTTTTAGCTTCACCACATATGAGTGATGAAGGTTATGAACAAGCTTTTGTAAAAGAAGCATTTGATACCAATTGGATTGCACCCTTAGGTGAAAATGTAAATATGTTTGAAAAAGAAGTTGCAGAAAGAGTTGGTGTTAAAGCAGCATCAGCATTAGTTTCAGGAACATCAGCAATTCATCTTGCTTTAAAAGCAGTCGGTGTTACAAAAGGTGATATTGTCTTTTGTCCGACATTAACATTCTCTGCAACTGCAAATCCGATTATTTATCAAGATGCAATTCCTGTGTTTATAGATTCAGATCATAAAACTTGGAATATGGATCCAGATGCATTAGAAGAAGCATTTGAAAAATACCCTAATGTTAAAGCTGTACTAGTTGTACACCTTTATGGTTTATCTGCTGATATGGATAAAATAATGGAAATTTGTAAAAAACATAATGTTCCAGTTATTGAAGATGCTGCAGAGAGTCTAGGCTCATACTATAAGGGATTGCAAACTGGTACTATCGGTGATTATGGTATCTTCTCATTTAATGGTAATAAGATTATTACCACTTCTGGTGGTGGTATGTTGGTCTCTAATAATGAAGAGATGATAACAAAATCTAGATTCTGGGCGACACAAGCCAGAGATCAAGCAAGACATTATCAACATTCTGAAATAGGTTATAACTACAGAATGTCAAATGTTGTTGCAGGTATAGGTAGAGGTCAATTAAGAGTTTTAGATGAACGTATTAAGAAGAAGAACTACATTTATAGATTCTATAAAAGAGAGTTAGAGCATTTAGAAGGCATTGAATTTATGCCTGAAAACGAATGGGACAAGCCAAACTATTGGTTATCATGTATGACCTTGAATGGAAAAGTTAAGCCTTTAGATATTATGTTAGCTTTAGAAAAAGAAAACATAGAATCAAGACCGATCTGGAAACCTATGCATATGCAACCCATCTTCAATCAATATGATTTTATTGGTAAAGGTATTTCAGAGCAAATATTTGATAAGGGTATTTGTTTACCATCTGATACTAAGATGACGGATGAGGATTTACAAAGAATTATAAACTTGATTAAGCAAGTATGGGAGTAAGTATGTTTTATAGAAAATATGGAAAGAGAATAATGGATTTTACATTATCATTAATTGCCATTATATTTTTATCTCCTGTATTTCTAGTTGTTGCAATATTAGTAAGAACTAAGCTAGGTTCACCTGTTTTGTTTAAGCAAAAGAGACCAGGTAAAGATGAAAAAATCTTTACCATGATGAAGTTCAGAACAATGACGGATGAAAAAGATGAGAATGGAGAATTGCTACCGGATTCAGTTAGATTAACTAAATTTGGAAAGTTTTTAAGATCGACTTCTTTGGATGAGTTACCTGGTTTGTTTAGTATATTAAATGGAAATATGTCAATTATTGGTCCAAGACCATTACTTGTACAATATCTTCCGTTATATAACGAAGAACAAAAGAAACGTCATTCAGTCAAACCTGGTTTATCTGGATTAGCCCAAGTAAATGGAAGAAATGCAATTACCTGGGAGCAAAAGTTCAAATATGACGTTCAATATGCTGAAAATATTACATTTTTAGGAGATTGGAAGATAATTCTTTTAACATTGAAAAAGGTATTTATTAGGGAAGGGATATCTTCAAGTCAGTCAGTAACTATGGAGCCTTTTAAAGGAACAAAATAATGAATAAAAAATTAATTATTATTGGTGCAAGTGGACATGGCAAAGTTTGTGCTGATATTGCCCTAGAAATGAATCAATGGGAAGAAATTTGCTTCCTAGATGACAATGAAAATATTAAAGAATCACTAGGTCTAAGTGTAATCGGTAAATCTAGTGGTTTTGAACAGTTTGTAGATGAATATGATTTTTTTGTTGGAATTGGTTCAAATAATACAAGAAAACGTATAATTGAAAAATTAAAAAGAATTAACGCATCAATAACTACATTAGTTCACCCTAATGCAATTATTGGTAGAGATGTTGAGATTCAAAATGGTACTGTAATTATGGCCGGAGTTGTAATTAATTGTTCAACTTCTATTGGAGAAGGATGCATTATTAATACAGGTGCGACGGTTGATCATGATTGTGATATAAATGAATATGTACATATCTCTCCAGGTGTTAATGTTGCTGGTACAGTAAACATAGGAAACAATTGTTGGATTGGAATAGGAGCTTCAATAATTAATAATATATGTATTTGTAATGATGTAATTATTGGTTCTGGTGGTGTAGTTGTTAGTAATATTGTAGAAAGGGGAACTTATATTGGAGTTCCTGTTAAGGTAGTCAAGAATGAAGGATATACTTATTGTAGCTCATTTTAGTGGTGAGTTTGATGGAACAAGCAATAATCGTTTTAATTATATATGCAAAAAATTATCAGATCGTGGAGAACAGGTTGAACTTGTAACCTCTTCTTTTTCGCACACTAAGAAGGAACAAAGGTTGAAATCTAATAATGAAGTTAACTATAAAGTCACTATGCTTGATGAACCTAGTTATCGTAATAATGTATCATTAAAAAGAATATACAGTCACTTTAAATTTTCAAAAAATGTTAAAAAATATTTGTACATGCGGAATAGACCTGATGTAATTTATTGCGCTGTACCATCAATAGATGTAGCTTATGAAGTAGCTAGATTTTCTAAAAGGAATAAAATTGATTTTGTAATTGATATACAGGACTTATGGCCAGAGGCTTTTAAATTAGCAAAAAATAATTTGATTTTAGAAAAAACTATCTACAATTACATAGAAAAGAAGGCAAATTATATTTATTCTGTAGCGAGTAAAATAATTTCAGTATCACAGACTTACTTAAATAGAGGGTTAGCTCTTAATAATAATGTAACATTTGCAGAAACTGTTTATTTAGGAACTTCTCTTAAACTGTTTAATCAAAAAATAGATAATAAGTTTAGCTTAGATCCTTTCAAATTCAATATTACTTATGTTGGTACATTAGGTTTTAGTTATGATTTGCAAACTGTATTTTTGGCAATTAAGGAATTGCCATCATCTATTAATATTTGTATTCATCTTTTAGGTGATGGTCCTGAAAAATTTAGATTAGAGAATATGGCTTCAAATTTGGGCATTAATGCAAAATTCTATGGAAGGTTACCATATAATGATGTAATTCGTGTTTTAAAGTTTTCAGATGTATGCGTAAACTCTATAAAAGCTAATGCTGCTCAAAGTATTATTAATAAGCATGCTGATTATGTTGCTGCTGGTAAACCGATTCTAAACACTCAGGATTCGGACGAGTTTGTTAGACTTGTTGAAAATTATCAAATAGGTCTAAATTCTGAACCTGGAAATATTATGTCATTAAAAGAAAATATATTAATCCTATACAACGATAGGGAATTATGCAAAATAATGGGCAGAAATTCACTAAAAGTCGCAAAAAAGTATTTTAATAGGGATGATACATACGATGTAATCTACCAATCAATTTTGGAATAGTATATGAGAATTGTAGGAGAAAAACTTGAATAATTTATTCGATATTGCATTTTTTTTGCTGTTTGGCTTAATATTAACTTATTTTACTAGTAGAGATATGTGTTTGTCTAAAAAAAATACAATTCTATGGTTTTTGGGATTTATATTTAGGTTTTGCATTGTGATATGTGTGTTTCTAATGCTTGGTACATCTTTAGATAAAATTGTCTGGACTGATACAGTAGCTTACTTTAATAAGTCAATACTATTATGTGATGGTAAATTATCTGTTATTGATTATGTTAGTGGTCTGTCATGGCCGCCACATGTTGGATATGAAATATTTATTAGCCTAATATATAAAATGTTTGGTATTAGTGAGCTTATCCCAAACTTAATAAATGCCATTTTTGTTCAATTTATCGCTTATTTAACTTACAAAATATCTAATATGTTTTATTCTAATAAAGTGTCAATTATATCATCATTTCTTGTAGTTTTTTATCCACTATACATTCATTTTTCGGTATTTATTTTGAAGGATATCGCTGTAGCTACTCTATTTCTTCTCAGTGTTTATAATGGTTTAGATTTTTTAGTTTCAAGGAGAAAAGTTAGCATAATTTATTTTGCTTTTTCAATACTAATTCTATTCTATTTCAGAAGCTTTTTTAGCATGTTTTTGTTATTTTGGATGTTTATTTCAATGATCGTTAATACATATGGGAAAAGTATATATAGTAAAATTATTATTGTAGTTGGTTGTGCTTTATCATTTGGAGTTTCTTCAAATATTATAAAAAATACTAAACTTGGTAATATCGGATATACTATTGGTGGGTCAGCAATGGCGAATACATCATTAAGTTTTATTGAATTACAAAGAATTGAATTCTCAGTATCTTCTATGATAAAATTTATGCTTTCTTTAATTAAAGGAGGTCCTTTATTTGTAAAACACATAATAATAATGACAAGTTTTATAATAACAGGTCCTTATTATTGGGCTTCACAATCGGGAGCAGAGTTATTCTTTAAATATAATAGATTTGTTCTATTTGAGAATTTAGGAACAATCTATATGCTATTGTTTATTCCATTATTGGTTTTCTTTATAATAGAAGAATTGAAATTGCATAAACACAATCATATTTTAGTTTTGGTTGTTATTATTTATATTGCAGTAATAATTGCAGGTGATTTTAGATGGAAATTAGCTATGATGCCATTGCTATTTATTTTTATTTCAAAAGGATATGAAATTGTTAGGTTAAACAGAACTTTTCAATTTTTAACTATAATTTCA
>JAFGVN010000047.1 GCA_016937975.1 Clostridia bacterium
AGTGGATTGAAACATATTTCCTATTTTTATGTAAATATTTCAATAAACGTTTACGCATTTACTATCGCGCAGCGATTTTGTACAATATATTGAGGTGATTTTATGAGAATTTTTTATGCATTAACCTTTAAAAATGAAGATCAAAATAAAATAGGACATTATCGAGATATTGCTGCAAATCATATTATAAAAGGTAGGTATACAGCCATTAAAAATATCCATATGACATTAGCCTTTGTCGGAGAAGTCCCTCAAAGTGATGTAATGGCATATGAGGAAATTCTTGAAGAACTCCACTTAATGCCTCTCACACTGGATTGTAGACATTTAGGTACTTTTAAAAAGAAAAGCAAAGAAATACTTTGGTTAGGTACAGAAAAGAATCCCTCCCTTCTTGATCTTGAGAAACAACTGAGAAAGGCTTTGAAAAATGAAGGACTTTCTTTTGATGATAGAAAATTCATTCCTCATATTACTCTGGGAAGGGAAATCAAAAGCACTTATGATATAAGTCAGTTGGTAATTGCACCCTTAAAGATTAAACCTAAGGGGGTTGCCTTAATGATTAGCCACCGTGTTCATGATGAGTTGATTTATGAACCCCTTATGGAAATACTCTTTTAAATAGAGCTTTCATGTTTTACATGAAAGCTCTAATCTTATTTAGTCAATTCTAATTTTTCAAACAACACATCGGCCAACATTAATACAATTAAGCTAATAATTCCATTTACAACTAACATGCCTAAAAGTGTAATAAGGATATTCTTCATAATTACACCGATCACAATGGATACAATAATCGATGGTAAAAGTAAAACAATCATTTGTATCATTTTAAAAAGTACACTTAAACGTTCAAAGTCCTTTGGCGGAATAAAAATGTTAAACATGTAATTTGAAAACAACATGATGCTGTAAACCGATGTGGCAGCAAAAGGCAAAATAATATAAGCGCTTTCGAAAGTTTGACTTAAGGCTGAACTCAAGACTACAATCAACACAATATTAATGAAAAACCTTATCAAGTCGATTTTAACCGTTGCAATGATTTTTTTCATCGGTGCATCAGGAATCAAATAAAAATAAGGTTTCTTCAACTCCTCATCTAAATGACTCTGCATAAAAAATAAAAATTTAATATAGAAATACATTCCACTTACGACATAAGGCATATATCGCTTCTCATCTGACCCGAATATAAACAAGCCACCTGTAATGACCAGACACAGTAAGGTTTCTATTGAAAAATATAAACTGAAATCACTCTTCAACAAAAGTACTTTCCTTTTCCAGTTAAAGGCCTGTCCATATACCGCTTTATCTACAACTTTAACTTTTTTCTTTAACTGCCATGAGGTTCTTAAAGTTCTACCTGCTTTGGCATTGGCCATAAGTTCTGCCATTTTTTCAGATTGTTCAATAACATCTTCATAATAATCATCTGCAAACCTATAGGTTAAGATAATTAAAGTAACATATAATAGGGTCATAATAATCAAGGCAACCACTGACATGGATGTCAAGCCATTTAAAACAGACATCAGAAGAAATCTTCCCCATCCAATAATAGGAATGAAGTCAAGGCTCTTCTCATTGAGTCCCAAGAGCAAACTGTTAATCGTAGCACCATTCTCTTGAATACTTTTAAATATAAAAAACAGAGCTGGTATAAATACAACGAGGGAAAAGATTTTTCTAACCCTTGAACGCAGATTTTCCATATGCCATTTTGCTTGAATAACAAACAATAAGAAACTAAAAGTTTCCATAATCAAAAAAATAAAGGAATAACCTACAATGGTCACAAAAACTTCAGCAGCACTTGGAGCTATACTTCTAAAAACAATGGAAAATAAAAATATCAAGGTATAAACCGTTGTCAACAAATAGGTTGGAATCCTCTTTAATAAGGCTATCATTAAAATTTTACGATTATCTACTGGTGCTGTAAAAAGATAATTGATATCACTTAACTTAAAATGCAAAGAAGATTTCTTAATCATACTGGTTGCAGTAAAAGCAAATAATACAAGTGCTCCTGCACCAACATAAAGTTTAAAATTAGGTGATTCACCAATCGTACTCTCTTTACTGTTAAAAATATTAAAACCTACAATCCATCCCATGAAAGCTATGTACAATAAATACATGATCAATCGCTTTGGCTGAGTTAGTAATTCCTTGAAACGATTTTTAAATTGGGTCTTTTCAAGGTGAAAAAGCAATTTATAATCACTCATCACTGGTCACCTCTAAGAAAATATCCTCAAGTGATGCTTGATGTTGTTCCTTCAAAGTTATCATATCACTATCAACGATGACTTTCCCTTCTTTAAGCACAAGCACTCTGTCACATACATTTTCAATGGAATCCAATAAATGTGTACTGATTAAAATGGTTTTATTCTGGTCCTTTAGTTCCTGAATAATCATTTTTGCTTCTCTAATGGCTTTTGGATCCAATCCAATCATGGGCTCATCAAACAAGTACAAATCTCCTTGTGTAAGAAGACCCATACAAATACTTAACTTTTGTTGCATCCCCTTCGACAGTTCTTTACCTAGTTTCGTTCTTTTGTCCAATAAATCAAATCGCTCTAAATAAGGTATAATAAAACTTTCCCAATCCTGAATATTATAAGCCTTCGCAATAAAATTTAAATGCTCATCAATGGTTAACATGCCATAAACCTCTGGGAACTCAGGGATATAGGCAAACTTCTTTTTTGCCTCAATGGAACGATTTAAATGACCATCAATTGTGATTTTTCCTTCAGTTGTTCTCAATAAACCAGCAATCATCTTTATTGTTGTAGATTTGCCGGCACCGTTTGGTCCTAAAATACCAATAACCTGTCCAGGGAACATTTCAAAACTTACGCTTTTTACGGCTTCTAGTTTCTTAAATTTTTTACTTACATTCTCTACTCTTAACATATCAACCTCCAATATCATTATATACAAATCGGAAAAAAATCCTATTAAAAAAGTATGAACATTCTAATATGATTTTAATAAATCTCAAATTCTATCCTAATTAACAACTGTTATGATACTTATATAGAAAACAAAACACTTTAAATAGATTAAGGAGACGTTATGGGATTTTTATTTGGATTATTATTGGTTGTATTATTTTTTAGATTCTTCGTTGGTATCAGTGTAGGCTTGTTTAAACTTTTATTAGGTATTTTAGTATTCTTTGCGGTTATGGCGATCCTCCCTGTTGGCTTTATCGCTGTTGGTTTACTCATTCCAGTCCTAATTATTGGTGTACTCTTTGCCTTTGTTGGCTTCATCCTCAAACTGATTTTTTAAGTAGCTTCGGCTACTTTTTAATTTTTTGGTATTATGATATAATCATCCGAAGAAAGAGGTAATTATGCGCATAATATTTGAAGATAAAAATTATTTAGTTGTTGAAAAATCACCGAAGGTCCCTGTACAAAGCGATCGCAGTGATGATATAGATTTACAAACACTTGCCCTTGATTATATGAAATCAAAAGGGTTTGAAGAGCCATATATTGGGTTGGTGCATCGTTTAGATCGCCCTGTTGGCGGTATTGTGGTTTTTGCGAAAAATCCAAGAATCAATGCTTATTTATCAAAATTACTTCAAAATCGTCAATTTGACAAATACTATCTTGCAGTCGTTGAAGGTACTCCAGAAAAGCAGACTTTAATACATTTTCTTAAGAAAAAGGCTTCCAATAACACCTCATATGTCGTAAAAGATCATGAAGCAGGCAGTAAAAAAGCCATTTTACATGTTGAACCTTTGAAAAGTTTTGAGTATGATAATACACCACTTTCATTGGTAAAGATAAAGTTAGATACGGGAAGACATCATCAAATTAGAGTACAAATGTCTTATGCAGGCTATCCAATTTGGGGAGATACAAAATACAACCCTTCTTTTCAAGATAAAAAGGGTTGGTTTCAAATTGCCTTATATGCTTCTGAAGTCCAATTTAGAAGCATTGATGGTCAAATGATGACCTTTTCCTCAGAACCTACTGAAACCCCATTTAAAGAATTATTGCCATCTGAATAACAGATGGCAATTTTATTTTTAAATCCTAAATTATAATTCTTCTGAAAGTATGGCATTTGAAAGCAGTCTTTCGATGACATTAGCCGTAAATTCCAAATCCTCTTGAGATATGCCTTGAAATAACATGTTAAAGACTTTGTCATCCTCTTGTTGCCTTGCTCTCCAAAATTCCATTTTTTCTGTATCAACTTTTAAACGCGTTATACGTTTATCGTTCTCATCGGTGTAAAGTTTTATAAAAGACTTCCCTTCCAATTGTATTGCCATGGCTTTTACATTTTGATGTGAGGTCATTAAAACTTGAGAAACTTCTTTTATGGTCGGATCTTCTTGAAAAGCATTACTTAAAACAAGTAACAGCATCATTTGCTTTAAGGTTAAACCTGCATCTGCGTATTGTCTGTTAAATAATAATTCCCAATGTCTTGTTAATAAAAAGCTTTTTGCAAATATAAGTCGTGCTGAATCCATAAGTAACTCCTTGACAAATTTGTAATTAGGTAATATACTACCTAATATAGGTAACACATTACCTAATTATTATATCATGTTTGAAAGGAAAAACCAATGAAGAAAATTTTAATGATCTTTGGTCTGATTATCCTTGTTCTCATAGGCGGATTTCTCTTTGTCAGTACCAAGGAAAAAAAGATTCATGAAGCAATCGTGTTTGAAAATGTAGATTTGGGACAAATAGATAATGGACAATATATAGGAAGTTATGCTTCTTTACTCATCGCTGTAGAGGTAGAAGTGACTGTAAAAGACCATATGATTACAGACATTATCATTACAAAGCATAATAATGGAAAAGGAACACCAGCAGAAATCATCGTAGAGGATATCATAAATGCTCAAAGTACTCAAGTTGACAGTATTTCTGGTGCGACTTACAGTTCAGATATTATAAAAAAAGCAGTTGAAAATGCTTTAATTCAAAATTAGATTTAGGGAGGTTCAAATGAAATCAATCGTATTATATTCATCGAAATATGGCACTACTGAGAAAGTTGCCAAGGAATTAGCTTTAACACTACAGTGTGATCTAAAAAATTTAGACGAAACAAAAGTTTCTCTCTCAGAATATGAACAAATTATTATTGGTACATCCGTTTACATGGGTCGATTAAGAAAGTCTGTACAAAAGTTCTTAATTCAAGAGATTCAAGCCCTTACGAACAAGAAGATTACTATATTTTTCTGTTGTAACGAAGAAACGGACTATCAAGCTTTAGTACCAACATCCCTAAAAAATAATGCTCAGGTTTATCATGTAGGTTATGAATTATTAACAGATGAAATGCATTTCTTCGACAAATGGATTACTAAAAAAGTCGCTAAGCAAACTGAACCTGTTCATGCATTGAATCAGCAAACCATTGAGCAGTTAAAAAATCATATTCAACCCAAACTATAGTCATGACCACCCGTAAAACGGGTGGCATGCACTATCCCTATAAGGGATGTTACCAGCTAGAGCCTGAAGGCTCTTCAAAAATCTGCCAACCCCGCTACATTTCCTATCGAGTCCTTAAGAACTTTTCCTATTTTTTACGTGTCATTTCATTAAATGGATCATATATTTCTTTCATAAAAATCTGATCTGATATTTGATCTTCATGCAATTGATTACGTATGTACTCTTCAATTTTCTTTTTATTTCTTCCTACAGTGTCAACAT
>JAFGVN010000048.1 GCA_016937975.1 Clostridia bacterium
CAGTAAGGAATATGACGTAGATGGCAGTGACAAGGAAAACTACTTAGTCGAAGGTGGTAATGAAGATGCTATCAATAATCTGGCAACAAAGCAAAATCAGGCTAATGGAACTATTGTTGAAAGTGTAGGTGTTTCAGGATTACCCTATGACCTTACCATGTTAAGTGATGAGGAAAAAGAAAAAATGAAAACATTAGAACTAAGACAATTTATTTCTTTTGAAACCAAATCAGGAAAAGTATTTCATTTGATAATTGACCATAGCAAAGAGACTGATAATGTTCAAATGCTAACTGAAGTCGGAGAACAAGATCTGTTGAATCTTATTGAAGAGAATGCAGATGTTGAGCTTATCCTGAATGAAGTAGAAAATATAGAAGTAAAAAAAACAACACAAACAAAAAAAGAAACAACAACCACCAATGACACTGATCAACCAATAAGTGAGGTTCCTAATAATCTGAACTTGATAGTCATCCTTGTTGCCAGTGTACTTGCAGGAATTCTAGGATGGTATTTTAAAATTTACAAACCTAAAAAGGAAATGGCCTTTGATGATGAGGTAGATGAAGCTGATTACATTGATGAGGATGATTTTATTAAGGAAGAAGAGACGAATTAATACTTCTGGTCAAGTTGGCCAGAAGTGTGAAAAAAACCAACAAAGCGGAGTAAAATAGAATTACTCCGCTTTGTTGGGATGTCAATGTTATCAAAAGAGAAAAAATCTCGTTTGGATTGCTAATAACAGATGGAGGTGATATAATCATAATTAAGATAGAACAAAACGAGAAAAATTCTCTAGTAGGAGGTGTTTCTATGTTGATTAGGTTTTCAGTCGAAAATTTTAAATCATTTAACGATAAACAAGAGTTAGTTTTAATACCATCAAAGCGACTTCAAAAGAAAAAGGATCATGTGATTCAACTTGATGGACTTTCGGTCCTGAGAAACGCAACTATTTATGGTGCTAATGCTTCTGGAAAGACAAACATGATTGAGGCTATTAGATTAGCCAAGTATATTGTTTCAAATAAAATTCCAAGTAAAGCAAGCAAAATGTATTGTAGAACATTTCCAGGTAATAAAGATCGAGATACAAAGTTTGAGTTTGAATTTTTTAAAAATGGACGATGTTATGCTTATGGTTTCAGTATGAGCATGTTTGAAATGGAAATAATTTCAGAGTGGCTTTATGAGATTTATCCTAAGAAGGATAACGAAACGATGCTCTTTGAGAGAGAAACCAATATTAAGAGAATTGAGTTAGGAAATGATATTCAGTTAAGTGATACTGATGAGATGAAGTTCAAGACATATAAACTTGATTTCGAAGATAATAACAAAAATTTGTTCGTTCAAGAAATGAACAGACAAAAGAAATTCAGTACAGATTCAAAATTAATATTTTTTAAGGATGTATATGAGTGGTTTAAAGAAGATTTAATCACTATTCTTCCAGATCAACCGATAACAAGTTTTGAGTATTTTTACGGTGATGGTGGTATTGATCAAGTAAATAAATTAATAGAGCTATTTGATACAGGTATCTCAAAAGTAAAAATTGAGACTGTATCAGTTGCCGAACTTAAGAGTAAATTACCTAATAACTTAGTAGAAGATATTATTTCTTCATTCAAAAAGAAATTGGATGAGTCCGTCGAACATGACAAGGTGATGCTATCATTAAGAACTAATAATGCCTTTTATAATTTAAAAGGGGCTGTTGGAGAAGAACCAATAATTACCACGATTATGCTTGAGCATAGCAATGCATTCGATGATTTTGAATTCTCAGAGGAGTCTGATGGTACAAGACGTTTATTTGACTTGCTGGATATCTTGATAAGTAATGAAAAGAACAAGATTTATGTAATTGATGAATTAGAACGAAGTCTGCACCCAAAACTGACTTATAAATTTGTCGAGTTATTCTTTGATCATTTGAAGGAGAATAATATTCAGTTAATCTTTACAACCCATGAATCAACGATATTAGACCAAGATTTGATTAGAAGAGATGAAGTGTGGTTTGTAGAACGTGATAAGGATAATGTATCTAAATTATATTCGCTAGATAGATTTAAAGAGAGATATGATAAGAAGTTAAGCAAGTCCTATTTAGATGGTCGTTATGGAGCAATTCCAGTATTCAAAGATTACTTACTCGAAGGTGGTGATGAATAGTGTCACCATTAAGAGAACATAGATCAGTTCTAACTAGGTATAAAGACGATACACCTATTGACCCATTTAGAAGATACTATTTAATCTTTGAAGGCAAGAATACTGAGAAAAAGTATTTTCAAGGTATTGAAGGCTATAGAAAAGAATTGGATATCAATTCAGCTATTGAGCTTGTGATACTAAGTAAGGAAGGCGAAATTCGTGATTACAGCAGTCCTCAAAAATTACTTGAACTGATTAATCAGAAAAAGGATCAGTTGAAAAGCAGCAGTAGTTATGATGAGAAAATTGACAGATTTGTCATTGTTTTTGATCGAGACAGCTTTGATAAAGAAGATAAGTATTTTGAATTTCTGAAAATAGCAGGTGAAGATAATATTCTTTCGATTACAAGTCCTTGTTTTGAAATATGGCTATTATTGCATTATGAAAATGCAATAGAAGCTTACTTTGAACCAAACAAATTTGAAATTCTAGAGAATAAAAAAGTAAGTGCCGCCCATTCATATACCAGCAGACTGTGCTCTGAAGTTTCAGGAGTAAATCCCAAAAACAATGTAAACTTTCCAAATATAAAAGACAGGGTTAGTAATGCCATTGAAGAAGAAAAGAAAATATGCCAAGCCAATGACAAAATGTTCAATGTTATAGGTTCAAACGTTGGTGTATTAATCAATGAAATGAAGACCAAGTTATAAGAAATGATAAAGATAAACCAACAGCCAAATAAAGTTGTTGGTTTTTTATACCCTAAAACTTCTGGCCAACTTGACCAGAAGTCACAGAAAGGACAATACGATGCAAAAAATAAAATTTAATAGCAAAGAACATGAAATGTTTTATGGCGAAATGTTGGAACGTGCAAAACGTGATGATGTTTACTATAAAGCATTTTTTTATTGCATGGGTCTATGTGAAACCACTAGAAAGCACATCGATGATTTATTTGATTTTAAAGAAGGATGCATCTTGCCAGAGAACATCCACCAAGCCTATCAAACAGGTACAAGTAATAAAGTAACAAGAATGGCTTATAATCTTTGGAATGGTTATGTAGAGGAAGGCTATGAAGCATCTACAAGTCCATCGTCTCTCTTTGCTTGTGAATATGCCAGTGATTTTCATGAAGCTATCAAGATTAGATATCCTGAATATTTCAAAGATCACAATCATCAGAAAAGCAGTATTAGAAAGAGCATAGAAGATTTTAAAAAGAATGATCAAGGGAAAATAAAAGATTCAAACAGGCATGATCATGACCATAGATAATCGAAAGTAGGTGTAAGAATGAAGTTGGTGATAGCCGAAAAACCAAGTGTCGCCAGAACAATAGCCAGTGTACTTGGAGCATCAGAAAAGAAAGAGGGTTATATTCAGGGCAATGCCTATATTGTTACTTGGTGTATTGGTCATTTGGTGACTTTAGCAACGCCTGAAATGTATGATGCAAATTATGATAAATGGCAGTATAGTGATTTACCAATACTGCCTTCAAGTTGGAAGTTACAAGTTAAGGAAAAAACTAAAAAACAATACAAAGTTATCGAAAAGTTAATGAAGGACAGC
>JAFGVN010000049.1 GCA_016937975.1 Clostridia bacterium
AAGCCTTGTCGTGATAAAAAGAAAGCTAGGTATAAGGAAGAGATATCAAAAGCCGCATTTGATAAAGCTCTATCAACTTCACCTTTTAAGTACATCGAGAAATCGAATTTCTCCAAAACCGATCCGGATACATCACTTCTTGTCATAGGTAATGGCTTTGATCTGCTGCATGGTGTCAAGTCCAGCTATTACAATTTTAGAGATACATTAGGAAAGAACAATTCATTGAGGTTTGTGCTGGAAACTTATCTGAACGTAGAAGATATATGGGCGGATTTTGAGGATGCTCTTGCTCATATTAATAAAGATGCCATGTTTGGTGTTGTTGATATGTGGCTTGACGATTTCGATGCTTATAATCCTGATGCTCAAGCAGCAGATTTCTTTGCAGCTATTGACACAGCTACCGGGCCTTCACAAACAATAACCCACGACTTGCCTCGAAGATTTCGCATGTGGGTTGAGTCTTTGAAAGTGCCGGATTTGTCATTCAGACCGCTTAGTGGTGTTATCACAAATTCCAAAACGCTGAACTTTAATTATACTGAGTTTATTGAAGATCTCTACGGAGTAGACAAAGAGAAAGTTTGTTACATTCATGGTTGCAGACGAAAAGAAAAGTACCATCCGAAAGAAAAGTTGATACTTGGTCATGTTCCTGGCGCAGGAGATAATGATTCGGTTGGTGACTATAGATTACCAAAGCATAAAAGCAGTCACAAACAATATATGATGGATGCAGCAGTGGAAACCGCAGCGCGAAACTTATCATGGTATGATGATGAAACTACTAAATACTCAAAGGATATTATAGAGAACCATCAGGGATTCTTTAATAAACTTTCGAACGTGAAACAGATAATCGTAATAGGTCATTCTCTTTCTCCTGTGGACAGGGATTACTTTAAGAAGATAATCAGCGTAAATCAAGATCACCGGGATATTGAATGGTATATTAGCTGTCATAGCCCTCGCAATATTGAAAGCACTAAAGTGTTCTCTGAAGCGATGGGTATAGAAGTTGACCAGATTACATTATTTATCACGTAAGGGCTAGAGGGAATTTTTGTATATGGAGGTGTTAATCATTTGAAGTATGAAAAGCTACCAAGAGAGTATTGGGAGAAACATGATTACTTATTATTTGTTTATGATGTTCTTGGTGATATGCTAAGAAAGGCTGATAAACTTAAACTCTCTGATTTTGAAATCGAGTTTGATACAGAGGAAATTGTTCGCGATTTTGAAAAAGCAGAGGACATGTTTGATTGGCTGGATAGAAATAATCATCATGGTATTTCACTTAAGATGTTTAAGAATCATACCTTTTTTAGTTTGTTAAAGGATTTTTGCTTTTTTATCTACGAATCACTAAGCTGTGCAAGTAGAGGTAAAGTAACAGTAGCGTACTCATTATTAAGAAAACCGATCCGTGATAATCTTTTGTATTTGGAATGGCTCTTAGCAGATCCTGAAGAGTTTTATCAAACTTTTCTTTATGGAGCAGTTGAAGATTGTGATGTAGCTAATACAAAAAAATTCACATGGAATAGAAAGAAAAAAATTGTCCAAGCTGCATGTGATAAATCGTATATGGGGGATTCTTTAAATTCCGATAACATAGTATTTAATTTCAGATTTGATGGGAAGAGCGATCTGGGACTTCAAAGGATCTGGAACCAGTCAATGCATCTCGTTACAACACATTCTGATCATTATAAAACTGAAGATGGGAATCTAAATTTTATTTTTGCTGATGAAGAAATATGGCTCAATTTCTGGAATTACTATTACACTGTTCTTCCTCAGATTATGGCATATGTTTTGGAAATTTGTGAAGCCTTATTCATTGACACTGTAGACATAACAGATATTGAGCTGTTATTTAACCGACTTCTAAGATTTGAGAAATATGCAAAATTGCATCCACATATTGAAACAATGAGTGAAGTGGAAGGAAAACTATTTGAAGTTATTGAGATGCTGGACAAAGATTCAATCAATCTAAGGATGAAGTGTGAAAACTGCGGTAAAGAAATAACCATAGATAATAAAGTCGCAAATGAGATGATTTCTTCATGGTTTGTGGCATGTCCTAACTGCCAATTAGAACATAATATATGTAAATATTTTATAGACTTAGGTGTTGCTAAAATGAATTAGCATTACTAACAAAACGAATTGTCCGCATGTTGACCCTGTTATTAAAATGGGGGTGATGTTACAATGTTAAATAGAAAGATAACTGCTCCGGGAATGGATCCAGAAGTATACAACGAAACCTACATCCAAGCTATGATCAATCTCTATGGTATTATCCATAGAGAAAAGGTTATAGAGATCATCAATATGCAAAACGATTATCAAATCAGTCTTGATGACTTGAGATTAATCGAAGAAGATGAAAGAACAAGAAACATCGAGACATATATAGGAATCAAACATGAATATTTTGTCAGTGCTTCAATAATGGTTCTTGAGACATTCCATAAAATTATGAAACACAAGAATGGAAAACCATACTATATTCCTGAAAAAGAAGAACTACTGAAGTATGCAGACCTTGCATATTTTGAAGAAAATGAGCAGTTTGAAGCTGTGAGACAATTTTTCAGAAAGCGGTTCTGGCGAAAATTAAAGGCAGATGAACTAGCAAGAGAAATTAAACTATATTGCAAGTCTGCTGATAGCTTGGCTAATATTGGTTATCTGTTTGAAAGCAGAAGCCTTAAAATAAGAAGTGAAAAGGATGTAAATGAGCTCATGGAACTTATTATGGATCTTGCAAACAACACAAGAGTCTCGGA
>JAFGVN010000050.1 GCA_016937975.1 Clostridia bacterium
TATGACTTTATGATTTTCTCTCAGTGTATTTGTAACTGTAATTTCTGAAGACATACTCCCTGGTCCCTCTCCAGAAATACCACTGCCGCTTAAAAGGTAATATGCATTGTTCTCATATTTTTAGGGAAGAATTCAACATACATTTTTTCTTATATGTCTCGAGTAACTCTTCTTGATATTTTTCTCCGTTAAATTTCACATTTACAATCTCTTTTACTTTATCATCAGTCTTATAAAGACTTGAAATAAGCTCAAATAATTCAGATTGTTCCAGTTTTTTTAACTCCTTTTTCAATTCCGTTATTGTCATTGGTTTAACTATTATTAACCTCACCGTCAATCATGTTAAACTCTGTCATCTCAGTCAACTCATGAAGCTTTTGTCTCAACAGCTGCTTATCAATGAGTTTTAACGTATATTCTGATATCAATGTTGGTGACAAACTTCTAGATAAAGCAAATTCAACCACTTCATCGTCTTTACTCGCACAAAGTATAATACCAACACTTGGATTTTCATTGCTCTTCTTATACTCTCGGTCAAGTGCTTCAAGATAAAAATTCATTTTCCCAATATGCTCTGGTATAAAGGCTCCGATTTTTAATTCAAAAGCTACCAAACAGGCCAACCCTCTGTGGTAAAACAGTAAATCAATATAATAATCGCTGTTTCCAACCATTACTCTGTACTCTTCCCCGACAAAGGTGAAGTCTTTTCCAATTTCGAGAATAAAATCTTTTAAATTGGCTATAATGGATTTCTTTAACTCATGTTCAGAGAATTTTTCAGGCAAATTTAAAAATTCCAGTACATATGTGTCTAAAAAGTTGCTTTTTATTGTAGTTGGAACAGGTACAGGATCTAATTTTTCAGTTGAAAGCATGTATCTTTCAAAATAGCCACTCTCTAATTGTCTTTGTAACTCTCTTGCAGAATAGCGTTCTTTTATACTTAGCCTAATGTAAAATTCCCTTTCTTCATCCGACTTTGTTGAAGACAATATAGCAAGATGATTCGACCAGCTGATTTGTGTCAACAGTGTTGACACAAATTCATTATCTCTATAGGTTTCATAAAACTGCCTCATTCTATAAAGTCCTCTTCTATTAAATCCTTTAACTTCTGGACAATTTTCAGAAATAAATGAAGCCAATTCATCCACATAAGAGCTTCCCCACTTCTGGCCCTCAAGCTGTTCGGAAATATATTTGCCGACATTCCAATAGAGCAGAATAAGCTCTTCATTTACTTTTCGAATGGCATTTTCTCTTGCTTCTTGTATTAGATTAACAACATTTATAAAATCTTTTGATAAATCGTTCATTTATAACACCTCTCTACAACGCTATTAATTCTGATATACACCAAGTAGTTCATTTGCCAATTCCTCATCCTGAATTCGGATCAATGAATTATCATCAAAACTACCGCCTAGAATATCAATGCCACCATACCAAACCGTTTTATTGTCAACAATCATGAACTTATAGCGATTCTTAGGCAACTGAATAACCTGAATACCTTCTTTTTCGATATCATTCATAAATTCTTCAATATACATCCTGTGCTTCTGTCCATACTCTTCAAGATTTTTAATGCATAAAACAATTCGAGTGCCCATTTTATACTTTTCAATCAGGATTTCCTTAATCGTTTTAATTTTTGTCTTGTTAAGATATGGACTTGAAATAAGAAGATTTTTTTCTAGGTTTCTAATATCTCGAATCACATATTCAAAATAATTTGTTACATCATAAATTCCATTATCAACATTAAACTGCTCACCATTAGACCTTAGACTATAGCCCACTGAGCGGTATGCCGTAAGTCTTTTATGGTACATCCTCTCAAGAACTGGAATATGCACATCTACATAATCGTAAATCAAGACTTCATCTTTTCCCTCAAATTCTCTATGAAGTCTTCCCGCATACTGAGCTATTGTACCCTTCCATGCAATGGGCATTGCCATAAAAAGTGTATCCAACCTAGCTTCATCAAACCCTTCACCAATCAATTTACCTGTTGCTATGATTACAAATCTATCATGATCTTCTAGTGCTCTGATCTTCCTTAGAGATTCTTTTCTTTCGCTGGCTTTTAGATTTCCTGATAAGACAATAACTTCAAAATCTTTGTTCGTCATTAATTTTACTAAATGCTCAATATGGCTTGTTCTTTCAGTTAAGACCAGTGGGTTTCTACCTGAATTAATGGCACCAATAACATCTGAAACAATTAATTCATTTCTATAGTTGCTTTCACAAATATGCTGATAGATTTCTGTTATGTGCCATTCTTCCTGATTCTTATAAAGTGGCATTCTGGTACTTGTGAACCTTGGCACAATAAAGTGCTCAAAATCCCTTTTCTTAGCCTCTTGTTTTGCATCAACCTTGTATCTAATTGGACCTAATTGCATGAAAATGATAGGATGATGTCCATCTTTTCTTATTGGTGTCGCTGTAAGTCCATATACATATTTGGCATCACTAGCACTTAATATCCTGTTGAAATTTTTGGCAGAAATATGGTGACACTCATCAACAAGAACTAGTCCATATTGATGAATCATCTGTTTTACGCTTTTATTCTGATCAAACATCGACTGCATAATTGCAATGTCAATAATTCCATTAATCGTATGCTTACCACCACCAAGTTGTCCTATAATAGATCTATTCTTCCTTGGTTTTTCAATGACTTCATCAATCTCTAAAAATTGCTCTAAACGTTCTTTCCACTGAGCTGCTAACTCTTTGGTGTGAACTAAAATCAAAGTAGAGCACTTTTTCTCGGCAATTATTTTTGCTCCAATTACTGTTTTTCCAAACCCTGTGGTAGCAGATAATACACCATTTGTATTTTCGCTCAGTTTTAACAAAGCCTCACTCTGATGATCTGTCAGCTTACCCTTAAAATCAACGTTTACAATCTTACCTTCAATTCTTTCATCAATTACCTTGTAGTTGACACTAGCAAAATTCAACTTATCCACTAAATCACTTTCTAAGCCTCTGGGTAAAATGATGTTTTCAGAGTCTTCATCATAAAGAACGGTAACTCGAGGAGTTCCAAATGTAGACTGTCGCATTGCTTGTTTTGCGTAAAATTCTGGATTAGCATACGTTGCTAGCTTTCTAATTGAAAATAGCGCATTAGGCGACATACCAACTTTAGATACTATTAGTCCACTACTCCTCGTAAGTGTTATAGGTTCTGGAAAATCACTTTTTTTTATTGAAACAAATTTTGATTTTCTGTCTGTTTTATCAATCTCCTCACTTGCCTCTAATAGCATATCAAGCTTACAGAATCCTGTTACAAGCTCTTCAGATATTCTTTTTACCTGTGCTAAATAACGCCATTGATCTCCAATTTCATTTAAGTATAAATCCGCACACTATAAGAGATTGATATTGTAATATCTAGTCAGAATCAACGAAGGACAAGTATCAAAACAATGACTAA
>JAFGVN010000051.1 GCA_016937975.1 Clostridia bacterium
TATTCTAGATCTCCATAATTAATAAATTCCAAATGATATCCCAAATCATCCATTACTGATTGAGCTTCTTGAATAAATAAAAGACCCTCGTCACTTGGATTATATTCAAAAACCACCTGAATCACAATTGGCCATTGCTTCTTGGAAGGATATTCAACAAACAATTGATTTTCAATATATTGCTCATAAAACAAGATTTTTTGTTGAATTTTATCGATATGATCTTCAGAATCAAACCAAGTCAGATTATCCATGATAATTAAATTGAGTGTTTGCTTTTTTTCATCAATTGCAACGATATCTATAATATTGATCTCCATAATAATACCTTCCTTCACCTTGATATTATAGCATAAAGGTCTCAAAATAAACAAATATTAGCTGAAAGTTCAATAAAAGGAATTATTCCAATAAGTCAAAACATCAAGTAAAACAAAAGTTCTACTTGATGTGTCATTACTTAATGATTTCTTTTAATTTTTCCTCGATATACGTCTCAACCGGTAAATCTTCTATAGTGACAGAATCATCCACAAAACTTGTACGAATTCTAAAGAAGTTTACGAGCAGTTTATTATCAATTATTTGGTATACCTCTTCTTGCAAAGGTGAGAAGTAGACTTCTAACATTTCATAGTTCTTGTTATTATACTCATTCAATAATGGCATCAGGTGTTCTAAGTTCAACTGTTTGATTGGCGTAATCATTGAAGCCGTTAATTCTAAATCTTCCATTGCCCACATATTGAGATTCCAAAATTTACGTTCCTTCTTATTGCCTGAAAAGGGCTCTCTATTTTTAATGGCCGACAACGCACGTCTTACTGATTCTTGATTAAATTCTTCATCATACATTAATTTTACAGCATTCATTTCACTTAAATCATGGAAAAACTTCTCATCCACATGATCTTTTTCACTTGCAGCAATCCAAAAGAAATGTAATGCTTCTATCGCTTCCAAATTCAACATGATACTTTTTAACATCATAACCTCCCATTCTACTTTCCTTGATCTACCCAAAAGCATTATAACCTTTCTGGTTTACATTGACAACCGATTATGGTCGGATTATGATGACTATAATACCGTTACAGTCATTGGAGGGAATATGCCAAAAAAATTTACCGAAGAAGAAAAAAAGATGATCCATATGCAACTTAAAGAAGTTGCTTCATCTCTCTTTTATGAAAAGGGCTACAAAGATACCTCCATTGAAGAAATTTCCTACAATGTTGGCATTGGGAAAGGTTCATTTTATACTTTTTTTGCAAATAAGGCCTCTTTATTCTTTAATATTATCAATGATTTAGAGCATCAATTGCATCGAGAAAGCATTCAACTGCTAGCTCTTGATCACCAAACCCCACCCGAGAATTTTAGAAATTATTTTCTTCATCAAGTCAACTTTATGAAACACAACAAGTTCTTCCTTGAATTGTCTGATTCAACTTTCATCCATAACTTATGGCCACAATTACCTGCTGAAGATCAACAAATGAGTATCGATTTTGATATTGAAAAAATGACCTCCATCTCGGAAGTCATTAAAACTCAAAAATATCAATTTTCTCATGATATCCATACGTCATCAGATATCTTAAGAAATCTAGCCATCTTATATATCCATTTGGAATTATTCCATGATTCTCAAATCACTGCAGAATTCTATTTGGACGCTGTTATTTCTAAATTAATTGTGCCTATGGAACAATAATGAAATGATTGGCTACAGGTCGTTCTTTGCCATCTGAGGGTTTATTCAAGATTTGTCCTTTAAAGTACATCGCTGTAGAACCACCGCCATCGAGATTGTAGGCATCTTTCACACCCAGCTCAAGAAGTTTGTCTTGTAATCTTTCTAAAGTAATGCCAACACTCCAATCACCTTGCCGTCCATCAACGACAATTAAAATGAGGTCATCATTGGCATATTGACCTATAATTGTTCTGGGATGTTTTGTGTTTTTCCATGCGCTCGGCAAAGTGATTTTTTCACCATTCTGAATTAAAATTGGAATAAAGCTTGCACCTTGGTACGGTTTCATCGCCATGATATCCTCAGAAGTTTCAGGGATTCCACCTACAAGATTACCATATTTATCAATCCCAACAAAAAATAAGTCTTCATTGATTTTTCTAATAAAATCATTGACTAATTCGCCATTTACTACAGTGCCACCAATCATAGTTGAAACCATTTCATCACCAACAGGTCCTGAACCAAAGCCGCCCCCATTAATAGCAAGAACTGCCCCTGTTCTAATGGCAGCATCTGAAGTCGTTTCAAGTCCACCTATTTTATTATCCGCCAAAGACATCTTAAAGACATAGGGGTCAAATAGTTTAACCTTGGCAATAAATCCTCTATAACCTAATTCTTTTAACTCAAATATTTTAATTTCAGTTTTATTGCTTAAATAAAAATCAATGGGTTCACCAAGGGCATTGGTAATGCGCTGTTCATATATGTCGTCGGAAAGATGCTTTTGTCCCTTACTGTCTTCAATTGAATCTCTTATCGCTTCAGAATACAAACTGAAAACATTTACATATTGATCCATGGAAATTTGCATATCAGATGCTTTAATGGACAGAGATCTTAAATCCACTGTAATGTCATGAATAGATTCATCCAGTTGAACTACATCATGATAGGCAATTGGATACTCCCTTAATAAATTGTTATCATAAGGTACTTCTTCAGCTATTGATTGACTCAGTATCACCAGTGCTAGAACAGGCGCTAAGAGAAACAATAGAAAAACATAAACTTGCTTCATTTTGGAGCCTCCAGAAGAATGTTCAAACTGTTTTTTAGTTCTTTTAAACGATTATCCAATTCCTGAATTTTGTTACCTATTTCACTTTGCATCACAATTGAATTCTCAAGACCAGTTTCAATAAATTCTATACTTGAAGCCAATGCATTCACATCCAGACTAAAAGTATTAATACTTTCATTTAAATCAACAACTTTATCAGACATCTCATTTAATTCTTCATTTAAACGGTCAATTTCTCGATTTAAAGCTTCATTTTCAGCTACGAGATTTTGATGATTTTCAATATTTTGCATCTCAATTTTTACAAGGGCATCATCAATATAAGACTTTCCCTTAGTTATACCTACTTTTACAATCCATATCCAAGCAGCAATCAAAACGACAATGAGCAATCCATTTAGCCCGTATTTTATAATTTTCTTTTGTTTTGGAGACCATTTTGTCTGTTCTTCTTTTTGCATGATTACCTCTTACAATTGTAAGTACAAATGTATTCAACCAATCCTGTAATTGAATCTTTCTCTTCTACATCAAAACCAAAGTTCTCAAAAAATTTCAATGATGCAGTATCTGGTCTTGCAATGATTTGCTCAACACGTTCCACATCCTCCATGTATTGGATAAGTGCTGTACCAATACCTTTATTTCTCAATTTTGAATCCACTACAAAATGCATAATTTCAACATAGGTATTGTCTACTCTTCTTACACCTAAAATACCAACAATTTCTTCTTGCTCAGCAATGTAAAAACGACCTTGCTCCTTAGCATATATGCCTTCTGCTGCGCTTTTAATTCTACCTTCTGTAGGATTAAACATACTTTGACTCATTAAAGCCATTAATCTTTCATCCAAATAAATTTTTTTGTGATCCTCTAATTTATAAATTTTCATATTTTCACCTCAATCGTCCTCATTGTAACACACCATTTATAAAAAAATAGGGTTTTAATCAATCTGTAATATTAAGAAATATTCTTAGGTTCAAACCTTCCATAGTAAAATAAATATTGTTGTGCAACACCACCATACTCATGAAAGTGATGTTCAATAAATTCACGCAATGCTTTTGGATTGGCATGGAGTTTTTCTACCAAAACCTTTTTAATCCATGTATCAACAGGAAATTGATTAATTCTGTAATAGCCAAACAGCATAATACAATGAGCTACTTTTTCTCCAATACCTTTATGACGTAATAATGCACTCTTTAGTTCGCTATCGGTTAGCGAAACATAACTGGAAATATCATGTCCTTGATTGATCGTTTTTATGAGTTCATATAAATATTGGTCTCTATAGCCAACGCCACAAGCTCTATAATCCTCTATACTAACGTTTCTGAGTTGTTCTGGTGTTGGAAAATCATAATATTTAACCCCTTCATACTCACAGAGCAAACTCCCATAACGTTCAGATAATAGCAAAATGGATTGGGTTATTCTTTTGATATTATTATTTGCAGAAATAATAAAGGTCATCATCATTTCATAAGCTTCCTGTTTTAAAATCCTGATGCCACTTCCAAAGACCATCGCTTGGTCCAAATATGGAAACTGACCTTTTAACAAACTCATAATGCTATTGTAATCCTGATCTAAATCAAAATAAGAATGCCAGATTTGATCATCACCTTTTATGATTTCTAGCGTTAATTTTTTAGCCTCCTGCTCCAGATATATGACTTGATGAAAAGCAACAACTACATAGCCCTTTTTTACTGGATACCATCTAAAACTTTGTCCTGATTCAGCAATTTGCTGAATATTAAATTCATTTACAATAAGTTCCATATACACCTCAAAAATCCCCCTATAAACAGGGGGATCTTTCTATCCGAAGAATTCTCTAACAAAATCTGAACGCAATGCTTTTCGTTTCATTCCATTCATAATTTTCACTGCGTTTTTCATATCTCCCAATAAGATGCCACCAACTAAAACATCTTCCTTAAAGTATAGACAGCTATACTTACCTTGATCCAAATGATCAACGACAACACTTAAAAGCTCTTCACCATAAATTTCACCAATTGAGAAAAATTCTATGTTAAAATTACTAAACTGAGCAGGTGTTAAATTACTTTCATAGAATTTTACATCTCCTACTACATTGGCACCTGCTATTTTGCCTTGTTCAATAGCGGTCTGATACAAGCCCACTACAACCTGATTATACTCTGCAACATCACCTACTGCGTAAATATTGGAAGCTGAAGTTTCCATTTTTTCATTGACAATAATACCCCTGTTGCAATCTAACTGATCTTTTACAAACTGAATATTCGGTCTTACACCTGCAGAGACCAAAATCATGTCCGCCTCATGGAAATCACCGTTTTCCAGTGCAATACCTTCCACGCTATCCCCAGCAACAATATGGCTAATTCTCGCATTATTAATAACTTTAACACCTTGTTTTTCAATATGTTTCTTAACAAAATCCGAAGATTTTTCATCTAATTGTCGTGGCACCAAACGGTCTCCCACTTCAAATACGGTGACAGATTTGTGCATTTGGTTAAATACATCAGCTGCTTCTAAGCCCAGTAATCCCCCACCGATAATTGAAATCTTATCAACAAACTTCATCAAAGCAATAATTTGATGTGCATCTTTAATATCCTTTAATACATGAACACCTTTGGCATTAATATCTGTAATCGGTGGAACAAATGCACAACTACCTTGTGCCAAAATCAATTTGTTATAATAAAAATTACCTTTATTGGTTTCAACCACTTGTTTATCTTTGTTGATACTCAGTACTTTTGTATCGTACATCACATCGATATTTTGGTCTTCATACCACATGGCATCTTCAATAATGAAATGATCTTGATCATACTCGCCACCTACATAATCAATAAGCATAGGTCTATTATAAGTAATGTGATTTTCTTCCGTAATCATTTCAATTTTTGCTTTTGCATTTCTTAATCTTGCTTCTTTCGCTGCTGATAAAGCACCAACACCATTACCAATAATTAAAATTGACAATTCCTCTTCTGAAGAATAGGTAATTTCTTCTTCCTCATACAACTCAAATTGTTCATGAGACGCACCACATGTTGGACAAATATCAGGTGGTTGTTCGCCTTCAAAAACATCACCACATACCACGCAAACCCATTTTTTCACTTTACCATCACCCTTTGAAGCAACATCCTTTTCATGGGTTTCATTCATAAAATTCGTGTCTGGATCTTTTCCCAACAAGGTATTTCCAAAGTTCATACCATATAAATATGCATGTTCTAATTGGTCAATACTTGGCTTAAATCTAATTTTATAACCCGGAGCAAAGATTTTCATCCTTAACATTTTCAAACGTTCTTCAATGTTTGGTACACCTTCACCACTCCATCCAAATGAGCCAAAAACAGCTGCTAATTTATTTTTATGAATAATTGGAGACATCTCCAAAACCAGTTCCCATATTGGCGGCAATGCATCACCATTAATCGTTGGTGTCCCAAACATGATACCATCCGCCCAACGGATTTCCTTTAAAACCACTGCTTTCGAAGCATACACCATGTCATGCATGATCACATCAACACCAGTACTTTTCAAACCTTCAGAAATTTGCTCTGCCAGTTCCTTTGTATAACCATAAGCTGATACATATGGTATAACAACGGTCTTTTTATTAAAGATTGAGGACTCTGTTGCCCATTTCTTGTAAGTTTCAACAATTGCCAATGGATTTTCATCTAGCACAGGACCATGACCTGGACAAATCATGTCAATTTTTAGGTCCTTAATTTTTTGGATGGCTTGAAGAACATATTGCTTAAAAGGACCCATAATCATATCGAAATAGTACTTCAAAGCATCATTATAACCGCTTTTATCTTCAATCTTACTGTATAAAATATCATCAAAGGCATAATGTGCACCAAAGCTATCACAGGTGATGAGTAGTGCATCTTCTGGAATATAGGTATACATGGAATCTGGCCAATGCAAGAACGGCGCAGAAATAAATTCAAGGGTTTTGCCTCCCAAATCTATTTTGTCTCCCGTGTTGACTTTCATACACTCAAAGGGGTAATTTGTAATCTCTCTTAAAAAACCAAGTGCTGAAGTAGAACCAACTATGGTTATATTGGGATTGATTTTTAAAAGCATTTCTACAGAACCTGCATGATCTGGTTCTGTATGATCAACAATTATATAATCAATGTCTTTAATATCAACTAGGGTTTCCAATCGCTCTTTAAAAGAATCGTAGCATTTTGCCTTTACAGTTTCAAACAGTGCTACTTTTTCTGTACCTTTTACTAAATAAGCATTATAAGATGTACCATATTCAGTTTCCATGATAATATCGAAAACTCTTAATTCTGGATCCTGAGCACCAATCCATGTAATATCTTTCTTTAATTCTAAATGTCTCATGTGACCTCCCTCAAACACTTAATACCTACCCTTATGGTACCACGTTATGCATAAAAAATGGTAAATCTTTTCTTTTTTCTGGAAAAGTGTTGACAAATATCAAAGATAATATTAGTATTAATTTGTAACAATTACAAATTTGAAACTAAATATATAGGAGGATTATTATGAAAGATTATCAATGCGAACCATGCGGTTATATTTACGATCCAAAAGTAGGCGATCCTGATGGCGGTATTGCTCCAGGTACAGCTTTCGAAGATATTCCAGATGATTGGGTATGCCCAATTTGTGGTGTCGGTAAGGAATTTTTTACAGTAGTTGAATAATCAGCTTCTGTGCAATATAATTTTAGGAGGAGAATTAAACAATGAAATATGTATGTACTGTTTGTGGCTATATCCATGAAGGTGATTCAGCACCTGAAAAATGTCCAATTTGTAACGCACCAGCTGAAAAGTTTAACATTTTAAATGAAGAAGCAGATTTTGCTGATGCTCATGTTTTAGGCGTTGCTCAAGGCGTTGATGAAAGAATTATTGAAGGTTTAAGACAAAACTTCCAAGGCGAATGTATGGAAGTTGGTATGTATTTAGCAATGGCAAGAGTAGCTGACCGTGAAGGTTATCCTGAAGTTGCTGAAGCATTTAAACGTTATGCATTTGAGGAAGCAGATCACGCTTCAAGATTCGCTGAACTTCTTGGTGAAGTTTTAACAGACTCTACACAAAAGAACTTAGAGTTAAGAGCTCAAGCTGAGCATGGTGCTTGTGCAGGCAAAAAAGATTTAGCGACATTAGCTAAACAACTTAATCTTGATGCAATTCATGATACAGTTCATGAAATGGCTAAAGACGAAGCAAGACATGGTGCTGGTTTTAGAGGCCTTCTAAAAAGATATTTCGGCTAATAGCTATTTATAGAAAGGAAAGGTGCTATCATGACCAAAATGTCAGTCGACGAAATAAAGAAACATTTAGGGGATCATGGTGTTAAAGCGTCCTTACCAAGAGTAAAAATATACGAATACTTAAATACACATAGAACTCATCCAACTGTAGATGAGATCTTCAATGCCTTATCAGATGAACTAATTACTCTTTCTAAGACTACTGTCTATAACACTCTTGATTTATTTGTCAAACATCATTTGGCAGTACAAGTCTTGATTGAAGATAATGAGGCTCGATATGATGCGGATACATCTCATCATGGACATTTTAAGTGTACAAAGTGTCAAACTGTCTATGACTTTGATTTTGACTTATCATCTACAAGCATTCCTACATTAGAAGGACATCGTTTAGATGATTATCACACTTATATTCGTGGTGTCTGTAAAAAATGTCTTGAAAATATTCATTAAACTTGAAGCTTAGCTTCAAGTTTTTTTATTTGAAAAGCTAA
The DNA here is from genome assembly GCA_016937975.1 of Clostridia bacterium. Taxonomy (GTDB): domain Bacteria; phylum Bacillota; class Clostridia; order Peptostreptococcales; family Acidaminobacteraceae; genus JABXKX01. The sequence continues at coordinate 8,598 of JAFGVN010000051.1, forward strand.
ATTTTTAAAAGTTATGAATAAATACCTACTATTTGATGAAATGAATGTGAAACCATTGTGAATATAAAAAAGTTTTATAAAAAACTAAACTGTCGATTAATTTAATATAAAACTTAATAAAGTTTATTTTTGTCTTATGTTAAATTATTAATTAGAACAATTCCTTACACTTTTCTTAACTTTATGTTTATTATTCGAACATTCTCTTAACTCTTCCTTAACTCTTGAAAAACAGTCCCAAAATTCTGAAAAATAGGTTGTATAGTGTTCGCTGTTTATGTGTAGTTATTTAAAACTACATACACTCATTTTCAATTGGGAGGAAATTATGAAGAAATTTTTTGTGTTATTGTTGGCATTATGTTTAACAATACCATCATTCGGGGCTGTACAGATATCCGAAGAAACATTAGTCGCTAATAATAGCGATACATATGTAATTGAACATGAACTAGCACCTATGAATTTTGAAGCGTATATTGACATGTTTATTAAAGAAGGTAAATTGCCTGAAAATCCTACGCAACAACAAATTTCAGATGTGATGAAAGCAGAATTTGGCAATATGAAATTTGATGTCAAGCAATCAAAGGAAGATAAAATTAGAATGGCAAATGCTGAAAAGGCAATTAAAGAAAAAATTAGCAATTCTACAAATTTAAACAATAGTAGTGGTAAGTCAAAAGATCTTCCGATTTTAGAAGAAAGCCAAACTCATGAAGTTATTAAAGAAGTTAAAGTTTTAGCTTTACTAATTGAATTTCCTGACTATCCACATAACTCTATAGTTCCAAACAGCCCTAAGTCTTATCATACAAATGATTTTAGTGTAGAACATTATCAAAATCTATTATTTGGTGAAGATTTATATACAACTCCTGAAGGAGTGACATCACAAACTATGACTACATACTATGATGGTCAATCAAATGGTCACTTTAGAGTTACTGGTGATGTATTTGGTTGGTATACTGCAGAGAATCCTGCTGCGTATTACGGTTATGATGTGAACAGCGTACGTGGTGATGACATCGCACCAAGAAATTTAGTAGTAGAAGCTTTAAATGCTGCTATAGCAGCAGGTGTTGATTTATCTGTATACGACAATTATAATAACGCAACTTTTGAGCCAACTCCAGATGGTATTGTAGACCACTTAATGGTACTGCATGCTGGATTAGGTCAAGAAGAAGGTGGCGGCGCATTAGGAACAGATGCTATATGGTCACATAGTTGGGATTTAAACGATGAATTAAAATCTAATATTGATGGAAATATAATCGCATCCAATTATACTATTGAGCCTGAAAATGGCGCAATTGGAGTTATGGTTCATGAATTTGCTCATGATTTAGGAATTCCAGACGATTACGATACACAATATACAGGTGATGGTGATATAGTAGAAGCTTGGTCATTGATGGCAAGCGGTTCATGGACAGGTGACGTTGGTGGCACAGAGCCGGTTGGTATTAATCCATGGGGCAGACTATATTTAGCATTTTTCCACACTGGACTAAATAATCCATGGCAAAATTACGCTTGGGTTGATTATGGTGTTACTGGAACATTAAATCTAGCTACAGCTTCATATAAAACAGATGCTATGCAATCATTAATCATTGAGTTACCTCCACAGGAAACTAAATTACTTACACCAACAGAAGGCCAACAAACTTTCTGGGGTGGTAGTGACAGTGAATTAGACTCTACGTTAGATTATAGTTTAACTTTAACAGAAGGTAATCAAGCAGTATTAAGTTATGATATCTGGTACGACATTGAAGAAGATTGGGATGCAGGATTTATTCAAATCTCAGTTGATGGTAGTGAATTCCAATCCATTTCAACACCATTAACAAGAACTTTTGAGAATCCAGATGGCTATCCAACAATCATGAATAGTTTACCTGGTTATACAGGTAGTAGCAATGGATGGCAAAAGGAAACAATTGATTTAAGCAGTTATTCTGGTGAAATTACATTAAGATTCAGATATGCAACAGACTGGGGTACTGAAAATCCAGGTATGTTTGTTGACAACATCAACATTACAGATGGTGAAACAGTAATCTTAAATGATGGCGCTGAAGATGGATTCGCAAACTTTGTAAATAATGGTTGGGAACAAAATACAGGTTCTTCATATGCTAGCCATAGATATGTTGCAGAATGGCGTTCTCACTTAAATGCTGATGCTGGTTTACTATCAGTAGGTGGAGCAAACTTTGATTATAATCAAGGTATGTTATTATGGTATGTAAATGATGCATATGCAGAAAACTGGGTTGGTGTTCATCCTGGTTTTGGTAGAATTGGTGTTGTAGATGCTACACAATTCGTTTATATGAATCAAGGATTGGGTAATGGCAATGAATATGGTTCTACAGCTGGTTACATGCCATTTATCCAGATGAAAGATGCAGCATTCTCAACTGACAAATCCGCTAATACTGACTTATCATATTATTCATGGGCACAAACTCCAAACTTACCTGGAAAACATGGTAATTCACTGTTTGATGATAGTAAGTCGTATATTGATTTTAGAAATCCATTTGGTGGTTTGTTTGTTCCAAATTACGGATTACAAATTAAAGTTTTAGGTGAATCAGAAGATTACTCACAAGGTTTAATCCAAGTGAATATCAAATAGTCCTCGTTTTAGAACTCCCTTATAGTTCTAAATTAAAAATACCCGCATATCTTAAATGCGGGTATTTTATATTATGCTAATTCTAAAGCAATTTCCATCATTTTAGTAAATGCAGTTTGTCTTTCTTCTGGTGTTGTCTCTTCATGTGTTAATAAGTGATCACTTACGGTTAAGATACATAATGCATTTGCACCTGCTTTTGCAGCATTCATATATAATGCAGCAGCTTCCATCTCAACTGCCAACACACCCATATCCATCCATGGTTGCATTGCATTTTTATCAGCATTGTAGAAAATATCAGAAGATAAAATATTACCTACAGTTACATGAATATTTTTTTCATCAGCTACTTTTACAGCTTTACTTAACAAATCCCATGAAGCAATTGCTGAATATGTACCTTGGAAGTTATATTGACAGGCGTAGTTTGAGTTTGTTGATGCTCCCATACCAATAACTACATCATATAAGTCCAAATCCTTTTGCATTGCGCCACAAGAACCAATTCTAATTAAGTTTTTAACACCAAAAACGTTAATTAATTCCCATGAATAGATACCAATACTTGGCATCCCCATACCAGTTCCCATTACAGATATTTTTCTACCTTTGTATGTACCTGTGTAACCGAACATATTACGTACTGTATTGAACTGAACAACATCCTCTAAAAATGTTTCTGCAATGAATTTTGCACGTAAAGGATCGCCAGGTAGTAATATCGTTTCCGCGATTTCTACGCCTTCTGGTTTAATATGAGCCGTACTTTTCATTTTATTCTCTCCTTTTATACTTTAATAACTGATATGATTGTATCATTAATCATTTTAACAGGACAATAAAACCCTTGATATTACAGGATTTTTGTGTAAAAATTACAACACATTTGATACATACCCTACATTCTGTTTCATAACCATTATTTAAAGAAACATCTGATGAACAATCACGGTTAGTGAAACAAAATAAATTAATATTGCACCATTGATTGTGTTAAAAGAAAAATCTATTGAAGCAATTTTTTCTTTTAATTCAGCCCACCTTTGAGTGAGATGGTAAACTATATAAGCAAAAAGATACATCATCCCATAAATAACTTGTTGTGATAGAACTTTTCCTATATTGTATTTCAAATTATCATGCCAGATGACGTTCATCAGAACTGGACTTAAAATTCCAATGGCAACTACAATCCCTGCCATAAAAGCAAGAGCAAACCTTTGCTCCCCTTTCAGTTTTAAGTCTATTGCCATTAATTTTTTTGAAAAAATCGCCTTAAGGATTGGAATCGTGTAAAGCATCGTCGTGAACATCAAAAAATAATAGATTGTACTTAAATTTCTCAGCATCAAATAGTCTTTCAAATTCTGTTTTAGTAAACCGGTTCCCATTATTGGGTTACCTGTTATACCTAACAAAATGATGATTATAATTATGGCAATGAACTTTGACTGCTTATAAATTCCTTTGATGTTATGAACATTTCTTGTCTGATAGCCATCAATTAAAATTCCAATAGTAATAAAAAATAAAGCCTTCAAAATACCATGATTTAAAATATAGAAAATACTAATATTTTGAGAAAATTCACTTTGTGTCAAACCAAGCATAATGAGGCCGACTTGAGAAATTGTGGAATAAGATAAAATCAGTTTAAGATCACTTTGGACAAAAGCAAATAGTCCCCCAATAATAACTGTAATGAGCCCAACTACGAAAAAAATGGATGACATGTTAATGATTGGTTCAAACATACTAGAAATTCTAATAAATAAATATACGCCTGTTTTGACAAATATGCCTGACAAAATTGCAGATACAACCGTTGGAGCACTTGCTGTACCATGTGCCTTTGGTAACCAGCTGAAAAGCGGCATAAAAGCGGCTTTTAAACTTACACCTGTCATAAGAAAAGCAAAGGGTAATATGAGTTCTTTTGGGCTTTTATCAATGATCATGTGCTCTAGAGCTTCAAAGCTTAATACACCAAATACTTTATAGATGTAGGCTACACCCATTAAGAAGAACGCCATGCCAACCATATTAATCATGAGATAGATCATACCATCATAAAATGATCTGCCGTCTTTTTTAAACATAATAAGAATACTAACAATAAGGGTTGCCAATTCAATAAGGAGATAAATATTAAAGAGATCTGTTGATAAAAAAACACCGTTAATAATCCCTTGCAAACTCAAGAATAAAAACACAAACAATGGATTAGAGTATTTTTTTCTCAAACTAAAAATAAACATCATTATAAAGATTAAATTATTTAAAAGCATCAATACAAATGATAGTTGATCCATTTTTAATGTCATACCGACTGATGGCATAAAGTGAGATAAAGGCGTTAGAACATAACCACTTTGAGATATGGGCTTCCAGTAAAAAAAGATACTCATCAATAAAAGGGTTTCTAATCCAACTAATATAAATTTTATATATTTAGCTTTAAAAATATAAAAGAAGAGTCCCATTAAAATCGGTATGAAGACATAAATAAACAACGGGATGTTACTCATTCATCTCCTCCTTTGCTTGTTTCATTTTATTCCAATTTGTTGTTCCCAGTATATTATAAGCAGTAATAAACATAATTAAACTTACAGCAGTGACACTCATGCCAATTACTACTGCAGTGATCATTAAACCATGTGGAATAGGATCACTTGGAAATTCTTTAAAAGCGCCATAAATTGGAGGATTATAATCCTTATGATGAATACTAATGAAAAATAAAATAATACTTCCCTGAATAATGCCAAGACTTATAATGGACTTCAAAATATTTCTTCTTGCAATTAAGCCATACATACCAATAAAAAATAAGATTAAGGCTACATTTTCACCATTTATCCACTTCATAAAGACCTCGTTTCGAAAAAAACAAATCTTAAAAAGATGATTGTTATCCCACAAGCGACTTTAATGCCTATACTAATATTCATAAGCATTAAATAAAGAATGTTCCAATCTGGAAATTTGTTCATTGCGCCAAAGAAAATAAAGCTAAAAGGCATGAGTATAATAATTACTAATAGTAATTTTTCCATTTTCTTAAATATATCCAATTGATAATCATAAATTGGCATCACTAAATACTTGCTAATATACACTGAAGCAAGGATAGCACCACCTTGAAATCCTCCTCCTGGAGATATATGGCCATTAATAATGATATAGCCACCAAAAACAATTAAAAATGGATAAATGATATCTAAGGATTTTGATAACAAGTCAGAATGATCATTCATGGTAGTTCTCCTCATGGACCGATAAATAAATTACTGCAATAACACTTATAATCAGTAATAATGCTTCAAACAAAGTATCGTAATAACGATAATTTAAATATATTGCGGTGACTAGATTTTTACTTTGAGTTTCCAAGAATCCATATTCAACAATATGGTCATACATTGGCCAGACTGTTGTAGTGGTTGCAAAGTGATTCAACCATAAAATATATCCAGTCACGGCAAATAAGACTAAGGCGATGATTTTTCTTCTCATAGAATCACGACCTTTCTTAATGTATTCTCTGTCATATAAGCTTCAGATGAAGCATTAATAATAGCATTGGCTTTTATATTGGCTTTGTGTACATGTAGATGAATCTCCTCTTGAAAAGATTCGATTATAACGCCAAAACGATGGTTCTCCTTTATATGATTAACCGTTGACACAGTATAAATAATCATTGGTTCTAGTCCGTTTTTTGCTGTATATTTCTCAATATAATGAATAAAGGTTCCGTAATGATTATTCTTATAAATGGTGTCGTCAATATAGACTTCCGGTACATGAATATAGATAACAAACAAACGATACTTTTGAAATGCGACGATATACAACACCGTTGCCATGGTACTGCCGATAACAGCTTCAGCTATGGCTACATCTGGTGCACCATAAAGTAAGTAAACAAATGCCAAAGTCATTGAAAACACACCTAAATAGATTATGGCATTTCTTAATTTCATTGTTTGTAATGAAATCAAAGCCAATAAGATTAAGATAAGGAGTGCTACCTCTTTCATATAAGATCCTTTCTCACTTTGTAACCACTCTGATAAGCTGAGCGCACAATAATATGTGTCGTTAAGGGATTAATGATTAAAATGATGAAAAATATCAAGATTAATTTCATGGTAAAAAATGAAATTCCATGTTTAAACATCAAACCAATTAGAATAGTTATATCCCCAATAATATCTATTTTTGCAGAAATTAAAATTCTCGTATAAAAATTCTTATATTTATAGGTCCCATAAAGACCTACCGCCATAAAAATTAATCCCATTGAAATTAAAAGAACAGTCATCATAATCGACCTCTTTTCTGAATGTAAGTTGCTATAAAAACTGTCCCAATAAATCCCAAAACAGCATATGTAATGGCAATATCGAGTATTAAACTCGATTGAAAATAAGATGCTAATAACACAATTAAAATCAATAACTTAGCACTTACTAAATTAAATCCAAGCAATCGATCCCAAATACTTGGACCTATAATCACTCTTAAAATGCTCAATGTGATAAAAAAAACAACTATAACTATAAAAAGACTCATGTTACCAATTTCTCCTCTATTTTACTGGCAATCTGTGTTTTAGGATCCAAATCTTCATTGGGTTTAGCATCGATCCACAAAACTTTTATGGTTTTATAATCCATGTCTATTGTAATGGTCCCTGGTGTTAATGTAATTGAATTTGCTAAAATTGCTCTCTTAAATGAATCCTCAAGATCTGTTTCAAATTCTACTATACCCATGTGAATGTCACCTTTTAAGGTCATCCATAAAGTTTTAAAGCCAGCAATATAAATCTCTTTTAAAAGAAATATGAGATATTTTCCTGATTTCAGAAATGAAAATTTGTACTTATGATGAAAAGGCATACCAATTAAGAACTTGTCTGTATAATATAGAGCTAATGCACTGAGACAAAGACTCATCATTATTTTATCAATTGCTACAGACTCAAATAAAATCACACCGATTAAGGTATATATCAATAACCATTTTATATATTGCTTATGTTTTTTCACTTAACACTCCTAAATATAATTCAATACAGCCGCTAAAAAGATGAGCAAGTAAATCACCGCATCTTGAAATTTCACTCTAAAATGTCTAATGGTATGATAGAACTTTGCTTCCGGTTTAATAATTAGTTTAAAAATGATATATGCCAGCATTGCCATAATGGAAAATTCAGCCACAGATGAGATTGTAAACATACTGTGTTGAATTTTATCATATCCTTTCGCTAGTCCGTAATCCCATGATATCCGGCCAATTTTTAACAATGTTTTTGACCACGACAGTTCAAAGAAGAAACTCATAACAGTAATTGAGGTTAAAAAACCGATTCCAATAATCCCGCCTATATCCAATGGATTTTTCTTTTGTTTTTTGCCAATAAATATGGTTGAAAACTTAATAAAAGAAATAACCGTACCTAAACCAATCAATTGAAATAAAATTTGATGGAAATAGTTTATCCCACTGTATTTCATCATGGATTTGCTTATGAATCCAATGAAAAATGGAGCACCTGTTATAGATAGAATTGCAATGATCATCATGATTGATAAGAACGGATGGGTTTTAAAAATACCATGAATTTCTGTCACTCTTCTATAGCCATAATTGTTTATAATTAAACCAGCACCAAAGAATAAAATACTTTTAAAAAGAAAATGATTAAAGAGATGTAAATAAGCCCCAATATAGCCAATTTCAGATCCATAAGCCAAACTCATAATAATAAGACCAATTTGGGAAATGGTATGAAAAGCTAAAATCCCCTTTATATCCTTCTGTGATACAGCAAATATTATTCCTGATAATGCCGTGAAGAAACCTAAATAGAAAAGAAAATCACTGACATCAAACACATTAAAAATCGGTAGAATTCTGAGCAAACCATAAATTCCTGTTTTCACCAATAAACCTGATAGCAATGCTGAAATATATGCTGGTGCTGCTGTATGTGCTCTTGGCAACCATTCATAAACTGGAAAAAGAGCAGCTTTAATGCACATTGCAATAAAAATAGTTGCAAAACTCACATGAAGAATTGAAAAGGAATGACTCGATATAAAAGATTGTTCAATGATGCTTTGGCTGATTGTCATATTTAATGTGCCTGTCTTGAAGTACAGCAACATAATACCAAAGAAGTAAATTACCATACCTAGACTGTTGAAAAGCAAATAGTATAATCCCGCTTTAACAGAGATACCATCCTTTTTATATAATATTAAAATAGCAGATATAATTGTAATTAATTCAAGGAGAACGAAGAAAGTAAAGAAGTCATTCACTTGTAAAAAGGCCATGAAGCTACCTTCCAAGAACATGAGAAAAAATAAGAACTTAAAGTCTTTTCCCTTATGATTCCAAGCATAAATAATCACGCTCCACCACATTAAGACAGCCATCATCATAAATAATAGAGAGAGATGATCCATTTTTAGTTCTACTGCAATCCTCTGATTATAACCCCCTAATACATATGTAAAAGGTCCATGCTCTTCTAATAAGAACCATAACTTTATAACCATTGTTGTCAAAGCAAATTGGATTGGAAAAACTAAATAGTTGATGATTTTCTTATTAAACAAATAAATCAATATTGAGATCACAATAGGTGCAAATATTAGACCTTGAGAAATTATTATCATTGTATTCATTGACTTTCATCCTTACTTATCAAAGTTTCCCAATTAGAAGTACCATAATAATGAAAAATTTTAACAAAAAACATTAACGAAAGTGCTGTAACAGACGCACTGATTACAATAGCCGTAATCATCAATGCTTGAGGTAACGGATCCACAGGAACTAAATTCTCCGAAGTTAAAATTGGAATATCATACCCCGTTGTCCCAGCAATAACGATAAATAATAGAATGACTGCTGCTTGTAAAATATTGAAGCAAATAATCGTCTTAATAATGTTCTTACTTGTGGCGATGCCATAAAGAGCTACTCCTATAACAGCAATTGCAATAATTACATCAATCATTAGCTATTTCCCTCCTCAATAAAGACCACAAATAAAGATACAAATCCAATGGCTACTTTTAGACCAATTACTAAATTTAAAAGTACTAAAAATAATCTTCTGATTTCATATGCATAAGTTAAATCAAACCAGTTTGTAAAGAAATATCCTCGTGTAAAGTAGGAGATTAAGACCATCACAGGTAAGAAAATAAACAAATACTTATCTATTTTCAACATTTTTGAAAGGGAAAAAGGATGCTGACCTTTTATAAAATAGTACAATAAATAACTCGTAGCAATAATGACACCACCTTGGAAGCCGCCGCCTACTGAAATATCTCCATTTAATATAATATATATCCCAAACATCAGCAAGAAAGGTAAAATGATTCTACTGATGGTTATCAATATCTTTGAAAAAATCATATGGCACCTCTATAGCATATCTTCATCTTTAATGGTCATAAAAGCAATTCCCGTTACAACAATCAACAAAAGAGAAGCCTCAAAAAACGAATCAAATAATCTGTAATCTAAGTATATCGCTGTTACCAAATTCTTAGAACTGGTCTCCTCTAATCCATTTTCAACATAATAGCTTTGACTAGCCGTATTGTATAAGGTTTCATCATAATCAAAATGCAGTAGAATCTGAATCATCAACAATGTAATAAATAAAGCAACTGCGATTTTCTTGAATCTTTTCATAATTTCACCTAATCCATTGTATCGATATCTTTTGTTCTCACAACTTTAATACTTGGGTATTTTAAAGACATCTCAAGTAATTTATTCGTCATGACATTTGACTGTTTACAGGTTAAAATATAATGTTGCATTTTGGGATGATAATTTAAAATTACATCAATGTCCTGTCTTCTAAAGACACCATAAATCCCTTTTGCTTCGTCATTAAAAACATCCTCACTTTGAACAATTTTCAATTTCAAATTCTCAATTTGACAAAAATCATATAGAAAGTCCTTTACTTCCATATGAAAGTGCCCCTGTTGCATCACCGTAAAGGTTGTTTGCTTAGATATCGCTATTAAAAAAATAAGTGGCATAAAAGCACTACCTACTGCAATCTCCGCCAATGCAACATCTGGTGCATGATTGAAAAAGTATAGACTCGCTGCAATCAAAGAAAAGCCTGAATACAAAACGACGAGAATCTTATTGTTTTTTTGAAGAACAATGCTTAATGTAATGAATAAAAGTAATACTAAAAAAAATGTTTTAATCATGTTTTTCTCCCTCACTAAAATGAGCAGCCTGAGTTAACATGTGGTTGATCACTGGTGTAGTTAATAGTAAAAACAACCAAATTACAATCAATCTTATGCCAATGCCATTAAAACCAGTCTTTAAGATGAGTCCAAAAATCAATAGCATCATCGCCATTGTGTCTATTAAACTGCTTGTCAGTAATTTCAACATTAAAGATTTGAATCTCAAAATACCGATGAGACCTGCTACAATAAAAAATAAAGCTAAAGCAATAAGTATATTAGCGACCATACTTTCCTCCTAAAATAAACCTGATCATTAAAATCAATGACAGAAATCCAACAATGGAATATGTAATCGCAATATCCATCGCTAAAATTCTATTGGTCTCAACTGCATAAATGATGACAAGCATGATAATCAGTGCCGCCACCAAATTAAGCGACAGTAATCTTTCCCACAAGTTTTGACTTTTCACGAGTTTTAGCATCATAACGAATAAACAGCATCCTATAATATACATTGCAAAATTAAGCATTCAAACTCCTTGTAAATGGCATTTCATACTGGCTAATTTCTTTCCTTATGCTTTCCAAATCCTTTTTTTCTTCTATCATACAAGCCACAGTAATTAAATCTTCCTCTAAAGAAATTGTTACGGTTCCTGGTGTTAAAGTAATTGCATTGGCAATTAATGTATTAATCAAATCATCCTTTTGAGACAATTTATAAACTAAAACATCATAATAACTTTTGTTCTTTATAATTTTTAGAAGATGCAAAAAAGATGCTTTGATGATTCCATGCACTACAACACCAAAAAACCAAATAAATCTTAACACTATTTTTATATCTGTAAATAAATGTGTTTGTTTAAATACGACTTTCTCTGTTAAAAATAAGATACTTAAACTGATCAACAACCCATAAATTAACAGTTTTAAAGACCATTCGCCATATAAGATAAACCAAAATACCAATAAGCTTACCATCAATACAAAACGTTTAATCATAAATATATTCTCCTCGTCATAAACATACCCAAATAATGGTAGTTCTAAAACAAGATTCCCCTTCTCGTAGAAGTTTCAAAAAAACAAAAACAGCAGGAAAATCCTACTGTTTCTTTTCACCAACTTGGCAACAATTCTTTTTACAAAACTCATCATCTTTTACACAGCGAACATTAGACGAACTACAACTTGGACAAATCCGATCGCCTTCATAATTCAGAGTAAACTTTTCTTTACAATCCAAACATTCATACTGACACAATTTAACGGTATAATTGCCACCACCAATAATGATGCCCTTACCTTCTGTCAAAGCCAAAGCGACTTTTTTTCTTGCACTATCAATAATCAGCTGGAAGGTTTGTCTTGATACCGACATTTTTTCAGCACATTCAGCCTGGTTCAAACCAATAATATCCTTTAAACGCATGGCTTCCAATTCTTCAACTTGCAATTGTATTGTATCTAAATCTTTTTTGGGAATACCTGCAGGTTTAAATACAGTGTGTTCCGGTAAAAATTCAATTTTTCTCCACTTCTTCGGTCTTGGCATAATTCCTCCCAATTCTACTAATTGGGTATATTATACCATAAATCAATTAAAAACCAATTAATTTCAACGGTTTTCTTATTTATCCTCAAAAAAGGTCATGTCGTAATTGCACCAACAGGACAAATACTCATTAACTGTTCATTGAAGTTATCCTCTTCATGTATTACAATTTTATCTTTTAAGACACCAAAAACATCTGGATATTTTCGAACACAAGCCTTGCACATAATACATCTCTTATAATCAATTTTTAAACCTTGATCTTGTGGTAATTCCACCATTTTTAGTATTTTCTCCATTAGAATTGCCATGACCAAAAATGCTGCTACAGTTAAAATCCATCGTATGACCATATAGCTCACGCCCATAAACTTAATCTCATTGATTAACATAGGAACCTTAACGACTGCCCAAGCACTTAAAATAATGACAACATTTCTAATGGATGCACCCTTTTTTAGTAAGGTTTTGCATACTGGAAATGCAGCGTATATCGGACCCGCAGATAACGAACCTATTAAAAAGGAAATTAGGTATCCTTTCACGCCTGATCCATCTCCAAAATACTTCATAATAGTAGTAGTAGGTACCCAAACTTGAAGAAGTGAGGTCAGAATAAACACTGCTGGAAGAATTTGGAGCATTTCAATAAAATAATATTTGCTTGTTTTCAAAGCCAGACCTAGCATCTCAAAGTTATATAATCCTAAAATCATATAACCTAATAAAGCTAAACTTAAAATTTTATTTTTTGATAGCCATTTCATCTCATCACCTGCCCTACTATAACTGCAATACCTATAGCAAATCCAAAGCTAAGACTATTTCTAACAATGGCAAACTTCTTACCAAAAGTCTTTGCTTCCAAAGGAAATGTTACAAATCCAACCATGGTTAAAGTCGTTAAAAAAGCTGTAAGTGTCATAATTCCTGCACCACTGTCTCTCAGTGAACCGATTAAAGGAAATGCAACAAAGGCTGGAATTAAAGTAATTGTTCCTATTAAGGCTGAAATAATAACCGCAAATATGCCTGACTCTCCTCCAATTGTTTTTTCTATAATCTCAGGGGAAATTAGGGTTAAAACCAATCCAATAAGCAACAAAACACCTACTATATCCGATAACATACTGCCCATCATTTTTTTTGCACCACCAAAAGCTTTTTTTGTTTTTAAAGAATCTTTCTTCAAAGAAACCAACGCCGCACCAACAGCCATCAAAATTAATATTATTGTACTCATATAATCATCCTTTCTTATGTTCATAATAATGGATGATTAAAAAAAATAGTGTTACTTAAGTAACACTTATTATAAAAACTTCCTTCTAATGGCTAAATATGTTTTTTTTTGGGCTAAATATACCTGAATCTTGAAAATTCGACAAAAATCGAGTATCATAAGAGTAAGAATAGATGATGTTGCACTACCAACAAAATCCTTCGGAAAACTGAATAACAACTGAATAGAAAACTGAATAGAAAATTGAATAATCAAAAGAATATTCAAGAATTGGTCCGCAACCCTTTTCTTGAGTATTTTTTTATACAAAAAAATACACTTATAAAAGTGTATTTACTCATCTTTCAAAATGGTTATTACTAAAGCAAGCAATAATAATACTGCTCCAATAACACCCTTAAATAATATTTTCTCGTGTAAAATAATTGCCGCCATTATAAGTGTAAATAATGGCTCTCCAAGAAGAATCAAACCTACACTTTCTGGTGTCGCATGCTGTTGTGCTTTTATTTGTGCATAATTGGTAAGTGCTGTCCCCAAAACACCAATAACAAGAATTGGCAAAAATGCTGCTTTTAGACCCTCGAGGTTTATACCTTCAAAGATGATCATAAAAACAGCCGAAATAATGGTAACAACAAGCATTTGCATCCATGCCAATTGTGATTCATCTATTTGCTTTGCAGATCGATCCAAAATTAAAATATAAACGGTATAACTAAAGGCGCACAAAAGTGCCAATGCATCTCCTCTGTTAAAACCGCCACCATTCATACCTGAAATTAAATATAATCCAACTAAAGATAACAAAACACCAAAGGTAATCCATTTATTGGGTAAGTGTCGATGAAGTATCGTTGTAACAATAGGTACAAACAGGACACTCATTGCAACAAAAAAACCAGACTTTGAAGCTGATGTAAAATATAATGACGCTATCGCAAGTGTAAATGCTAAAAAGGTTAAGATCCCAAGAATACCACCATATTTCCAATCACTTTTACTGATTTTTTGTTTCTTGTTTCTCTGCATGAAAGTCAATACAATTAATGCAATGGCATATCTACCAAACATCAGATGAAATACAGGTAATGTTTCAGTATATAGTTTAATAATAATGGTGCTCATGGCCCATCCTGACGCCGTTATGAATAATAACAGGTCAGCTTTTCTCTTTTGTGATATGTTCATTTTCCACCTCGCGACCTATTATACCACAAGGTGTCCAGCTTACGCCATCATGATTTTCTTAATGGATTTTGCCATTTCTACAGATGCATCAATTTCCTTTTTACTAATAGAAATACTCTCAACATTACAACCAACTGGTATTTTTTTCTTTTGAGCAAATTCCCAAATGATTTTAAAGGATTCTGTTAAAACTTCTACGGATTTTTCAACAGGATTTTCATCATTAAGTATTTCATTTTCCAACCATTTGGAGACATTAATGCCTAACCATTTCATAAAATCAATAGTCTTTTTAGAGCCACATGGTGAAATCGAAAAGATAATCGGTACCATTTCAATTGCATTGGATTGACAGTAGTAATAATAATCCGATAGAAAATTAAGTGCTGTTTCTGTATTGTAAACCGCCTGAGAAACAAAGAATGAACAACCCTTATTCATCTTATCTATGACTCTTAAATGTTCATTTTCCTTATGAACATGTCTTTCTGGAATACATACGCCACCTAAGGTCAAATTATTATTATGCTTTTGATACAAATCATAAGCATCTGATAAACGCATTTGAATCTCTTGAGTTTTTGAAGCTGCACCGACAAATACGGTAAAGTCATCTTTTCTCTTTGACCCATCTATCCAAGTAATCATTTCCTCAAGGGTATATTTCCCAACACAACGATAAACAATTCTAGGCACTTCCAAATCACGTAGAAATGTCTCTGAATAAATCTTTGGATCAATGGTTTCTAAATAAGGAAAAGGTCTTTCTTCCTCTATTCTATCTTTTTCATCATGGATATCATAAAGGATTAATCCGTCAACACCTATGCTTCTAACAGCATTCAGCTGATTTTGTGAAACACGGATTACCTTTTCAATTTCTGTTTTCTTCTTTGGAGGTGTTAAACCATACAATAAAATACCTGACTTCTTTTGAATAATTTTTTCTTTTAAATTCATACTTCCCTCTTCATCTTGATCTTGTTCTCTTATCTCATAATTTTTAGCATAAATATTAACTCGAAAAAAATAAAACTCTTCGATAGAAGAGTTCAGTAAGTTTTCTTTCTCATCTACCGGTTAATACCGCTGGATTTAGCACCATACATTTAATGCTGGTTGCTGGATTTCATAGGGCCAGTCCCTCCATCACTCTGGATAAGATTTATAAATTGTATTTAGTATAACGAGAATCAAATCATCTGTCAATAAATATTGATGAAAAAGCATAATTATGAATTTCTTGGATCAAATTGCTCAAAAACTGCAGGAATACCTTGATTTCTTGCAAATAAAAACTCCTCTTTAGTCTTTGCAGTATAGGAGAACAAAGGTTTTTTTAACCACTTGAGCCATTTAATAATCGGACTGTCTAATGCATGAATATCATAAATAACAAAATGGGGTTGTGTCATCCAATTCGTTAAAACATTTCTCATAATAAATTTCAATAATATGTTCATTTGCTGCTTTTCATGCCGACACGAAAGCTGCCCTCTAACAATATGACTCGCATTCCTTTTAAACCATAAAAGAGACATTGGATTGAATGATTGAATGATGTAATCCCCTTTGTAATTCTTTAGTAGCTCATAGCTCTTTTTTTCAACGAAGGTCTGATGACTTTCATTCTTAAATTCAACCATTAAGGGAACTTGACCCTTAATTAAATTTAAAACTTCTTCAAATGTAGGAATTTTTTCAGAAGTTTCCATTAAAGTTAAATCCTTTATATCAGAATAATTTTGCTCTTTGACAAATCCGTCTTGCTTTGTCATTCGATTTAAAACCTTATCATGAAATACAATTAAAGTACCATCCTTCAACATTTGAACATCTAGCTCAATGGCGAAATTGCAATCTATGGCTTGTTGGAAAGCTTTTAATGAATTCTCTGGTGCATCAGCATCAAAATAACCTCTATGGGCAATAGGATATTGATACATCCATTCTGGAACTTGTTTCATTATCACCTCTTTAAACCCTAAATGAAAAAGACTTTCGAATGAAAGTCAATTAAGCGAGTAACCCTTGATTAGTATCTTCTATTGTAATTTCAACAGTAGAAGTTAACAAATCAGAATATGTATAGGATACATGTCTCTCAGAGTTTGTACCACAATCAATATTAACTACAAAAATACTTGGATAAGTAGCGACCACTATCCCTGATTTTGTGTAATATTTCTTGCGCCCACTATGTGTTCTTAGTATGATTTCTCTACCAATATTTTCTTCCACACGCCTTCTAATACTACCTATAGTTGCCCTCGTTGCCAATATAATCACCCCTTTAATATATCTGAAGTAATTATACCATTAATTGTCTGAAAATTCAATAATTATACAATTTTAATTCTTTTTTGTCAATATACGAATTTACCAAAGCTTTTCTCTATTTTTCAACGTTTTTAAGGAACTCATCTACTCTTTTTTTCGATGCTTCTGCCTCTGAATATTGTAAATATACAAACCAGTTGGTTATGGACAAATTAATTGCATCTTCTGGGATATATTCTTCCATTAGAAAATGAGTGTCCATTTGAAACAATCGATCAATTAAGTCATGTCTTTTCTCTGTTTTTAATACTTTCTCAGGAATAAAGTCTCTACAATATTCAATTTTGTGGTGTTTTACATCCTCTGGAATGTGAACATGATAAGTATCAAAAAAATATTGATCTACTTCCTCATTCATTTCTCTAATACCCTGATAGCTATGCTCATGTTCTTCATAGCTGCTATGACCAAACATTCGGCAAACTAATGGTCTCACAGGATAAATAGCACAACTTTTGTCCTCTTTTAAAAATGGACAATCCTGCCTTTTATATAATTCTGAAAAATAGTGTGTCTCAACCTTTTTTTCATATGCTTCCAGTAAATTTTCCCTTTGCAAAAAATTGTGGATATTTAAAAATTCCACATAAAAAGCTTGAACTGCTTCAGTACAACATTTTGCACAGCCAGTACAACTTCCTCCAGGTACTTGATTGTAAAGTTGATTCAACTGTTCTAACATCTTTTGCTCTTTATAATAGGCTTTACTATTTTTAAATTGTTTCTCACTTATTTCCATAACTCACCTCAATTAACTTTATTATATACGCATATGACCAATTCTTTGTAAATTTTTTTCAAAAAAAAGATAAACTTTGTTTTTAATGAAAATACTTGGGTAATGAATAAGTATAGTTTTTAAAAATTCATTTTGAATTTCTCTTTTACTCCTAAAAATCTCATTAGAAAAACACCGCATCGGGCGGTGCTTTTTCGTTTTTGTCTTCATAATACACTTAATGTAATTAATGAAACGATCATCATCATCACGCCAAACAACATAAAAAAATAACTTAACATTTTTGATTTTTTTTCAAAGTGATATTGTAAACCTAAAAAGAAAACAAATAATCCAAATAAAATAATTAGGATTTGTTCTTGAGCTGGTAAAGTTATTGAAGGATCTATCCAATAATAAATGGGCAGTGTTATAGCCATAAAAACAGAGATAATTAATCTAATCCATTTTAATGTCGAAATTAATCTTAAATTCATTTTTAACCCCTTGCAATTCTATGTATAATTTGGAATACTTGAATTATCTTATTATAACATATTTGGAGGTATGTGATGGATCTCATATTATTTAACGGTTTAATTCATACTATGTTATCTGAATCAAATGTGGTATCAGCAGTTGCTATAAAGGATAAAAAAATTTTTTCTGTAGGCAACGATGATGCTATCTTGCAATTAAAAACTGAAAATACTCAACTCATTGATTTGAAAAAGCAACATGTTTTCCCTGGATTCAATGACAGTCACATGCATTTAATGGGCTATGGTGCTGCCTTAATGCAAATAGACTTATCTTCTGCAAAATCCATTAGCGATGTTATCGATTTATCTAAAGCCTTTATCGAAGAAAATAATATTCCTAAAAACAGTTGGGTACTGGGTCGAGGTTGGAATCAGGATTATTTCACTAATCGTGAAATGCCAACATATGAAGCACTTGATCAAATTTCTACAGAACATTTTATTTTTCTAAGAAGAACTTGTGGCCATGTCGCAACCGTCAACAGCAAAGTCTTAAATACTTTTAATCTCAAAAAAGAGTTTACTTCCATAGACGGAGGAGAGTATTATGATGGCATCTTCAAGGAAAACGCCTTAGAACTTATATTAAGGGAAATCCCAGAACCAACCCTTGAAGACATTCAGGCCTGGATCATAAAAGGCATGCATACGCTCTTTTCTATGGGTATTACCTCTGTGCAAAGTGATGATTTATGTGTATTCCCAGAAAATATGAATGAAATGGTTTTTGATGCCTTTAAGGATTTAGCGGAAAAAAATCTTCTTAAAATAAAAGTATACGAACAATCACTTTTTAGAACAAAAGATAACTTGGAAAAGTTCATTCAATGGGGTTATAAACAAGACTACTCCATTGGTAATTTCAAATACGGTCCTTTAAAAATTCTTGGAGATGGGTCCCTTGGTGGAAGAACTGCATATTTAAGTCAGTCTTATGCGGATGCCAATACTAAAGGGATTTCCATGTATACTGAAGAAGAATTAACCACATATATTACATTTGCTCAAAAACACAACATTGCCAGTGCCATACATTGTATTGGTGATGCCATGTTGGATATGGCTCTAAATGCCATTGAAAAGGCTCAGCAGTCTTATCCAAATCCTAATTTAAAACATGGTATTGTTCATTGTCAAATTACTAGACCCGAGCAAATTGAAAAACTAAAAGCTCTTAATATCATGACTTATGTTCAACCCATTTTTTTAGATTATGATATCCACATTGTCCATGATCGTGTCGGTGAGAAATTAGCTGAATCATCTTATGCTTGGAAAACAATGTCCAAACTAGGTATTCATATGTCATTTGGTTCTGATGCACCTGTAGAAACACCAAATCCATTAAAAGGTATACACTGTGCTGTTACAAGACAAGATCTAAAAAACAGACCAAAGGAAAAATATTTGCCACATGAAGCTATTAGTATTTACGAAGGATTTTATCACTATACTGTAGAAGGTGCATATGCATCAAATAATCCAAACAAAGGTATGATTTTAAAGAGTTACGAAGCGGATTTAGTCGTTGTCTCTGGAAATGTAATGGAAAATCCATTGGATGGACGAGTTGAAATAACTATCGTTAACGGGGAAGTTGTATATGAAAGATAAGAAAAACCTCCAAGATTTTGGAGGTTTTTTCAATTAGCTTTCTTTTGTTGTTTTAGAAACTTCTGTAATCGATGCTACTAAACCTGCAACATTTTGAATTTCAGATGGAATAATCAATTTAGTTGCTTGACCATTAGCCACTTGTGCTAAGGCTTCAAAACTCTTAAGTGCGATAACAGCTTGTGTAGGAGCTGCTTTTTTAATGAACTCAATACCTTCAGCAGTTGCTAGTTGTACAGTTCTAATCGCTTCTGCATGACCTTCAGCTTCTCTGATTTCAGATTCTTTTTTTGCTTCTGCATCTAAGATTCTTGCACGTTTCTTTGCTTCTGCATCAAGAATCGCTGCTTCTTTTCTACCTTCAGCTTCAAGAATTTGAGCTTTCTTAGAACCTTCTGCTTCAAGGATTGCACGTCTTCTCTCACGCTCAGCTCTCATTTGTTTTTCCATTGCTTCTTGAATATCTTTAGGTGGTAAAATATTTTTAACTTCTACACGGTTTACTTTAATACCCCATGGATCTGTTGCTTCATCTAAAATAGCTCTCATTTGAGTGTTGATAATATCTCTCGAAGTTAATGTCTCATCTAAATCTAAAGTACCAATAATATTTCTCAAAGTTGTTGCTGTTAAGTTTTCAATAGCAACGATTGGTCTAGATACACCATAAGCATATAACTTAGGATCTGTAATTTGATAATATACAACAGTATCAATTTTCATTGTTACGTTATCTTTTGTAATAACAGGTTGTGGAGGGAAATCCACTACTCTTTCTTTCAAAATTACCTTTTGAGCCACTCTATCAATCAAAGGTATTTTAATGTGCAATCCTGTACTCCATGTAGCTGTATAAGCACCAAGTCTCTCAATAACATAGGCATTTGCTTGTGGTACAACTCTTACGTTCGCTGCGATTAAAACAATAATAAATACAGCTATAACTCCAATAATAATATAACCCATTTCTTTCCTCCCTTTCTATGACAATGTTTTTACAATAAGTTTTACACCGTCAATGCTCACCACTTCAACTCTTGTTCCTTCTGGAATAGTTATATCCAATTCAGGTTTAGCAGACCAAATCTGACCTTTAACATTTACTTGACCCATTGTAAAAGGTTGTAATTCTTTAATGACAATACCTTCCTTACCAATAAGACTGTCTACGTTAGTCTTTGTAGCACCAATTTTAAAAACCTTAATTGCTACAGGTCTTGTATATATTAACATCAAGGCAGATCCAGCAATAAATGCTAACACTTGAACAAAAATTGGTAGTTTAATAAAACTTGCAATCATGGCTAGTAATGCACCACCAGAAAACCAAATAAATGTAAGACCCAAGGTGAATCCTTCAGCAATTGCAAATAGAATTGCAACAGCCATCCAAATTAATGCAATTGGTATGGTTAGTCCTAATAATTCAGTAACCATTTCATCAACCTCCTTCTAAGTTCAACTTCTAACTCTATTATAATTGTTTTTTTTGATTTATAAAAAAAAATGTACCAAAAGGAAAAATCCTGTCATGAAAGTGACAAAACACAATGATTTCTGATACAATTATAACATGAAAATGTATAATAATGTAAACAGGAAGTGTTATGACTAAAGTAATTCTAATTGGAACAGGAACGCCTAATCCAGATCCTTATCGTATGGGACCATGTGTCCTCATTCAGTATGAACATCAAGTACTCTTATTCGACGCTGGCGCAGGTTTAGTAAGAAGAATCAATGAAATTGCAAAATCTAATCATTTTTCTATGAAGGATCTGAAGCATTGCTTTATAACACATCTCCATTCAGACCATACCCTTGGATTAGCAGACTTAATGATTACACCTTGGATTTTAGGAAGAAATGAAGCGCTTAATTTTTATGGTCCTAAAGGTTTGGCTAATATGGTGGACCACATAAAAAAAGCATATCAAATAGACTTTCATGAAAGAATCCACGGATTGGAAAAAGCAAATGAAACGGGATGTACTTTTTTAGTCAACGAAATTCAACCCGGAATCATATATGATAACGTCGTTACCGTTGAAGCTTTCTTAGTCAATCATGGTAATTTTGAAGCTTATGGCTATAAAATTACAACCCCCGATAAAACCATTGTGATTTCTGGTGATACTGCTCCTTGTAAAACATTAATCTCCAAGGCTAAAAATTGTGATATATTAATACATGAAGTTTATTATCACGAAGGACTAAAAACGAGATCAGAGATCTGGCAAAAGTATCACCAATCTGTTCATACATCTGGAATTGAACTCAGTAAAATAGCTTCTGAAGTTCTACCAAAAAAACTGGTACTTTATCATCAATTGTTTATGCAAGAACATATTCTAGATGAGGATATGGCTAAGAATGATTATATTTATAAAAGCAGAATTTTAAATGAAGTTTCATCATATTTCAATGGTGAAATCATTTACGGAAAAGACTTAATGATAATTGAGTAGGAGCCTATGAAAAAGAAAAATACCTATCTATATCGATATTTTTTAATTTATTTTATTATTGTGAGCTCAGCAATTATGATGACGTATGCTTTAATGTTTAATACGTCAAATGATGTTCATGTAAGAAGATTATTAATGATTCCTTTGTTAATTGTTATCTTCTTTATTACCAACATATTTGCTTTGTATTTATTAAAAAGAATTTTCATTTTAAATCGAAGATATGAAAAATCAGAAATGGAATTATTAAAATATCAATATTTAGAAAGTGATCTAAAATTATATCGACAGCATCGCCATGACATGAAGAATCATCTGATTATCATTTATGAAATGGTCAAAGATAAGAAGTATGACGATCTGGAAGATTACACACAGCAGTATATTAAGAAAACATCTAATAAACTCATGAATATCCATTCTGGTGTGGATGAACTAGATATCCTTTTTTACAACAAAATTGATCTCGCTAAACAATCTAATATTCCTTTGGATTTTAGATGCAACAGTCAAATGTCTATTCATCATAGTGCGATTATTGATGTTGTTTCAATCCTATCTAATCTTTTGGATAATGCCATTGATGCCAATAGAGCTATCATGAATCCAAAAGATCGAATGATTAGTATTAATATTGATGAAGATCAATTGGATTACATCTTTGTTATCACCAATGCTTTTACACCTTCAAGCGATGTCAGTTCTTTTGTAAAAGATGGTTTCACTACGAAACAGGATTATCGTAATCATGGTTTGGGATTAGGCATCATCCACAAACTTGTTGATCGATACAAAGGTAAAATTTACATTGATGTCTTCAATAATAAATTCTATCAAGTAAAAATTGAATTACCTAAACATTTTTTATAAAAAAGGGCTGCTTTTAAGCAACCCTTTTTTTGTTATTCTATTGAAACTACATCATATCCTGCATCTTCAACAGCTTCTATTAGCAATTCATCAGAAACATGCTCGACTTCAATGAAAGCAGATTTCTTTTCCAAACTCATTTCTATTACTTTTACATTTTCTAAACTGTTTAATGCTTTTTCGACTCTACCAGTACAATGTCCACAAGACATGCCTTCAATAATAATTTGCTTTTTCATATGATCCTCCTAAATTTTCATTCTTTTTAATCTTAATGCATTGGATACTACCGAAACGGAACTCAAGGACATTGCTGCTGCAGCATACATGGGATTTAACAACGGTCCATCAAATAATGTTAAAATACCAGCTGCAACTGGAATACCTATAACATTGTAAAAAAACGCCCAAAATAGGTTTTGCTTTATATTTCTAATGGTCATTCTACTTAACTTGATCGCAGTAACCACATCCATTAAGTTGTTTTTAATTAAGACGATATCTGCAGCCTCTATGGCTACATCGGTTCCTGAACCTATGGCAATACCAACATGTGCCTGAACCAAGGCAGGTGCATCATTAATACCATCGCCTACCATAGCTACAATGGAATCCTCCTGTAGACGTTTTACTTCATTAGATTTGTCTTCAGGCATGACTTCAGAAAGTATATGATTTATTCCCACTTCTCTGCCTATTGCCTTTGCGGTTTTTTCATGATCTCCAGTGATCATGACTACCTCTATTCCCATTCCTTTTAGGGTCTTAATAGCTTCATAGGATGTTGATTTAATGGTATCACCAATGGCAATAAAGCCAATCAGAATATTATTCTTAACAACAAAGACCGGTGTTTTACCTTCATCTGCAAAGTTCTCCCAATCTGTTGGTACATTTAAATTTAAAGAATCGATTAACTTTAAGTTTCCAATAATAATTTTTGACCCATCAATTTCTGCTTCAAGTCCTAATCCCGGTAAAGCTTTAAAAGAAGCAGGTTCATAGATATCGATATGCCTTTCTTTTGATTTTTCTAATATTGCAACTGCCAAAGGATGTTCTGAACCATATTCACCACAAGCTGCATAATGCAAAAGTTCTTCCTCGCTAACACCATATGGGATGATTGCTGTGACTTTCATTTTTCCTTCTGTGATTGTACCGGTTTTATCTAATACAACTGTTTTCACTTGATGTGCTTGCTCAAGAGCCTCACCTGATTTAATTAAAACACCATATTCTGCACTTCGACCGGTGCCCACCATAATTGCAGTTGGGGTTGCCAAACCTAATGCACAAGGACAAGCAATAACCAATATTGAGATAAAAATCTTTAATGCAAATGTAAAGTCATCTTGTATAAACATCCAAGCAACAAAAGCAACTAAAGCAAGGGCAATGACAGTGGGTACAAAATACCCTGATATGATATCAGCAAGGCGTGCAATCGGTGCTTTCTTCCCTTGAGCATCCTCTACTAAATGTATAATCTTAGAAAGTACCGTTTGCTCATTTGTTGCAGTCACTTCAACCTTCATACTACCATTTTTATTCATAGAAGCTGCTACGACCTTTGAGCCAATGTTTTTTTCAACAGGTAGACTTTCACCTGTTAACATACTTTCGTCCACACTACTTTGACCATTGATTACAACGCCATCAACGGGAATACTGGTACCTGGCTTAATCAGTACCAAATCACCCACGGAAACTTCTTCTACGGGTAATTCTATCTCAGACGCTCCATGAAGTACCAAAGCCGTCTTGGGCTGCAGATCTATTAATTTTTCTATTGCAGCAGTTGTTCTGCCCTTTGAACGCAGCTCTAATGTTTTACCTAATTTGATTAAGGTAATAATGGTTGCAGCAGTCTCAAAATACAATTGATGTGCATAATGTTGATCACCACCAAAAATCATAAAGAGACCAAAAAAGGAATAAAGAATCGCTGCAGATGTACCAACTGCAATTAATGAATCCATATTAGGAACTCGTTTTACCAATGCCTTAAATCCCTTAGTGTAAAACTGTCTCCCAATATAAAGAACTGGAACTGTTAAAAAGACTTGAACCACTGAGAATACCTTTGGATGGACCATCGGATCAAACCATGGAATAGTTGGCAGATTAATCATAGGACCCATTGCAATAAATAGTAACGGAACTGTAAAGGCAATGGCCAAATATAAA
Source organism: Clostridia bacterium (assembly GCA_016937975.1). GTDB lineage: Bacteria > Bacillota > Clostridia > Peptostreptococcales > Acidaminobacteraceae > JABXKX01. The sequence continues at coordinate 34,255 of JAFGVN010000051.1, forward strand.
TCTCTCCACATTTTTTTTTGTTCATCTTCAGATTTCGAAATACGATTTTGTTTTTCCAAATTTAATGGTGTGTAACCTGCTTTAACTATAGCTTGCTTAATTTCTGAAATTCTCACTTTACTCGGTTGATAAACAATATTTGCCTTATTGGTTGCAATGTTTACATCTACTGAAAGTACACCTTCCAAACGGTTAACCACTCGACTAACTGTCGAGGCACAAGCTGCTCAAGTCATACCATCTATGGGCATAACAATTTCTTTTGTTTCCAAATATTCAGATCCAGAATAACCAATTTTTTCAATCATTTCCAATATGCTTTCTTGTGACAACTTAGAATCATCATATTCCAAATCTAATTTTTTTGTTGTTAAATTTACACTTGCCTTTATGACATGTTCAGAGCGATTGAATACTCTTTCAACAGCACTTGAACAGGCCGCACAAGTCATGCCTTCAACAATATATGTTTTATGCATTCACTTCATCTCCTTCAAAAGCTTGTAACAACATAGATGCCTTTGTCATAAAAGTTGGATTCCCCCATAAAACAAATCTTGCACGCTTCAGAGGCTCATCATAAACATAATTATATTGAGCTTTTCCACCATTAAGACCATCTTCTGTCACGACACGTGAAAGAACTTGAGACATTTTCACAATTGACTCTGTATCTTCCACATAGTAGTCAACAATTGTACACAACTGCAGTTTGTCATCTGATGTAAAATAATCTGTATCCATGAAAATACAAAAATCATCTTCATGAATGGTATTTGTACTACAACAGGTTTTTGAAGCACTTTGGTTCAAATAGTTTTCTACTTGTTCCTGTGTTATCCGCCATTGACCACCTATTTTATTTGCACTGATTTTTCCAGCATATATGTAGCGTCTTATGGTCTTCACAGAGACATCCAATAATTTTGCCACATCATCAACAGTATAAATTTGATTCATATAAACTCCTTGTACATAATTGTACAAAAGTGGACACTTTTGTACTTGTCAAATTCATTGTACACCTGTACAGTACACTTTGTCAAGTAGAAGAACTACAGTGTTTTCACTGTAGTTCCAATCTTTTAAACATATTTAATTTGAAACGATTGATAAAATCATCAAAGTTTTTAATCTTATATTTTGATTGATAGTCGCCATAAAACCCCGAGGCTTTAAAAGTCTCCATAAATCTTGGTGCGTTTATGGTATTACTTTTAAAATCATCAATAGCACCACTGAGAAAAAGCTTTTTCTCTTCACTTGTAAAATCTAAGTAATTATTAGCAGCCATGGTCTTGTATGAATCCGCATAGAATCCCTCATTCAGCTTAAGTGATAAAAACCATCTATAATGATTGATCATCAAATCCATCTCTATTGCGCTGAGTTTTAAACCATCAAATTGAAAATATAACTCAGGTTCTTCAAAAGAAAGAAAAAGTAAAGCGTATCTTAAATCTTTCACGAAATGATATAAATCCATTATTTTTTCTTCATATTGATCATCCCACTGATTATCCATATATGTCAAAGCTTGCTTCCAATCACTTTGATTAAAATTCAAAAAAGTATAATCATCCTCTAACATAGCTTCTAAAATATCAGTCAATGATTTTTTCAAATCCTTTTTTAACTTCAGATCCTCTTTAGCCAGTAGTAAAACTTCAGAAGCACTATTTAGTAAATCATGCAAATCCAGGTGAACTGCTATTTGATCCTTGGATTCAGTTATATTTTCTGACATTTCTTCAGTAATCTTTTCCATGTACTTTTTCCAATAAAAACCTTTTAAATCCATATACTGAAAATAATGATGGCTTTCAAAAATATAATTTAAAATATTTAAATATGGACTTCCATCTAGAAAAATAACTTCATGATGATCATTTATATACAATTTTTTGTCTTCAACAGCCATTGAAGTATCTTTAAGAACATGTCCATCTGATGTGGCTAATCCATGAATACCAAATACCTGATCCTTAATACCACTTGAAAATTTAAAATCAACATTTTTCAGAAACTCATATCCTTCTTCAGTTTCAACTGCATTGGCGCGAAGTGTCATTCGTGGAGATTCTTCCTTTAAAGCATCGTATAGACCATAAAATATCCGCATTGTTGGATCATCAAATCCAATGACTACATCTCTTATAAAAAAATACAAAGGAAATAATAACAAAGCAACTAAAATTAAAATCCATAGAACTTTAAAGCGCTGAACATTTTTATTTTTAAATAAATGATTCATTTTTACCTCCTTGTTATCCTTATTCTACCAAATAAAAGAACTTTGGCCTATGTCCAAAGTTCCATAATTGTTAAAATACGACTAATGGCAATTGTGTCACAGGATGTTCCAGAATACTAACATCTAAATCATATACATGTAAAATATTCTCTTTCGTTACCACTTCAGTAGGTTCTCCATATTTAAAAACTTTCCCATCGTGTAACATCATGACTTGATCACAGTACTTCAATGCATAGTTTAAATCATGTAAGATCGTAACAATCGTCATGTTTCTCGTTTCAGACAGTTGTTTAATCAATGTCATCACTTGAATTTGATGATGCACATCCAAATAGGTCACTGGTTCATCTAAAATTAAGACTTCAGGCTCTTGAGCCAAGGCTCTAGCAATAATCACACGCTGTCTTTCACCACCACTTAATTGATGAATCAAACGATCTTTATATTGCCAAGTATCCGTTTCTTCCATAACTGCTTTCACAATTTCATAGTCTTTATGAGATTCCTGTTGAAACCTTTTTAAATGTGGCGTTCTGCCAAGTAACACAACTTCATATGCAGTTAAATCGTAAGTAATATTAGTCGTTTGAGGGACCATGGCCATTGATTTTGCCAATTGTGCGATTTTAATCTCACTTAAATCTTCATTATTTATGAATATAGTTTTCTTAGACGTCTTTAAAAGTTTCGAAAGCAATTTAGCCATAGTTGTTTTTCCAGAACCATTGGGACCAATTATGCCTGTAAATAAACCACCTTTGATTTTTAAAGAAATATCTTTTAAGATTTCCTTCTGATCATAAGACCAATTTAAGTTTTCTATAGTAATAGAATGCATCTCATCACCTCTTCACTTGATTGCTACGATACAATAAGAATATAAAGTATGGGGCACCAATAATAGCTGTTACAACACCTAAAGGCAGTTGGGACGGTGCGATGATCGTCCTAGCTATTGTATCAGAAATTATTAAGAAAATCCCGCCTGACAATATCGTTGCCGGTATTAAATATTTGTGATTTGGTCCAACAACTAACCGCATTGCATGGGGAACAATTAACCCAACAAATCCAATAATACCACTTACAGATACACTAAAAGCTGTTGCAACAGATGCTGTAAATAATAATATCTTTCTCAGTAAGTTTACATCAATTCCCATTGATGTTGCTGATTCTTCTCCAAGGAGTAGAACATTAAGATCTCTTGCAAAGAAAATAAAAACGGCAACAGAGAGTAGAATTGGAATATATATCACTTCAATTTGATTCATTTTTATTGCAGACAATGATCCCATAGTCCAAAATACTATTTTCTCCACTTGCTCCCTATTGAGTGCAATCATTAATGACACCATGGATGATAATAGAAAACTAACCGCAATACCAGATAGTAAGAGGGTTGTAACCGATGCCTTCATACCTACTTTTGCAATATTATAAACCAAATACATCGTTATGATAGCACCTAGAAACGCCCCAATTGATACAGAAGTCATATTTAAAATTTTGAAAGAAACACCTGTTACAATCATCAAGGTACCACCAAATGCAGCACCAGAACTTATACCGAGGACATAAGGTTCTGCCAAAGGATTTCTTAGAACGCCTTGAAAAATTACACCTGCACCTGCAAGTGCCATACCTATCAACGCTGCACCAATAATCCTTGGGATTCTAACAACATATAGGATTTGAACATGTGTATTTTTAATATCTGTCACGTCTATAAACGATTTGATTCCTGGTAATTTAGCCAACATAAGTTTTACAGTATCACCAAAAGGAATTGTTTCCGGACCAATGGTACATGAAACAATCATCGATAGCAAAAGCAGTACAAATAACGTTATTATTATGATTTTTTTTGAGAGATTATTTAACATTTTAACATCCAATCCATTGTATAATTTGGTATATAGTGCAAAATATGTAATATGACATTAAAGCGTAAAAGGCTAGGTTTCCCTAGCCTAATATTTATTTAAGTACTTCAGGATGTAGAATTTCTACAATCGCTTTTAAACCTGATGCTAAACGAGGTCCCTGTCTAGATAACAAATCTTGGTTGATTGTATATAAATGACCTTCTTTAACAGCTCTTAAATCCTTATAGCCTTCAGTCGTTTCAAATGATTCTTTCGTGCCTACTAATTCACTAACAATAATATAATCAGGATCTTTTTCAATTAAAGTCTCTAAGTTATATGACCATCCAGTAGCATCACCAGCGACATTAGCACCACCAGCCATTTCTAACATTTCATGAATGAAAGTATCACCGGTTGCTGTCCAGTCGCCACCCTCGCCAAAACCTACAACATAATAAACAGATTTCTTCTCTACATCCTTTAAAGCATCCACTACACTTTGAACATCTGACTGCATGGATGTAATGATCTCATTTGCTTCATCTTCTACTGCAAAAATTTGACCAAGTTGGGTCAGAATAGAGTATACACCATCAAAGTTTTCCTGAGCTGTTAATACTGCATATGGAATTCCTGCTTCATCAAACATTGCAGCAGCTTCTTCACTTGCATGTGTAGACATTAAGATTAAATCAGGATTCAAAGCAATTATACCTTCAATATTTGGTGTTCTTAATGAACCAATGGATTCAATTGATGCTACTTCTTCAGGATAATTGCAATAATCCGTTCTGCCCACTAAATGATCACCTAGACCTAATGCAAAGATCATTTCAGTCATACTTGGTGCTAAAGATACAACAGTTTGAGGTACATTGTCTAAAACAATCTCTCTACCCATTCCATCAGTAATTGTTACAACCATGCTTTCTTTTCCATTTTCATCAGTTGCTTTTGCATCTTCATTTTCATTCATTACCGATTCGTTGTTGTTAACTGTTACATTTTTGTTTACTACATTGTTTGCTTCATTTGTTGTGTTGTTGTTACATGCTACCAATGAGAATACTAGCACTAATACCAATAACATTTGGATAATTTTTTTCACTTTCTCTTACCTCCATTAGTTATTCGGTTGAATCAAATGGGAACTAAAAAAGCTGATTCAAAAAAGAATCAGCTTGAAGTATTTAGCATACCAACCTTGACTTCCTCCCGAAGCTGATTTTTCCAATAAGGCAGGTTTCCTGGCTCATAGTTCATCTTACTCTCATACCTTCCCAGAATAACTTCCAGTGGCTTATTTGATTTCATCACTATTTACAGTAGCGGGGGCTGCTGAGGCTTGTCCTCATTCCCTATTATCTTTCTAAAAGAAAGCACCTTATTTGTTTATTTAATTGACACATGCATTATATCACAATAATTTCCAAACAACAACACATAGGATATAATAAGTTATCCCCACCTCATCCATATTTATAAGGAATAACTCACATAATATACAAATTATTCATAGGTTGTACACAGAAATTTGAAATTTATACACACATTTTGTGGATAACTATGGAGAACATGACCGAACAAACGTTTTGTTATCCACACTATACACAGACTTATACACATATTCTTGGGATTATTTTATTTTTTTTTGGTAACAAATTATAAATAATTTATGAATATAGCCAAGTTTTAGTGCGAGTTGATGGATTTAAATTATATAATTTCTACAATTCTTTTTTTCTTAGATTTTTATTCTTGATAATATAAATTTTTTATGATTAGTTTTTGTTATGCTTTTTACAATAAAACCTTTAGAACAAATAATAATTCATCACAAAAAAAACAGAGAAATCTCTGTTTAATAAGCATCACGGATGGTCTTCCATTCTTCTTTATGAAGGGTTCCATAAAGTAGAATTTCCGCAGAAGTAACGTTTGTCGCCAATGGTACTTGGTGAACATCACAGACTCTAAGAAGTGCTAGAACATCTGGTTCATGGGGTTGTGCTGTCAAAGGATCTCTTAGAAAGATTACCAAATCGATCATATCTTGAGCAACTTGTGCACCGATTTGTTGATCGCCACCAATTGGTCCTGATAGAAATCTTTCCACATCTAAACCCGTTTCTTCCATGATGCGAAGCCCTGTTGTCCCTGTTGCACACAATTGGCACTCTGCTAAAACATCTTTATGATTCTTAACAAACTGAATCATCTTTTCTTTTTTATTATCATGAGCAATTAATGCTATTTTCATTGTTCTACTCCATTTCTACTATAATAATTACCTAATATAATCATATCATGACTTACTTTTTTAATATCCTCCAACACTTTTTTCATGGTTGGTTCATTCACATCCCCATCAATATCAATATAAAAGAGATATGCCCATGGTTTATCAACAATTGGTCGAGATTCCAACTTATGCATATTTACATTATGCTTTGCAATAACATCTAAAACTTTATACAAAGCTTTTGGTTCATGGGACAATCTTAGTATTAAACTAATTTTATTTGCTGATTTTTGTGCTTCCTTTTTCATGGCAACAATAACAAATCGAGTCGAATTAAAATCCTGATCTTGAATATCTGATTTGAGAATCGTCATATTATAAGCATTTGCAGCCTCAACTGACCCAATTGCAGCATTATGTATATCTGAAAGTTCCATCACATGTTTAACACTTTGAGCCGTGTTAAAGTAAGTTGTTAATTGCCATTTTTTATCTGATAAGAATCTTCTGGATTGTTTAAAGCCCTGTTCATGTGAAAAAACTTGAGTAATATCTTCTAGTGTAGCACCTTTTAAAGCAATGAGATGATGTTTAATAGGTAAATAATAATCTCCCACAATTTGAACTTCATATTGTTTCATCAAATCATACACTTCATTAATTGCACCAGTTGAACTGTTTTCTATTGGTAAAATTCCATAATCAATTTCCTGATGCAATAATGCATCAAAAACATTCTCAAATCGCTTAAAGGCCTTTTTTTCCTTTACACTTTTAAAATAATGCGTCAAAGCAATCGAACTAAATGAACCCTCTATGCCTTGAAATCCCACAACAGATTCAGAATAGTCTTTTTCAGTACTCTTTTGTTCACTTTGAATTAATTCTCGTTGATAACTTCTTGAATACTCCATCATATCTTTAAAAAAAGCTTTAATAAATCGACTATACTTTTTATTCTTCAAGTGCTTAACATTTTTTTCAATTAAAGCAACTTCTCTTTCTTCGTCTTTTAACGGCGTACCACTTTTCATTTTGAAGGCAGCGACTTTTTCAACTACTGCCATACGTTCTTCAAATAATGCCACTAATTTTTCATCAATTTCATCGATTGTACGTCTTAAACTTTCTATATTTCCCATAACGCCCTCTAATTCTATCCAATATATTATCAGTAGTGTATTGGCTTTTTGAACTTATGTCAAGTTATTTCAAGTATCTATCTACAATCTCCATGACTTCCTCACCATAGACAGTTTTCAAAGTTTCAATCAAATCTTCATATCTTAAAATCCCATATACATAGTTGCTATATAAACTTTGAACAAAGGTCTTTAACTTCTCATCACCATAAGTCTTATAGATTTCATCATACATCAATGCTGGTGTGACATATGCAGCTACACCATATTCTGACCAATCTGCATAATCTTTTGCAGATTTTAATACGGTAATATTCTCTATACCATATTTATTTCTACGGTCTCGATAATACTTAAGTGTTCGATCATAATAGGCCTTCTTATAAACTGCCTGATCAAAATACATGGTAAAATAAGTTGTTAATCCTTCATCAATCCAACCTTCATCAATTTCATCATCGCCTATTAAACTGTAAAACCATTGATGTACAGATTCATGTACTATGGTTTGACGCAGATTCGTAATGTCAAAATCATAGAAATACTGATCTGAAATCATAACGAGTCCTGGATATTCCATTCCTGATGGGAATGTCGTAATAACAACACTGTAACTCTTATAGGGATAATCTCCAATGAAATCTTCATATAAGAGTAAGGTTTCTTCTGCAAAGGTCAATGCATGATCTGTCCAGTAATGATTGCTCAAGGAAGACGGATAATATAAATAAACCAAAGTGTCGTTGACAAGTTTTTCTTTGATTAAAAACTTGTCACTGAGCACAAAAGCAAAATCTCTCATCCTATCCGCTCTAAAATGATAAGTCTTATCTTCTTTTTGATACAGATAGCCTGAAGCAGATGGTATATAACCTTCCGGCAAAGTTAAAGTGACATCATAATTGGCAACCTCACTATAAAAAGGATCACCCACATCATAATATGGGTCCAAATTCCAACCCTCATCATCATAAACTGCAAGAATAGGATACCAGTTACCCAAGTTATAGATGCCTTGGATACTTCCAAATCTTTCGGTAGTAGATGAGACTTGGATTACAAAATCCATTTCAATCATATAATCTTCACCAGGAATCAAATCAAAGGGAAGTTTCAACACCGTATCTATGGGTTCATAAGAATACTCTATTGTTTTCCCATTAATAAGAACGTTCTTAATCTCAATAGAACCTTCTTGCGTCATTGCTTTTGTAACCTCTTGATCAAATAGTGAAGGATGACTGCTGCTTTTAAAAGCGTTTGGATAAACATGAAGATACAACGCCTCCAGTGCTTCTGTTTCATCATAATGATATGTAATGGTTTCTTTACCAATTAATTGATCTTTCTCATCATCAAGGGTTACTTCAATATCGTAATAATTTAAAGTGTTATCTGTAAAATCACTGAGTTCTTGAACTGTTAATGTCACATTCTCAATAGGTTCACTTGTATAGACGTCCTCATTGTTAGAGCATCCCACTAAAAAGAAGACCATCACGAGTATCCATATTCTTTTCATCTCTATCAACCTCATTTCATATGCAAAAGATGAAGCTATGCTTCATCAATTAAATCTTCATCTATAACGATTCTGTGACTATCCTTAGCCGTTGATAAGACAAGATAGGTATATGTATTTTTAGCAAAATGATTGATTTCGTCAATCAAGTGTTCCAAATGTGAAGAATTTTGAGCTCTTACCTTGACTAAAAAACATGTATTACCAGTAACCTTATGTACTTCCACAACCTCATTCATCTCAGCCAAACGATCAGCCATCTCTTTAATTTCCAAATTACCAACAGGGACTGTAATAAAGGCAGTCATATCCATGCCTACTTTTGAAGCATCAATTATTGCTGTATAGCCTTTGATAATGCCTTCATTTTCAAGTTTTTTTACCCGTTCTTTTGTAGCAGTTGTTGATAATCCTATCATTCTACCTAACTCTGCAATACTTAACTTACCATTTATCTGAAGTTCTGTGAGTATTTCATAATCATACTTATCCATGTAAAATCCTTTCTTTCCAATTAATTCACCCAGATTTATCATAACATAATTTCAATTTGAAAACCATTAAGGCTACATTATTCCTAGTTTCCAATTCCTGTGTTATACTGATTGACAAGGAGATTAATATGAAAACAATCTATGTATATACTGATGGAGCTTGCTCAGGCAATCAATATGATAATAATATAGGTGGCTATGGTGCTATATTGCAATATGGTCCACATAAAAAAGAAATCTATGGTGGCGAAAAAAATACCACCAACAATAGAATGGAGCTTCTAGCCATTATAGAAGCATTGAAGCTTATCAAAGAAGAAGATATCTATTTAGAAATCTATTCGGACAGTTCATATGTAGTAGAATGTTTTGTCCAAGGCTGGTTCTTGAACTGGGAAAAAAACGGTTGGAAAACATCAAAGAAAACCCCCGTTGAAAATCAAGAGTTATGGATGACTTTAATTCAGTTAGTCAGGTCTTTTCATGAAGTTAAGTTTTACAGAGTTAAGGGTCATTTGGATTTGAATAAGCAGGCAGAAGTTAAAAAGTGGTATGAAAAATTCACTGCTCAGAAAAACATTTCTTATGAAGATTATACCTATTTGGTAACTATGAACAATCGAGCAGACGAATTGGCAAATATTGCCATGGATGAAATCAAGACAAAATAATAAAGTACCCAATTGGGTACTTATTTTTTATAATCTTGCTTTATAGATGACTTCAGCTCTTTCTGTAATGAAATCTTCTCTTTTTTCCATCATTTTTTGTACATATTCTCCCATTTCCGGATTTATTGGCTCTAAGAATTCAGTCATATTTTCAAAGGTTTCAAACATATCCATGCCTGCTAATAAATAGCTCTTTGCCATATCTACTTGACACCACTCATAAAGACCATCTTCTTCTTCATAATTATTGATGATTTCTTGATACAAGTCATTTGCTCTAAGATAATCTCTTCCATAAAGAAAGCCAATAAGATCTGCAAAGTGTTTCATTGCCCAATAATATACTTTGGGTTCATCTTCAGAGCCTTCCAATATGAGTTTATATTGTTCTATAGCCAGCTCAAAGTTTCTTTCTTGTGTTAATTTCTGTCCTTTTTCTATTTCCAATTTCCAATCCATCATATATCTCCTTCCATAGTCTATTATATTATATCATTGAATTTAATTTTGAAGAAGAAAACCAAAAAAGAACAGGTAAAACCTGTTCTTAAGCTGTATGTTCAAATTGTGAATAGTATAGGCTTGCATAAAAACCATTTTGCTTTAATAGATTTTCATGATTACCTTGTTCAATAATATCACCATCTTTCATAACGAAGATGATATCTGCATCTCTAATGGTTGAAAGTCTGTGAGCAATGATGAAACTCGTTCTACCTTCCATCAATCGATCCATCGCTCTTTGAATTTGAACTTCAGTTCTTGTATCGACAGAACTTGTCGCTTCGTCGAGGATTAATATTTTTGGATCTTTCAGTATTGTTCTCGCTATGGTTAACAGCTGCTTTTGACCTTCTGAAATATTGTTTATATCTTCATTGATAATCATATTATAGCCGTCTGGCAGCATATGAATAAAGGTATCCGCATGGGCTGCTTTTGCCGCTTGTATGACTTCTTCATCTGTAGCATCTAAACGACCATAGCGGATGTTTTCCATAATAGATGTATTGTAAAGCCAAGTATCTTGTAATACCATACCTAATTGACTTCTTAGATCATATCTTGTCATATCATTGATATTTTCACCATCTATTTTAATTTGACCAGATTGTAAATCATAGAAACGCATTAGTAATTTTACTATCGTTGTTTTACCTGCACCCGTTGGTCCTACAATGGCAACTTTTTGACCTGATTTAACTTCAGCATTAAAGTTATTGATAATGATTTGCTCATCATTATAGCCAAAGCGAACATTTTCAAAGGAAACTTTACCATCTAAGTGATCAACACTCTCTAAATTCGATTCATCAGCAAGTTCTTCATCTTCCTCGAGGAATTCAAAGATTCTTTCAGCAGCAGCAACTGTTTGTTGCAATACATTGGAAATGTTCGCCAACTGTGACAGTGGCTGCGTAAAGTTTCTTGTATACTGAATAAAGGCTTGAATATCACCTACTTGGATAGTACCTTTGATTACCAATGTACCTCCTAAGATTGATACCAAAACATATCCGATGTTACCAATAATATTCATCATAGGCATCATCATACCTGATAAAAACTGAGATTTCCAAGCACTCGTGTGTAACTCATCATTTAATCTTGAGAATGTTTCGATACTCTTTTCTTCACCATTAAAAGCTTTAACAACTAAGTGTGACCCATACATTTCTTCAATATGTCCATTGACATGACCCAAATACTCTTGTTGACGTTTAAAATATTTCTGTGAACGCTTCACAATAAACATCACGCTGAACATCGTTAATGGCAATATCAACAGTGCTACAAGAGTCATCACAACTGAAATAGATAACATCATTACCAAAATACCTACAACGGTTGTGAGTGATGTAATGAGTTGAGATAAACTTTGATTCAAAGTCTGATTAAAGGTTTCAACGTCATTTGTCATTCTCGAAAGAACTTCACCATGACTGGTTTGATCAAAATACTTAAGTGGTAATTTATTGATTTTCTCAGCAATATTTTTTCTTAAATTATAACTAATTCTCATCGAAACGCCTGACATCATATATCTCTGAATATAACTGAATATAGAGCTTAAAATATATAATCCCAATAGCGTTAAAAGTACCATTTCAATATAATCAAAATTAATACCTACGCCACCTTTTAAAGATGAAATAAAACCTGTAAAAATTTCTGTAGTTACTTTACCCATGAGCTTTGGACCAACAATTCCAAAAATTGCACTTGCCATAGCAAAGATAATTACAGTAATAATGATTGTACGGTATGCTTTTAAATAGCTCAGAAGCTTTTTCATGGTACCTTTAAAGTCTTTTGCTTTCTTAACTGGGCCCATCATACCATGTGCTCCCGGACCACCTCTTCCTGGACCTCTTTGTGCACCGATTTTCTTTAAATCTTCTTGTATCAATCCTTTTTCTTTTAATTCCCTCTGCAACTCCTCAGGACTTAATTCTTTTGTTAAATGTTGGTTTAAAACTTCTGTTTCAAAACCTTTTTTTGATAGATATTCTCTAATTTGCTCATCTGACATACCCATAGAACGCATACGTTCTATTTTCTTTAAAGGAGATGATTTATCTTTTTTTCTACTCATGACAACTCCTCCTTTGTTAATTGAGTACTTGCAATTTCATAGTAAGTATCACATGACTTCAACAGTTCCTCATGTGTACCTATGCCTACCATTTTGCCATCTTCCAACACAATGATTTGATCTGCATTCATAATGGTTGAAACTCTTTGAGCAATGACAATCATGGTTTTATCTGAAGCATATTCGTGTAATGCTTTTCTTAACTGTGCATCTGTCTTAAAGTCAAGGGCTGAAAAACTATCATCAAAGATAAAAATTTCTGGTTTTTTTACTAATGCTCTTGCAATAGACAATCTCTGTTTTTGTCCACCTGAGTAGTTTTGTCCACCTTGTGCAACCAATTTGTTTAAGCCTTCCTCACCTTGAATAATCTCTGAACCTTGTGCAATTTCCATGGCTTGAGTTAGTTCTTCTACAGTTGCATTTTCTTTACCATACTTTAAATTTGAAGTAATTGAGCCACTAAACAAGTATGATTTTTGAGGTACATATCCTATTTGTGCTCTTAAATCTTCTTGAGTAAGTTCTTTTACATTGACACCTGAAACTTCAATTGAACCTTCCGTAGCATCATAAAATCTATTAATCAGATTAACGAGTGTTGTCTTACCTGCACCAGTTGATCCAATAATTGCAGTCATTTGACCTGGTTTAGCTTCAAAACTGATATCCTTTAGCATACAAGTATCAGCACCTGGATATTTAAATTTAACATTCTTAAATTGTACTAAACCTTTTTTATTCACTTCTGGTTTAGATGGTTGCTGAGGATCAAGAATTGTAATATCAGTTTCCAAAACATCTGCAATTCTCGCTGCTGATACAGAAGCTCTAGGCACCATAATAAACATCATAGATAACATTAAGAAGGACATAATAATTTGCATTGCATATTGCATATATGCCATCATGTCACCAACTTGCATATTTGCATCCGCAATTTCTTTTGCACCAAGCCATATAATCATAACCATAACACCATTCATGACAAACATCATTACTGGGAACAAAAGTGCCATTAAACGATTGACAAACAAGTTGATTTTTGTTAATTCTTCGTTAGTTTCATCAAAACGACTTTCTTCAAATTTCTGAGTATTAAAGGCTCTAATAACCAACATACCGGATAAATGCTCTCTGATAATTAGATTAACCTTATCTACCATCTTTTGAATCATTTTAAATTTAGGTAGAGCAATTGTAAAGAGTATTCCTATTACCATCATTAAAATAATAACAGCCAATGCAATGATCCAAGACATTGAAACATTTTTATCAAGGGCTCTAATAACACCACCGATTCCCATTAATGGGGCATAGAACACCATACGAATCATAAGAACCAAAATGTTCTGTACTTGTGTAATGTCATTTGTACTTCTTGTTATTAAGGACGCCGTAGAGAATTTATCAAATTCTGTATTTGAAAAACTCAATACCCGTTTGAAAACATCATTCCTTAGGTTTCTTGCAACGCCTGCACCAATTCTTGCAGCAAAGAAACCAACTGCAATTGAACTCAATGCACCAATTAATGTTATAACCAGCATCAATGCACCAGTTTTTATAATAAATTTACTTTGCATATTGCCAATATCAACGCCAATTTCTTCATAATATGTCTTTACCATGTTGATATTCATTTGACTTGCCAATTCATCACTCATGCCAGACATGTTATTAGACATACCACTTAAAATCTCACCACGAGCTTCAGCAGGCATATTAAGTAATATTGAAATAACATCCGATCCAGCAGGAATCTTCTGGTCATTAAAGATCATATCCTCTCCGCTGTTCATTTGAATACGAATAGAGATAATCATATTAAATGCTGGTGTAATTGAAGTTTTATATGCTTTTTCTTCATCAGCATTTAAGTCTTTTAAAACATATAGGGGTTGATCGAGTTTGAAATCGTGATTTTCAGAATAGCTATAATAGGTCTCTAACAACTCTATTGATCCATCATCTAAAAATTCTTTCAAGATTTCATAATCATTTACAGTTAATATTTCAGGAATTTCCTCTTCAACACCGCTTTGTTGAATACCAATATTAACGATTTTTGATAAGTAATCTGGCAATGCCAAATCCATTTGCGCTTGAACATATAATAATCCAATTGCGATTAAAAGTAACAAGATAAATGGCTTGATATACGATTTAAGCCTTAACATTCATTCACCTACTCTTCCAGTTTGTTCAAAATTTCCATTATGCCTATAAAATGTTCTTTTAAAGCTTGTTGATCTTCATTTGTTAAAGGTGCCAATCTCTCTCTAATGGTCTCCAACATGGCTTTTTTATGGTTTTTAACCTCAATCATTCCTTTCTCGGTGATATAAAGGTTAATTTGTCGCCTATCATTCTCATCTCTTTCTCGTTTCAAATAGTTTTCTTCAATCAAACCATTTACAGCAGTGGTCATGTTCGGTTTGGAAATATGCAATTTGTCACAATAGTATTTCATAGGTTTACCATTATGATCTGCAATCACAAATAGAATTCGATTTGTTTGACCATGCAGTTTCTTATTTTTAAAAATCTTTTTGTGTACGAGAGGAAATAACCCGATAAAATATTCTTCAATTGACTTGTCCATGATTATCCTCCTAATTTAGTTATAAAATATAACAGTTATATTTTATAACTATTATTATGCTTTGTCTACCTTTTTATATTTTCTTTATATTTCAAAAAAAATATCCCGAAAATGAAGGTATTATTTAGCAATTACCTTACATCAAGGAATAAAAGTATTTTTTATACTAAAAAACCAGCTTAAATGCATTAAGCTGGTTTATAAATTATTTTGTAAATGGAATTAAAGCCATAATACGAGCTCTTTTAACTTCAATAGTTAACGCTCTTTGATGCTTAGCACAAGTACCTGTTACTCTTCTAGGTAAAATTTTACCTCTTTCAGATAAGTATCTTTGTAATTTCTTAACATCTTTATAATCGATTTTAGAATCTTTGTTTTGGCAGAATGCACAAACTTTTTTTCTTCTGCTCATTGGTTTCTTTAAACTCATTGTTCTCCTCCTTCTTAGAATGGAATGTCATCATCTCCATCAATCGCTTGGAAATTACCATAATCATCTTCATATGGAGATCTATTTTGCGACTGTGGTTGATTATAGTTTTGTTGATTACTTTGTCTTTGTTGTTGTTGTCCTTGGTAAGAAGGTTGATCAGATTTTTCGCCCCACTCTAAGAACTCAACTCGATTTGCAAGTACCTCTACACTATAATGCTTAACGCCATTTTTGTCTTCGTAATTATTATTTCTTAAATTTCCGTTAATTGCTACTAAACGACCTTTCTTTAGGTAGTTCGCACAATTTTCAGCTTGTTTACCCCAAACAACAACATTAAAGAAATCTGCATCAGGCTGACCTTCGCGCTTGAATTCTCTATTTACAGCTAATGCAAATCTTGCAACAGCTGTACCACTGTTAGGAATAAATCTTAATTCAGGGTCTCTTGTCAATCTACCAATTAAAATGACTTGATTCATAATACCACCCTATTTCTCTTCTTTGTTAATAACCACGTATCTAATGACATCGTCAGAGATTTTGAAATTTCTTTCCAACTCTTTAGGAAGTTCTGGGTTTGCTTTGAAATCAACTAAAACGTAGTAACCTTCGTTAAGTTTTTCAATTTCATAAGCTAATTTTCTCGTACCCCACTCGTCAACATTAGTAACTTCACCATCGTTATTAATGATACCAGTGAATTTCTCGATTAATTCGATACGAGCTGCTTCCTCGATATTTGCTTTCAATACAAATAAAGTTTCATACTTTCTCATCTTTACACCTCCCTATGGTCTAATTGGCCCCTATTGGAGCAGAGAGTAATAGTACTTTCTATTACGTCATAACATTATATCATCAAACCCATTTGGGTTCAACCATTATTTTCAGTCTTTACAGGATTGATTTCTTGCTTGTCAACAAACTCGCCATTGCGCTTTATTTTTTTGATTCTTTTCTCGAAATTTCTTCGTTCAATCCAAATCTGTTTATCACAGCCTAAACAACGAATTCTAAAGTCAATCCCTACACGCATGATTTCAAAATCAAAACTGCCACAAGGATGGTTTTTTTTCGTTGTTACAATATCACCTAGTCTTAAATCTAAAGGCATAATTTTCTCCTAAACTTTTTTAAAAGTTAATATACCATCTTTTTTACTCACCTTATAACATTGACACATATCTGGATGATGTCGAGTTACAATCTCTAATACATCCTCTAATATTTCAGTTGACCCTTTTAATGACAAACCACAATTAGAACTTAATTGTCTCGGTGTAGGGATCATTTCAACTTCATAGTTACTGAGCAGTCTTTCTGTATCAATCGCCACATGTGTTGAATCAAAGGTAATGACAATGTATTCTTCCATTTTTATAACCTAATTACCTTTTTAGCATTATTAAGATGTTCTGCAATTGTAAACATATTTGAAATGCCTCCAACGGCTAAGGATGAGGTCAATTGATAAAAATCCAAACAAGTCCCACATGAAATAATCTCAACACCTTTTGTTTCCAAGGCTTTTAAATCCTTTAAAATCTTTGAACCTTCAACAGCCAATTTTACGCCAGAATTCAAAAATATAATTGTTTTAGGTACAATATCCATTTCACTTAAAGTATAAAAATAGCCTTTAACTAAAATGTCTCCCAAATCAGGATCACCTTCACCAAATTTATCAGAGGCTGCCAATACTACTGAATCAAATAAATCTCCAGATGATTGAACTGTTATTTCAGCTTCAGCATTCTTATTAATATCGATATAATATTCGCCACCATCTTCTACAACATGGCATTCAAGATTCATACTTCTAACAAGCTTTGTAACATTTTCCTTTGCGACTTCATTATCTACAATTGTTAAAACATTTCCTGAAGCAATATTGTCCAATGCTTTTTTTGTTTTTATAACAGGGACAGGACACCCTAAACCTCTTGCATCAACTGTTGTTTGCATGTAATCCTCCTATAACATACTTTCAAATATCATCATCACTATATTATATTTATAAAAATAAATGCCTATTTGAGATTGCTCCAAGGTTTCAATCAACGTACCTTGATCAAAAAATGGACCAATAATTACAATTACCAATACAAATAGCATAGCTATGAAAACGCCTTTACCCAATCCGAATAAAAACCCAGATAATTTATTCACACCATTTAGAAGTGGTAATTTGAAAATACCAGACAAAGCATATCCTAATATTCTTACTCCTATAAATACAATAGTAAAAACAAGAACCATACTGAGGATTGTCAGTAAATTATCTGCCAACCATGATGAAAATCCATTACTGAAGTTCTGTACATTGTTGTCCAACATGGTTTTAAATTGGTCGCTTTCAAAAAACTTTTCAGTAATTTTTTGCAAGTATTCCGTTTGACCTACTGTCTCTGATAATTCCTTTGGAGAAACTGACATTAATGTCTGCGTATCCGGAAATTCGATATTTGTGAAACTGGTTCCTATGCGTACTCTAATCTTCTCCAACAAATCAAATTTCTCATTTAAAAAACTATACATTTGAGGATGATAAAATTTCGCCATTAAAAAGCCAAGTACAACACTAATTAAATTTGTAACAGATCTTATAAAACCTCTAGACCATCCAATAAAAACATTGACTAAAAGTATTACAATTATTGCGATATCTATCCAATTCATAATAACCCCTAATATTTCAATTCCATGATTTCAAGATAATCATTGTAAACAATCACAATTCGATCATTGGTTAACCACTCTGCGCTATATATTTTTTTGTGGTTATCATATGATGCAATTAATTCTCCTGTATAATTATATACAGATAATTTTTTATCGCTTTTCAATAATATCTTGCCATTTAATATATCTATCGTATCATATGGTTCATCTAGTTTGACATTAAAAATTTCATGTCCATCTTTGTTAATTGAAGTTAAATGATATTCTGATTGTCCAATTAACTCTTCAACTTCTTTCAACTGTGTAATTTCAAAGACATTTCCATTTGCATCAATTTCAAATTCGTTTAACTGACCTTCTCTTGTATAAGTCCAGTTAAGGTGTTCTGGATCGCCTTTTGTGTAAGCATGTGCACCACTTAAATCTACAATTACAACGTCTTGATGTACTAATTTTGCACCATAAACCACAGTATTTACATTATCATTACCACCAACTAAATTGTTTTGAATGATATCATAAGTCAACAATCTTGAGTTGAATTTATTTTCTGATGAAACCAGAAGAGTCAGTAACAAATAATCTTTATCATTTGAAACATCCAAACCCATCAACTCACCTTTCGGTAATGCATAATCAAAAAATAAAACGCCATCATAATTGTAAACATAAAAATAATTATTCTCTGTTAATACGATATAGGTATTTGCTGAGGCACCGATCGCTTCCTTAATTGGACCAATAGGACCATATTCAGCTATATCATTCCCTTCATAATCAATTACACCCATGTTACCTTGTTGCTTGTCGATGATAATTACATAATCTTCTAGACCTAAAACTTGACTGTTTACACTTTGAATAGCTTTTTTCCCTAAAGATTCTCCATCACAATTATATAATGAAATTTCATCATTGAAAGAAACTAAAATATTTTCATTGAAACGCATCACATCAGGACGACTACCTAAGATTTCATCCGTTTGAATATCTATGGCTTCAATGACCGTCCAATTCAAATCCGCTAGGCCTAAGGCGATTGTTGCATCTTTGACTAATCCATTAAAATTAAAAACAATATAAGTAATTACAAGAAAAAGTCCTAATGACAGTAATCGAAATAATAGCGGCTTTTTCCTTCTTGCCATTTTAATCCTTCTTTCTAGGTGGTTTTGGTCCATAATACTGATAGAAATAACATTTTATACGTCCATTATACAACTTTCTGTTTTTAGTCGCCTTACTTCCTAAGAATTTTTCAAAGTCTTCAAATGCAGTGAAAATATATTTTGACCAAGTATCCAATTGAGTAAATCTTTGTGACATGATTCTCGTTAAATCTTGAACCTCTTCTATTTCATTTAAACGTTCACCATATGGTGGATTTGTAATAATATATCCATATTTTTTGGATGAACTCAATTCTTTTACATCTCTAACTTGGAAATGAATATCTTCTTCAACACCTGCTAATTCAGCATTTTCTCTTGCAACTTTTATTGCTTTAGGATCAATATCAAAAGCTTCTATTTGCAATTCTTTTTCATAGTCAATTGCTTCATAGGCTGCCTTTTTAACTTCTTTAAAAACATCGCTTGGAATTAATGGCCATTCTTCAAAATCAAATTTTCTTGATAAACCCGGTGCGATATTTCTACCAATCATAGCAGCTTCAATTGCAATAGTACCACTACCGCACATTGGATCAATCAAAGGAATCTTAGGTTGCCAATTTGACAGTTGTATGAGTGCTGCTGCAAGGGTTTCTTTTAAAGGTGCCATATGTCCTTTTACACGATATCCTCGTTTATGAAGACCCACACCACTTGTATCAATACTTACCGTAACTTCATCTTTTAAAAGTCCTACATGAATAGAATACTTAGGACCATCTTCTGGCAACCAAGTTTTATTGTATAATTGACCTAAACGCTTTACGATAGCTTTTTTTGATATTTTTTGAATATCTGAGAGAGAAAACAATGTTGATTTTACAGATTTTGCATTCACCGGGAAATTTGCATTCATTGGCAAGTAAACTTCCCAAGGTAGCTTATTGATTTTCTCAAATAAATCTTCAAAAGTAGTAGATTTAAAAGTTCCCACTTGAATATAAATACGATCTGCTGTTCTTACCCACATATTCGCTCTGCATAATTCTTTCTCATCGCCAGTGAATAAGACTCTACCATTTTCTATAACGACATCTTCAAAACCCAATGTCTTTAATTCATTACCTACAACAGATTCCAAACCAAATGTAGCTGTTGCGATTAATTTAAATTTCATAATAACTTCCTTTCAATGTTCTCCTTATTATAGACACATTTTCTTTCAAAATAAAGCATTAATTCGTACTTGTATATTTGGAAGCTTTGTATTTATTATACCTTGAAGAAGATTCAACTTCAAAGTATCCATTAAAATTTTCAACAAAAAAGAATTGGCATGTCCAATTCTTCCTTTTGCTTCTGTTTAAGTATTTAAATGCCTACTTAAAACAGTTCTCAATGCTTTTATACTCACTGGTTTAGCTAAGTAATCATCAAAGCCATAACTCTTTAAGTATTCTTTTTCTGAGTTAATTACTTTTGCGGTACATGCAATAATTGGAACTCGTTTGATACAGTTTCTGTCAATTTGATCAAAGGCATCAAAGCCATTCATTACAGGCATCATAATATCCATAATAACCAAATCTGGATTTTCTTCGAAATATTTTTCAACAGCCACTTTACCATTCTTAGCTAAAATAATATCAAATTCATGTTTTAGCATTTGCTCAATGGTAATACGTCCTATAGGTTCATCTTCAGCTATTAGAATTTTCTTTCTTACGGGTTCGTCATTGATTATTACTCGTTCTATTATTTTTTGATCATCTTTAACCTTATTGAAGAAAGGTAATTTCGAAGTCGTAAACGGTTTTTTAAATGCCATTAAAACTTCCATATCAATGCCATATCCTGATTTAGGTATTAAATAAAACTGACCTTCCAATGACAAGGTTAAATTTTTTATAACACTTAATGCTAAATTATTCCTTATAAAGAAATCTGCATCTTTTTTTATGGCATCATGAATCGCTATGGTACCAACATTTTGTATTTTTAGACTCAGCTTTATAGTATCACTTAATTCCTCAACTATAGACGTTGTAAGTTGAATATAACGATTTGCAGTGTTTGTAACACAATAATCTATTAAATTGGAGACAATCAACTCTAATTTTCTTTTATCAGCAATTAACTTACTTGGAATTTCTGAATCATATTTATAATCCAAGCTGTTACCATTTACAACGGCTTTATTTTGATAATCTGTAAATTTACTGGTCACAAGATCTTTAAAAACAACTTTTTTTCGACTTTGCTTCATAATGCCATTATTAATATTTCTCATAATGGTTATATTATTAAGTACATTTTGACTTTTCATTAAAGCAATTCTTAATCCAGACAAATGCATCTTTTGCTCTTGGCTCAATTTTTTGACATTCATGTGGCCATGGAGTTCCACTGCTCGGTCTACATATTCTCTTAATTCTGTTGCAACAATATCCAATAAGTGATTGGATGAAAAAACTTCTTCTTTATTTTTCTTAGTATTTGTCTTCTCTTGAACCTTTTTCTCTTGTATTAAATCTGTAGTCACATCTTTACGGATCTCATAGACATTTGTTACAATGCCCTCTTCATTTAAAACAGGAACAGCAGTTATTTCATAAAGTCGATCTTCTGTTTCACTTTTCGAAGCAACTTCAATAATAGATACTTCAGTAGATTTGGAACTTAAGGCTCTTACAACTGGGCAAAAGGTACATTGCTCTTCATCCATATTGAAGACATTGTAACATTTCAATCCAATTGAATCTTCATTTGCATCTGAAGCATACTTGTTCATCCATACAATATTCAAATCTGTATCTAATAGACTTGCATACAAAGGCGTATGGTCAATTAATTTCTGCAAATCATGTTCTTTTGAAAGCATAAAAACCCCCATTTCTAAGACAATTGTATCGTAAAAAAAATATCAATACAACCAAAAGAGGATCAGCTCTTTTGTTTGATTGATATATAATTTGTACAATTTTTTAGATTCTTATAATAAAGATATGCCTGTTTTTCATCTACTTTCAGAGTGTAATATGAAAATGATTCTTGTTGATCCAGAGTTTCTGAAAACCTGTAGACGATCATAACATCTTCTAAGGTAATGATTTCATCGGGTAGTACTAAAATTAAATCTACATAATCCATAGGTTCTGCTAGCCAAGCGTTGCTTTCTACGATAGAGCATTTTACTGTTATAAGTCTTTCAGTGGCTTTTAAACGCTGTTCGTCTTCTTTTTGAATCATTGTACTCAGCAATAACGTTTCTTTCGGTAGGCTTTGTTTTAAGTAATAACCATTGCATGTGTTGGCTAAAGTACTTTCATTGAATAAGGTTTCAGGCATATAGACAATTTCATAATCCTTGGAAGTAATCATAGCACCTTCTTTCATATCACTTAACAGTTTGGGAACTGGCAAAAGTGTTTCTTCATGATTAATTTTCAAATGATATTCCAAAAAAACAAAAAATAATAAAATGATTACCAAAACCAAAATTTTAATTAATCTACTCTTAAACAATTGTTACTCCTTCTATTTAGCTGTCAATCGGAATCATAAAACCATATTCAAAGACATAGGATGTTTGAATATGTAGAACATCACGATACAGTGTTGGTGTTAAAATAATACTAAATTTTAACGTCATTAGATTCTCTTTGATAAAAAAATCTTCTAATGCTATTGTTTTTAATTGGGGATGATTTAGATCTTTTAAATGCTTGTTGAAATCATCAATAAAAGAAGTTCTAATTTCTAGCATTTGATGACTAAGGGCATTTAAATCCATGTTTTGAATTACATTGAAAGCATACAATTCTATGTTGTCTTCAATTTCTTGATATAAAATTTCTAAAATTAGTTTTTCAAAAAGATAAGCAGAAATCGGTAAAAGTAGAAATACAATAACCATTATGGTTATAAGAAGAGTCATTATACCGATTTCACCTTTTTTAGTTGCTAATTTTTCTAATAAGCAATGTCTTTTCATAATTGATTATTAAAGGTTCCTTTGACCTTTTAAACAGCTGAACTAGTTTGTTTTGATAATAATTACCTTGAATTTTGATATGGATTGCATCTCCAAAATGATGTCCGTCATAGCTTAAATCAATGATTATTTCGGATAGTCCCCTATGACCAAGCTTTTCTTTCAATTCATTTTGGTAAGTTTCATTCAAGGATCCTTCCTCTTCTAACAAAAACATATAGGGTTTTATAATTTGAAAGGTGTCTAGTTTTATGAATAACGGTATATACATTTCCATGATAAATGCAACAAGACATATTAAGAGGACAAGAGAAATCCCAAGTATTAAAACATTAGAAATACTCATTACGCCGAAGGAAATATTCCAGTTTTTATAGTATTGTTCCACCAATCGATCATACTTTGCATCACAGATTCAGCAAATCCTCTCAACCCAGGAATCAATACAAAACCTGCAACAATAATTGCCAAAGCAATACTTACAATTGTGCCAATACCCAGTTCTCCTCTCGTGTTGTCTAAAAGCTCCCTTAATTTAAAATAAATTTTCATCTTTCCTCCTTTAATAAAATATTTGATTGAAAGCATTGAACATATCAATACTTACTGGTACTACAATCATTAAGACAATAATCGCTGCCAAAAACATGACTGCAATTACGCCTCTTTTTCTTTTTAGTTTTGTATCACTTTTAATTTGAAACATATACCGCTTAAATAACAAGTTTTCCATTTTATGCAAAGTATCTTCATTTGAGCCCGTTTGAATCCCCTGCTCAATGGCTAGACAAAGTGTATCAACTTCCAATCCCTTGAATTTCTTTTTTAAATGATCTAAAGCGCTCTTCAGATCAGAAGTCTGACTATAATGTGCTGCCACATCAATCAAGGCATTTCTTAAAGGCGAGGGATGAACAACTTTATACATATTGAGTATGGCATCACTTACACGTATACCAGATGAAATCTGATTTATAATAAACTTAAATATTTTATATCCATAAAATCTAATGCTTTTTGCCCTTTTCTTTTGAGTGTTTTGATTATATAAATCCAAATTATAAAGGAGAATTACTGCTAAACCGGTCCATTTCATAATCATTACTATTACAATTCCCAAAGTGAGTTTATATAAAATTATCAATTGTTTTCTGGACAGGGATTTTTCCTCGGTACACATTAACAGCTCCAAAAAAATTTGAACTTCTTTAAGAATAAAAAATAGAATAATAGTTCTAATAAAAATCATTTTTTCCTCATTACTTTAATAATTAAATTCATTTATTCGTGTTGTAGAAATAAAACCAGCTACAAATAAAACTGCAAAAAATGATAGCATTCTGTTTCCTAATATCGTATTCAAATAAAAATTATGCATGGAATCATTGAGGAGTAAAACCAAAATGGAGATCAAAATAACCAACAACATGGTAAAATGTATCACCAAGCGATCAAAAAATGTTTCAGATGCCCTTCTTAGCTGTTCTCCCTCTAATAAATAGGCTTCTTCTTCTAACTTAATTAAAAGTTGATGAAGGTCTCCTTTTGAATAATCAGCCTGCTTAATGTTTAATATAAAATTTTGATACATTGCATTATTGGATTGCACCAATAGAAAATCAAATGCCTGATCCAAATGTCCAGAATATTGCACCTGAACCAGAAATCTTTGAATAAAAGTCTTTACAGGATCATTTACGCTCCAAGATGCCTTTTCAAAACAGTAGTAAATATCATCATTGATAAAAGACCATCTTGCCATCGTTGAAATAAAATGTGTCATTTCTTTTGAAATTTTAAGGTCTTTATTTTGAGTCATAAATTCAAGTAATAATGTAGGCATAAATCCACCTAAAGTTCCAAAAATCAAAGCGACATCCATCAGATTCATCCATTGATAAAAAATAAAACAAATCAAGCCAAAGCATAATACTGAGATCAACATAAAATTATAAAGATTCATATATGGTATTCGATCATGAATCCCTGAAGTATATTCAAATTTCAGAAACATCCTATCAAAGAAATTCATCTCTATATCCGTTGAATTAATTCGAGATAGAATTTTTCTTTTGTAGTCATCATATTCAAATGAACCTAACCATCTGTACAGTTGATAAAAAATCGTGCATAACAAGAGAAGTTTCATTAAAACCTCCTTTGTATTTCTTGCTTAAGCTGATAGGTTAAATCGTTTTTTGCTTCCCATTGACCTTCTAATGATGTTGGAAATTCTCTATGAATATTGAACTGAATTAAAGGATTTAATTTTATCTGATGACCCTCACTGCCAACCTCAGTAATTGAAACAATCTTAAATTTCTTCATATAGATAATGATATCTAACGCACCTGCAATGACTTCAAGTTCTAAACTCTTTTGATAGTGCTTTAACATCATTTGAATTCTGGGAAATGTGGATTCAACACTTTGTGCATGTAATGTCCCAATAATTCGATGATCCGTATAACCGGCTTTGAGAAACTCATATATTTCCTCCCCTATGAGTTCCCCAATACAGTATCCATCTAGAGACATGGTCAAACCATCTTTGATTAAGGTATTTAAGGCTTCTGATTTTTGTTTTTTATCAACTTTCTGAACAATAAAATTACCATGACTTAGGTAAAGTTCGCTTTCTGATTCACACACAAGAAATCTCTCTGTATAGGGCAATTCATTTAAAATAGCCCTAAGTAAGGTTGTTTTACCAGCAGCACCTTTACCTACAATTAAAATTCGTGCTGAGGTTTTTATAAGTTGTCTTATAAGCTCATACACTTTTTTATCCATCATTTTTGCATGAACCAGATCATTTAAATCATAGGAATTCATTCGATGTTTTCGAATTGTCATGGATGCACCAGAAGTGTTTCTAGGTTCTATTGTTACATTTATTCTTAATCTGTAATTCAAGTCAGCTACCCTAGCATGTGCATCACTTTCATTTAGAACACCCCCTAATCGAATGACAATTAATTTACAATAGGCTGCTAAGCTCGCCTCGTTTTGAAAAACAATTTCAGAAATGAACTTCTGTCCATTTTTCTTATACATAATGTAGTTGTAGCGACATACATCAATATCGGTTATATCATCATCTTCAATTAAAGGCTGCAATATGCCATAACCAAACATAAAGTCCATCACTTGGGTCACAATATTATGCCTATTAAAACTAAAATGATGGTGCTTATCTAAATAGGATAGAATTTCTTTTTCTAGTAATTCTTGATCTACCTGTCCTGATTTAACATCCACAATTAACGGACCTTGATGCAAAATAATATACTGTGTAATTTCCTGTATGAGTTCTTGAGTTAATAAATCTGTTTTGCTATTATCATTGTTTAACTTAATATGATGACTACTTACAAGACTCATTTCTATTCACCTCCTTCATCATTTTATAGATTAACTTCTCCCATTGTTTTTTTGTATTTGAATTACCAATTTTCGTTAATGGATAGTGATGAATTAATGCGCTATCTCTTATTTTGTTATATGAAATATTTCCCAGGTAATACCCTTGGACCATTTCTTTAAAGAGCTTATTGTTCATCTGATTTTTTTGATGATTAAATAAGACATACCATGTTTTATGCTCAGTAAGATCTTGTTTTACTGATAAGAAATCCATTTGTCTTTTCATACACTTTAATTCTGGCAAGCGACCTTTTAATGGAATAATGTTAAGATCTGATTCCATAAGACCTACACAGGTAAAGGCATCATAAATAAAAGCATTTGTATTTAAAATTACAAGATCATAATGTAGTCTTAATACTTTGATGACTTCATTAAATGCATCCAGTCTAAAGTATTCATAATCATCTAAACGATAACTTCCTGAAAAGAAAAATAAATTTCTGATTTTATGACTTTTTATTGCTACATGATCGAGATATTTCCTAGACAGTAATTGCTTGTAATGTCCATCAATTAGAAGATTAATGCCTGTAGACTGTGATAAAGATAATTGACTATATACAGATTTAACATATGTATTCACATTGAGGTAAACTTCAAGTGAAGGCATTAATCTATCTGTATCCAATAAGGCAATTCTATGATTGGGATATTTTCTGGAAAGTTGTACTGCCAACTCTGCTGTAAATTGTGGCTCATCAAAAATGGTAATTATCTTATTTTGAATAGGTGAATCATAGACAACTTCTTGCACTTTTTTTGGTCTCTTCTTTTGTATATATTCTTCAAGTAATTTTTGATGAGATTCATTTAACAAACCAAATAGATAAGCACGTTTCTTCTTATTTAATTTCTCTTGATTAATAATTTCACCTAATCTTTGAATTTTTGCATGATGATGCATGATTACCTCCTGGAAAATATTGTAAATTAATTGTGCCACAAGTTTTTTAATATGTCAAATTTTTCCATATATTTTCTAAAAAAAATACACTTGCTTTTTTCTTACAGTTGATATAATATGTTATGGAACTCTTGAAAGGAAAGGAGATCATCATGAATAGCAACTTAATGCCAATTTTATCAAGCATTTCAAAATTGCCAATTGATACATTTCAAATAGATACTAAGAATGATGTCATCAAATTAAATTTTATTTCAGATGATAAACAAGGTAAAATTAAAGAAATTATTTTTAATGAAGTAACTTCTTTTTATTATTTAGATCATGACAAAAAATCTGATGAAACAATCAAGCAAAGTTTAAATAATATTATGTATGTAGGCTATCAGGCTTCTGATTATATTAATGCACCAGAAGATGAAAGTAACATCTCAATTCCAAATTTTATCATTGAGCTTAATGACTCCAATATGTTCATTGAAGCAAATTCAATTGTGATTGACTCTGAAACGTATATGGTATAAGGAAATGCAAAAAGACAGTAAACACTGTCTTTTTATATTTCTAGGCAAACATATTTAGTTTCTAAGAATTCCTCTATACCAAAGTGACCACCTTCTCTACCTAAGCCGCTTTCTTTAAAGCCTCCAAAAGGAGCCTGTGCCGTAGATGGGGAACCTGTATTAAAACCTACTATACCATAGTCCAATTTTTCTGAAACCCTAAATCCTCTTGAAACGGATTCAGTAAAAAAGTATGCAGCCAGACCATATGGTGTGTTATTGGCAATATTTATAGCTTCTTCATCGGATTTAAAAGTTATGATTGGAATTACAGGACCAAAGGTTTCTTCTTGAAGCATCTTCATTTCTTCAGTAACTCGATCAATAATTGTTGGTTCTATAAAATACGAAGAAGGATTAGAATCAATTCTTCTTCCACCAACAACAATATTTCCACCTTTCGCTTTTGCGTCCTCAATGTGATCCATTATTTTTTCAAATCCTTTATGATTTATAATAGGTCCAAGCTTAACCTGATCTTCAAAACCATCTCCAATTTTAAGTTTTAAAACAGCTTCTGTTAATTTCCTCAAATATATATCTTTAACTTTCTCATGGACTAAAACCCGATTGGTTGCTATGCAAACCTGTCCACAGTTTCTGAATTTCGATGCAATAGTACCTTCTACAGCTTTATCGATGTCAGCATCTTCAAAAACAATAAACGGTGCATGTCCACCAAGTTCTAGAGAAATTTGCTTTACAGTATCTGCAGCCTGTTTCATTAAAAGCTTTCCAACTTGGGTT
Source organism: Clostridia bacterium (assembly GCA_016937975.1). Taxonomy (GTDB): domain Bacteria; phylum Bacillota; class Clostridia; order Peptostreptococcales; family Acidaminobacteraceae; genus JABXKX01. The sequence goes on from JAFGVN010000051.1 coordinate 63,525, forward strand.
GAACCCGTAAATGTAATTTTTCTTACTTTTGAACTGTTCATCACAACTTCAGTAATTTTTTTTGCATCAGCAGTGACGCAATTGACTACACCTGGTGGAAAACCAACGCGATGAACCAATTCAAAGAATTTTATAGCTGTTAATGGTGTTTCTTCTGAAGGCTTAACGATAAAAGAACAACCTGCCGCTAAAGCTGGAGCTAATTTTCTTGTAATCATAGCAAAGGGAAAATTCCAAGGTGTAATACCATAAACAATACCTACAGGTTGTTTCCTCACTAATATTCTTTTATTTACTTGAGAAGCCGGTATAATTTCTCCATTAATTCTTTTACCTTCTTCACTATACCATTTTAAAAAACTGGCACCATAATAGATTTCTCCCAAAGCTTCTGGGTAAGGCTTTCCATTTTCTTTTGTCAAAATTCTTGCTAAATCCTCTTTTTCTGCCATTACCAAATCATATAACCGTTCAAGGTAATCGCATCTTTCTTCAGCAGTTAAATTTGACCATATCTCAAAGCCTTTATCAGCACTCATAATGATTTTTTCCATGTCCGTTGCTGTTGCATATGTAATTTGATCAAGGATTTCTCCATTAGCAGGATTCAAAACACTAATTGAGTCATTCCCATCTGATTCTAGCCAATTACCATTATAATATAATAAATGTTTCATTGAATTTCCTCCTTTTGTTTATCTTACCATAAGATAGGCTTTTGAGTTGATCATTATCAGTTTTTTTAGGAAATGGTGTACATTTCCATAGAGCATTAGTATAATAATATTAGAATGATAAGATGAGAGGAGCCATCATGAATACCATTATTACTTTCACACTAAAGGATTTGTTATTGAGCGGCGTTTATTTAGCTTTAATTATTATGTTAATTTACATTATCAAATTTCTTATAAAAGCAAATCAATCTTTAAAAAATATCAATAAAGTCGTAGAAGAAAATAGAATTCAAATTGATCAAATACTGAAAGAAGCACCTGGTATTGCGACTCACGTCAATACAATCAGCGAAGAAGTTGCACATGATCTTCAACAATTCAGAGGTACAATTGATAATATTTCTGAAACAAGTGAAGAGGTTACTGGCGTGATTAAAGAAAATAAATCTGTTGTTGGTGGCTTAACTTCAATCTTTCATACTGCAAGCATAGCAAAAGGAGCCTACAATAAATTCTTTACAAAAGATGAAGAGGATCCAAGAGAGAATGACGTTCCAAGACATTCTGAAGAAAATAATGACTAATTAAAAGCAATAGATCAAACTATAAAGTTTGCTCTATTGCTTTATTAATGTAATCTATAATTGTTGAACGGTCATATCTTAAATTACCGAGAAATACTTTTGCTTTTACTTCATCCAACAAAATCAACATTTTGGCGTCCGAAATTTTTTGATGGATTTCCAAAGTCGTAATCTCACTATTTATACTTTGAATTTCAACAAATTTGCTGATGTAATTTAGCATATAAGATTCAAGCTTTTTCAAATAAATTTCATTTTCCTTTTCACTAATTAAATCAATATATTGTATCAGAAGAACATCAATCGTATATTCATTAAACTCCTCAAAAAAATTATACTGCTCTTCTAAATCCATCCACTGATTAATGAGTTCTTCTCTTATATCTAAAAAAGTATACCGATTATTTTGAACGACTTGTGAATAATAATAACATGCCTCTTCACCAAGGTGAAAATAATTACAGAAATCTAGAAATGCTGGTTCATAACGTTCAGGTGCATTCTGTTTCAAGTTCATACATAAATGAGCATTATAAAACAATACCGAAAACTTTAATAGTTGAAGTCTTGATAGACCACACTGGAAGGTTTTGTTTAAATTTTGCTTCAAGACACGATAGATTGAATCGTTAAAATAATCGGTCTTTATCATAATACTTTCAAGGATTTCCAAACTCTTCAAGCCTTTCGAAAAAATGCTAAAATCAAGAGACTGCATAGCTTGTATCAAGGGATAATGTTTTTCCAATGCACCAAGATTATTTAATAAATGAATATATTTTGATGCATGACTATAAGAAAGTATTTTAAAAAACTCATAACTTAAATCTTCTTTTGTATAAGTTATCTCTTGCTTTTGATTTTTAAGATATGCAATGGTTTCCTCATGCAAATCAAAGCTATATTTTGCCATTAAATGAATCATTTTATAAATAAGATTTCCTTGATTCGTAATATAACTCATATTAATAGGTTCAATTAAATTAGCTCTAATACTCATTCTTTTGTGATACGGATCAATCCATCTTGCATAGAATACCTTATCTTTATAATGATACTTGTTAAAACTGTTTTCATGGTGATCAGAAATCTTAATCACAACGCTTTCAATATTGAATTCAGCCAATTTTACTTTCTCAATATAATCTCTAAATTTCATTTGAGTCATACTAAGGGTAAAGCGTTCATCTAGAAAATCTATTTTGTAATTTTTTTCGTTTTTAATCACATTTAAAGCATACAGCTTCTGTATCCCTTTAATCCAAGTTTCAACTTCAAACTCTACAATAATTTCATAATAATCTATATCTTGATATAAAATATATTCCAAAGTTGTTTTCTGTGATATGTAAAATGATGTCCCAATTAAACGGGTAATCAGTTTCATTTCATTAATTTCAAACATATGAATTCCCCCTATACTCTTTATATCACAATTTCAAGAAAATTCAAACAATTGAGAGAGGAAGGATTTCCATAATCAAAATAACTAGTTTTTTTTGACCTTTTTTATTAAAATAATGATAAAATGTAAAATTTTTGATATTTTTTTGTGTAAAACAAATTCTGCTGGGTAGTTACACAGTGTAATGATTTGATTGTAGTTTATTCATAAATTTAGCAATTGGATAGTATATTAGTTGACATTTATTGCCACTCTTTATACTATTGTATTGAAGTAAAATGTGAAATTTGTCAAAAGGAGGAAAAATCATGAAATCAACAGGTATCGTTAGAAAAGTTGATGAGTTGGGTAGAGTAGTTATCCCTATTGAATTAAGAAGAACTCTAATGATTGGAGAAAAAGACGCATTAGAAATTTTTGTTGAAGCAGATACCATCATCTTGAAGAAGTATGAGCCAGCATGTGTATTCTGTGGCCAAGCAAAAGGGGTCCAAAATGTTAAAGGCAAGAATATTTGTCCGAGTTGTATTGAAGAAATCACTCAGCTAAAGTAATGACTAAAAATAATAAAAGTAGAGCCTGGAAAATCCAAAACTCTACTTTTTTATTTTGAGCGATACATCATAAACATCTCTTTTAGGGATTTGCCTTTCTTTAGCAACCATTGCAATGGCTTCTTTCTTGTTGATACCTTCATTCATATAATAAATAAGATGTTCTTCTATACTCATTTGAATCTCTTGAATGACTTTTTCTTCTCCACCTTCAAGTATTAAAACGAATTCACCCTTAACTTCCTTAGCTTCAAAATAGCTTAAGGCATCATTTATATGACCTCTATAGTATTCCTCATATTTTTTTGTCAATTCCCTTGCAATAACAATATGTCGATTACCTAAAACCAATTCCATGTCTTTCAAAGTTTCTTTTAATCGATGTGGCGACTCATAAAATATTATTGTTTCAGTTATGTTTTTTATTTGATTAAGTCTCTCTTTTCTAACCTTCTTTTGACGATCCAAAAAACCTTCAAAGAAAAATCTTCTAGTAGATAACCCTGATGCTGCAAGAGCAGTAATGACTGCAGATGGACCAGGTAATGCAACCACTGGAATATTATCTTCTATACATAACTTAACCAAATCCTCTCCAGGATCTGAAATACCAGGCATACCAGCATCAGAAACTAGTGCAATGGATTGTCCTATCAGTAAATTCTCAATGAGTTGAGGTCCACTTGTCGTTTTATTATGTTCATGATAACTTACCAATTTGTTTTTTATTTCAAAGTGATTTAAAAGTTTCAAGGTATGTCTTGTATCCTCAGCAGCGATCAAATCAACTTCCTTTAAGGTTTTGATTACACGATAACTAATGTCATCTAAATTGCCGATAGGTGTTGGACATATGTATAACGTTCCTACAGACATTTTTACCTCCTTAAAATACGTCTATTCCCACGTTTTCATAAATTTCATATATTGCCTTTGTATAATTTCGGTCTTCATCATAAACATAAAGATTATCTCCATATTTTAGTTCAGAATTTCCATTTTTTATACACTTAACTAAAACAATATTAGGGACTTTATCATGATGTGGATATACAAATTGTACTAGTTTGGGCTCTAATTTATATTTTCTGCAATAATAAAATATATCCACTAACCGCATTGGTCTGTGTACCATATAAAAATGACCCTTTTCAACTAAAAGTTCTGAAGCCGTTCTTATGAAATCCTCAAGATTTCCTGTTGTTTCATGACGAGCATGTGCTTTCACATCATCGTTATTGATTAGAGCATCACCTTTTTTAAAATAAGGAGGATTTGATATCACAACATTTACACTGGATTTTTTCAGATGGTTAAATACATGATTGATATCAGAGTGAATGATATGAATATTGTCAATTTTATTTTTTTTCAAAGATCTTTGAGCAAGTTCAATCACTTCTATTTGCTTCTCAACACCATAATAGGTTGTGTGAGGGTGTTTGATATTTAACAGAAGAGGAATAATTCCATTTCCCGTTCCAAGATCTACAACGGTTTGATTTTTTTTTACATTAGCAAAATGACTTACCAAAACTGCATCAATACCATAAGAAAACCAATCTACATTCTGATAAATGCCATATCCATTTTCTTTAATTAAATCAAATCGAATATTATTCATGGGTTCTCTAAAACACTCCTTTGCCTTATTCTAAGCCAATGATTCAAAAAAGCAAGGATTATCCTTGCTTTTTTTAGATAAGTTCTTCAATCTCAGACAAATCTTCTGTGATAACTTCTTCTTCTTCTTTTGTCGCTTTATTATTTTTCATTCTTCGAATTTCTTGTTTTTTATAAACAGTAATATCTTCATCAAAGACAGGTTCACCTTTATCTTCTCCGACAATTAATCTTACTTTTACTTGTTCTCTAATCGTTTGTGTACTGATGACAATAGCTTTCCCACCAGGAGTTTTAACAATTTCACCATCTTTTGGCATACCTTTTCTCAGATCCAAGTAGACTTCATGTTCATATTTCAAACAACACATTAAACGACCACAAATACCAGAAATCTTAGTTGGATTTAAGGACAAGTTTTGATCTTTTGCCATTTTAATTGAAACAGGTTCAAAATCACCCAACCAGTTTGCACAACAAAGCCTTTTACCACATGTCCCTATGCCGTTAAGCATTTTAGCTTCATCTCTAACACCAATTTGTCTTAACTCAATACGTGTTCTGAAAACTGAAGCTAGATCTTTTACAAGTTCTCTAAAGTCCACACGTCCATCTGATGTAAAATAGAAAATAACCTTATTGTTATCAAAGGTATATTCGACGTCAATTAGCTTCATTTCAAGTTCATGTAATTTAATTTTTTCCACACAAACTCTAAAAGCTTCCTCTTTTTTTACTTGATTTTCTCTATGAATTTCAATATCTTCCTCTGTCGCAACACGTAAAACTTTTTTGAGAGGTGCAACTACATCCTCTTCAGGAATCTCTCGTTGACGGATAACTAAACTACCAAATTCAACGCCACGGGCAGTTTCAACAATTACGTAATCTGCTTCTGATGTATCAATACCATCTGGGTCGAAATAATAGATTTTGCCAGCCTTTTTAAATCGTACACCGATAACTGTAACCATCTATGCCTCCAATAGCTTTACCAACATTGTATCAATTGTTAAATCATAATTGCCATGTTGGTCTAATTTCTTTTTTGTTAATTCTAATGATTCAATATTACTGATTAATTGTTTTATTGATAAATTTCTTGCTAATTTTTTTATAAAGTCTAATTCATGTCCATGAATTAACAATTGCTTTAACTTTGACTTCTTATATAGCAACAAATCTCTATACCATAATATCATATATTCGATGATTTCATGAATATTTTCCTTTTCCTTTATGAAAAAACTGTTTAATTCCAATAATTTTGATTGATCTTTTAAATCAATTGCAATTAACAATTCTTTCACTTCTTTTCGAATAACTTCGAAAATTTCTGATTCTAAATATAAAATACTTCTCCCAATAGAACCTGAAGCAAGCTTAGCAATCATTTCAGCTTCTGAGGTTTCAACAGAATAATGTGATTTCAAATAACTGATTATTGCATCATCAGAAAGACCATTCATCTTAATTTGTTGAGCTCTTGATAAAACGGTTGGCAATAATCGATCAGGCTGATCACTTACCATAATAATAACAACATCTTCAGCAGGTTCTTCCAATGTTTTTAAAATTCTATTTTGAGAAGACAAGTTCATTTTTTCTGCATCGTCGATTACAACAACTTTATACTCTGCATCGTAAGGTTTTACATTAACAAACTCTTGAAAAGCTTCAATTTGAGCATTTTTAATTTGGTTACCATCTGCTTCAATCACAGAATAATCTGGATGATTTCCATGATTCATTTTAATACAGTTTCGACATGTATCGCAAGCTTCACCAGTATGATGATCACAAAATAACGCCTTAGCAATTGTAAATGCCATCAACTTTTTACCAATACCAGAAGGACCCTCCAATAATAAGGCATGAGATAGATTATTCTCTCGTATTACTTTTTTAAAATAAGATTTTTCTTGTTCATGACCAATTATTGTTTTAAAACTCATTCTATGCCACCAAATCTACTAAATGGAAAGATTCTGAAAGTTGTTTTTCCTACAATACTATCTTTGTGGATTAATCCTATTTCTGGGTTTCTACTATCCATGCTCCAAGGTCTATTGTCGCCCATTACAAAATAGTATTCATCTGGAATAGTTTCGATGTATATTGTATTGTTACCATCAGCGCTGATGTAAGGCTCATCTAATAAAATATCATTGACATAAACATCAGCACCATCAATTTCAATTTTATCTCCAGGACCAGCAATCACACGCTTAATCAATTTCTTTCTTGTATTCTCTGTAACAAATATTCTTCTATAGAATGGTAATTCTTCAATACCACTTTCACCAAAGGTCATCTCTGATTTAAAAACAATGATATCACCTTTTTCAATATTCTTTGTTTTGTGAATAACCACCATTTCCTTTGGCTGTAACGTCGGTACCATTGACTGATGATATATTGTTGTCGGCACAAAAAATAGTTGTAATGCAAACACAAAAACAGCTGCAAAAATAATTGATTTAAACCATTCCATTAATTCTTTCTTCATTATTCCTCCTTCAGAGACACAATTTCAATTTTTAAATCACCATTTGATTCAGGTAATCCAACAATATGAAAATTTTGCTCTGACCATTTATATATAAGATCTATTATATTATCATTGATCATTTCACCAGGTACAATACTAGGTATTCCTGGTGGATATGGTATGACATAAGATTTTGAAATTTTGCCTATACTGTCTTTCAAAAAAACAATCTCACTCTCATGATATAAAGCATCAGAAATTGACATTTTTGGTTGTAATTTCATCCTATTAGCCAAGTTTCCTATACCACTATAACATTTAAAATTCAACATTTCCATCATTTTGGTTAAATAATCAAAATCTGCTTTTTCATTCATAAACGATGTAACAAAAACTGCAGTTTCTTCATTTGAAAACTCCAATTGAACATTATTCTTTCGCAATTTTTCTTCAACATTTCTTGGATCCAAATTCGAATCCACTCCTTTTAAGACCAATTTAGTAGCATCCAAATAAAAATTTTCAGGTAAATCTTCTTGGCTTAAAAAATATTTATGTTTTTCTTTAAATTGATAAATGCTTTCCAAAAGATTTTTCATTTTCTCCCGTCCATGAACTTTGGTTAAATGAATGCCAATATCCAACGAAGCCATTAACACATAAGAAGGACTTGATGTATGATGTAACTTCAACATAAATTTAAGCTTATTTATGTCAATTTGATCAGAGCATACATGCAATAACGATGCCTGAGTCATCACTGGTAAACTCTTATGAGCAGAATGTACCACAATATCCCCGTATTTCTCTGCTGGTTCAATTAAATCATCACTCAGCATAAGATGTGCACCATGGGCAGCATCAATGAGGAACAATATATTTTTAGATTTTAAATAGGATGCAATGGATTTTAAATCACAACCTACCCCATAATAGTTCGGATAAGTTAACACAAGTGCTTTCGCTTCTGGATTTTCATCTACTGCCACTTTAATGGATTCCAACGTTAGTCCCAAAGGTATATTTAGACGATTATGTATTTCTGGCTCAATATAAGCGACATTCAATTGTCCTAATAATATACCATCATATACAGCACGATGACAATCTCTTGAAACTAAAATTTTATCACCTGGTTTGGTAACGGTCATAATCATGGCATAAATGCCACTTGTTGTTCCATTCACTAAAAAAAAGCTTTGTTTTACTCTGTACAAATTTGAAGCCTCTTCTTGGGCTTTTAAAAGGCATGTTTCCGGATGAAATAAATCATCAGAGCCAGGAATCTCAGTGATATCCATTTGCAGAATATGATCAAAAGCTTCAAGTTCTTTCAAAAATAAAGGGTGGTATTTGTGACCAGGAACGTGGAATGAAATAAGATTTTCTTCTTTTATACTTTTCAAAGTTTCTATTAAATACATTATTCTTTCCTCGTAGTTTTTAAATCATACACATTAGTATTTTTTCTTTTTCTTATTTTCCTTTTCGGTTCAATCATAGCTTCTTGTTTCTTTAATTTATAATTAATATGCATAATATTAAAAACGGTAAAAAAGCAAATCAATAAAAAAATAGCTGCAATTGAAAGAAGTAACATTAAATTCATTTTATCCATAAGTTCACCATTCGTTAAATAAGTCTTATTTTCAATATAAAAGTATGTTAATATTTATGTAACTTCATTATAGCAAGAATTCTTTGAAGGTATCAAAATACATGAAAGTTGTTATAAAAACTTAATTTATATGGAGGTTATTCATGTTAGCAAACAGAACATCAATCATTTCACCATCAGTGACGATTGGTATTAGTACAAAAGTAAATGAATTGTTAAGACAAGGTATTGAAGTTACCAGCCTAAGTATTGGGGAACCTGATTTTTATACACCTGATAAAGTAAAGGATGCTGGCATTCAAGCGATAAAAGATAATAAAACAAAATATGATGCTGCTTCAGGTTTACTTGAACTTAAGCGTGCAATCATTGATAAATTATACCGTGACAATAAAGTAACATATGATCTTGATGAAATTGTGATATCGAGTGGTGCAAAACATGCTATCACCAATGCTTTACTGGCCATTATGAATCCAAACGATGAAATCATTATTCCAAAACCTTACTGGACGAGCTATCCTGAAATGGTTAAACTCCTTGGTGGCACCCCTGTTTTCGTAAATACTCAGGAAGCAAATTCATTTAAATTGCAACCCGAAGAACTGAGAGCCTTGGTATCGGATAAAACAAAAGCAATATTTATTACAAATCCATCAAACCCTACTGGTGCTGTTTATACTAAAAATGAGTTAGAAGCTATTGTTCAAATTTGTATAGAGAAAAGGATCTATATTTTAGCTGATGAAATTTATGAAAAAATCATTTTCAGTGATGATTTTACCAGTATCGCAAGTTTATCTGATTTAGCAAAAGATATAACAATCACAATCAATGGTTTATCAAAATCTGCATCAATGACTGGATGGAGATTGGGTTACACAGCATCCAACAAGAAACTTGCAAAAGCCATGTCAGCTATACAGGGGCATTTAGTTTCTCACCCTAGTACAATTTCACAATGGGCAGCTGTTGAAGCGATTAATCATTGTGAGGAAGATACACAAAACATGGTTGAAACATATCACAAGAGACGTGATGCCGTCATAAAGATGTTTGAAGAAATAAATGAACTTTCAATTATTAGACCTGAAGGTGCTTTCTACACCTTCATCAACATCTCTCAATTACGACCATATTTTGAGAACTCAAGTAGTTTATCCATTGATGTCTGTAATAAATTACTGGATGAATATCGCTTGGCTGTTGTACCAGGAATTGCATTTGGATTAGATGATTATATTAGAATCACTTATGCAGCTGATATGGAAACTATAGTAACTGGTATTCATAAAATCAAACAATTTATTCAAGATTTACAATCATAAAAAGAACTTCTAAATGAAGTTCTTTTCTATTTCACTGATTTAAACTGCGTTACAGCAGATTTCAAATCTTATTTAATGACCGCTTTTCCATTCATGTAAGGCATTAATACTTCAGGAATTCTAATGCTGCCATCTCCATTTTGATAATTTTCTAGTATAGCTGCAAAGGTTCTCCCAATTGCCAAACCTGAACCATTTAAGGTATGAACAAAACGTACTTTCTTGGTTACTTGATCTCTGAATTTTATATTGGCTCTTCTGGCTTGAAAATCTTCAAAATTTGAACAAGAACTTATTTCTAAATATCTACCATAACTTGGCATCCAAACTTCTATGTCATAGGTTTTTGCACTGGCAAAGGTTAAATCACCAGAACATAAACGTACAACTCTATAGGGTAGTTTTAATTGTCTTAGGACTTCTTCTGCATCTAATAAAAGACTTTCCAACTCAGCATAAGACTCATCAGGATGTGAAAATTTGACGAGTTCAACTTTGTTGAATTGATGAACACGAATTAATCCTCTAGTATCTCTGCCAGCACTTCCAGCTTCTTTTCTAAAACATGGGGTGTAAGCAGTATGATAAATTGGAAGTTGTTCTTGTAATAAAATTTCATTGCTATATAAATTCGTAACTGGAACTTCAGCTGTTGGTATTAAAAAGAAATCCTTTGAAGGCAAATGAAACATATCCTCTTCAAATTTTGGTAATTGACCTGTCCCTATCATCGCATTTCTGTTGACCATAAAAGGAGGCATTACTTCTTCATATCCATGCTTTTCCGTATGCAAATCCAACATAAAATTAATAAGAGCACGCTCTAGTTTGGCACCATCCTTTTTAAGTACATTAAATCGAGTGCCGGTAATTTTTGTAGCTCTTTCAAAATCAATAATATCTAAATCTGTTCCTAAATCCCAATGCGCTTTTGGTTCAAATGAAAAACAAGGAATCTCACCAATTTTCTTTATTTCTAGATTATCCTCTTCACTAATTCCTATTGGCGTATCACTCTTTGGAATATTTGGAATACTTAATAAAAGAGCTCTCATCTCTTCATCTATAGCTTTTATGCGTTCATCATCCTCTTTTATCGTATGTGACATAAGCTTCATCTTACTCATGATCTGAGAGGTATCTTTTTTTTCTTTTTTTAAAACCGGGATTTGTTTTGATATTGTATTTTGTTGATTTCTCATTTCCTCAACTTTTGTCAATAAAGTTCTTCTTTTTTCATCTAGATCTATAATACGAGATAATTCAAAATCCCCTTTACCTCTTAATTCAATAAGAGACTTTACTTGATCAAAGTCTTTCCTAATACGCTTAAGATCTAACATCTACTCCTCCAACTGTTTATTGCAAAAAACTCTTCTCTGTGAAAGAGAAGAGCCTACACGTTTTACCATTTAATTCAGATGATTATAGGTTCATTTTTCAATCACTGATAATTAATAGAACACACCATTGATTTACAGCTATAAATTCTTTTTTAAAATGTTAAAAACTCTTTTTTCAGCTTTTACCAATTCATCCTTCATTTCTTTTGGTTTTAATCTGCAAATTTTTAACATAGTTTTAAAATCTGAGGGTTCACAACCAACACCATATCTTAAACGTATTATCCGTTCATGCTTTGGATTGAGAACTTTCTCATCTACAAGATCCTTCAATTTACCATCAATGTACTCTATGGCTTCTTTGTTAATTTCCATACTCTAAAATATACTCCTTCAACAGTTTTTCTGATTGTAAAATCATTTTTTCGCCAGCAGAATTCAAAATCTCAATTTTGCCTTTTTCAGAAAAACCCATTTTTTTCTGATGATCTCTTATTTTTCTTTTTAACTGATTGATTGTTCCCTCATTGCCATCTATTAATTCCACATGTGGATATAATGCTTTAAGTAAATTTTTTATAAATAAGAAGTGTGTACACCCTAATACAATACTTTCAATTGATTCCATTGGAATCTCTTTGAAATATTTTTTTATGGTTTCTTCCATTTCAAAGGTATGAGCCATTCCAGATTCTACGAGTGTAACAATATCTGGTGCTGGCACTTCATATATTTTTTGTGAAGTCATGACTTGATTCACTAAATTTCTATACTTTTCTTCCTTTAAAGTTAATGGTGTCGCCATTACAATAATACCTAAACCATTATTTTTTTCTATTGCAGGCTTTATTGCAGGTTCCATGCCGATTATAGGAATAGTATATTCCTTACGTAAAATTTTTACTGCGGCACTAGTTGCAGTATTACAAGCAATAACTATGGCATCAACACCTTTTTCCAATAATAAATCACATATAAAACGTGAACGTTCGAGGATGTATTCTATGCTTTGAATCCCATAGGGTGCATATGCAGTATCACCGTAGTATATGAAATTTTCTCCTGGCATCATTTGCTGAGCTGTTGCTAAAACAGTTAGTCCACCCATACCTGAATCAAAAATACCAATTGTCATAGAATCTCCTGTTGATAACTCTGTATTTAAATTTTTTCATACACAATTTTCTATACAGTTGTGTATAGTTTTAATGACATAAATCTATTATACTATAAAGTAGTAATGTTTTAAATGAGGTGAGTTTTAATGAATCCAAATTGTATGAAATGTGAATATTATTATGTGACATGGGACCCAAAGAGACCTCGTGGATGTAAATATTTTGGTTTTAAATCTTATATCATGCCTTCAGCAGTTGTCCTAAAAAGCTCAGGATCAGTCTGCGAAGCCTTTAAACTTAAAAATACTTCCAAATAGATTTACTATTCTTGGAAGTATTTTGTTTTTATTTAATATTCATACTAATATCGAAAGCTTTTACCGAATGAGTTAATGCGCCAACAGATACAACATCAATACCTATAGCTCCTATTGCTTTCAATCTTTCTAGGGTAATATTACCAGAAGCTTCTAAAATGGCTTGTCCTTTATTCATTTCTACCGCTTTTGCCATGGTTTCATTGTCCATATTATCGAGCATGATAATATCAGCTTTTGCCTTTAATGCTTCTTCTAACTGTAGCAACGATTCTACTTCTACTTCTATCTTAGTGGTATGAGGAATCATTGCTTTTGCTTTGTTTACAGCATCAGTTATACTTCCTACTGCCTTAATATGATTATCTTTTATCATAACCGCATCAGACAAATTAAATCTATGATTGAAACATCCACCTTTTAAGACAGCATACTTTTCTAAGATTCTTAAACCTGGTGTCGTTTTTCTTGTATCCACAACCCTTAATTTATAATCCTTTACTTCATTTGCATAAAGATATGCTTGTGTTGCAATACCTGACATTCTTTGCAAGAGATTTAAAGCAACTCTTTCAGCTTTTAATAAACTTCGAGATGAACCTTTTACTCTCAATAAAACATCACCATATGCCACATGATCTCCATCATTCTTTAATATTTCTACTTCAATTGTAGGATCTACAATTTCAAATACTCTTTTTGCAACAGATAACCCTGCCACAACGCCGTCTGCTTTTGACATCATCTCTGCTGTATCTTTTGAATCTTCAGAAATTAGAATATCAGAAGTAATATCGACATAACTAACGTCTTCATCTAAAGCATTTAAAATAATTGGATCTATTTTATAATTGGATAACATTATTTTTCTCCTTCAACAATATGACTACCTAAGGAAGTTTCACGTTTTAATGCTGAGTCAACAATAATGGTTGCCACAATCAACATATTGTATACTTCATAGCTTTTTTGTGATGAAGATTCAAGAGCAAAGCCCTCTCTTAAAGCTTCAATCTCTTTTTTTGCTTGAAGCATCGCTTTTTGATTTCTAAAAATAAATAATGCGCCACTCATGATATCTTGAAGTTTCCTTTTAACATCTTCAGCAGAAACAGATGATTGTGTCTTTTGGGATTCAAATAAATCTGTATTTTTTAATGTTCTTTGATGATCATTAATATAATCTGCAACGCGATTTGCAAATACAATACCTTCTAGCAATGAATTACTTGCCATACGATTTGCCCCATGAACACCTGTACAAGCACATTCACCACAAACCATTAGTCCAGGAATATTAGTACTACCAAGATGATCTGTTTCTACACCACCCATAATATAATGCTGTACAGGCGTAACAGGAATATATGATTTTGTGATATCAATACCACGTTTGAAACATTCATTGTAGATATTTGGAAAACGACTTTTTACAAATTCAGAATCTAAATGTGTCACATCCAAATAAATCTCATTGCTGTTTTGCAACTTGATTTGCTCAAAAATTGCTTTAGACACAACGCTTCGAGGTGCTAAATCTTGCATGACATGATATGAAGCCATAAAAGCCTCACCTTTTTCATTTCTTAAAATACCACCTTCACCACGAACGGCTTCAGAAATTAAAAAATGAGAATGACCTGGTACATTTAAAGCTGTTGGGTGAAATTGAACAAATTCCATATCCTTTATTTTTGCACCAATTCTATAAGCCATAGCAATGCCGTCACCAGTAGCAATGGATGCATTAGTCGTATTTGCATACAGTTCACCAATACCACCTGTTGCTAAAACGACATACTTTGATTTGACTTGATAACATTGGTTTTCAAAGAGCAATTGAATACCACAGACACCATCATCATTTTTTAGAATTTCCTCTGCAAAGGCATATTCTAACAAAGTAATATTCTCTTGTTGTTTCGCATATTCCAAAAGACCTCTAATAATCTCAGCACCAGTGGTATCTTTATAATGAATAATTCTTCTTTCTGAATGACCGCCTTCTTTTGTTAATAACAAGTTTCCAGAAGCATCTTTATCAAAATTAACACCCCACTCAATTAAATTATTAACAGATTTTCCACCTTCTTCAATAAGTAATCGAAGGCGATCTTCATCATTGTAAAAATTACCAGCTTTTAAGGTATCTTGAATATGACTTTCAAATTTTTTTGCATCAAAAGTAACAGCAATACCACCTTGAGCAAGATTTGTATTGCTGTTATTTGCAGCGTCTTTAGATAATACGAGTACTTTCTTATTTGGTTTTAATTTTAATGCTGTTACCAAACCTGAGACACCAGAACCGATGATAATGACATCATATTCTGGCATTAATACATTCGTCATGTTTATCCCTCTGTTACTTCTAGCATTCTTTTTAAAGACTTATATGCTTTTTGTCTTATTGTTTCGTCCACTTTTATTTCATTTTCTTCTGTTTTTAATACATGTAAAACATCTTCTAGTGATGTCTTTTTCATATTATAACAGATTAGAGCTGGAGATAATAATGTAAACTTTTTATATAAATTCTCTTTTCTTAAAGTATGAAGTATTCCCATTTCAGTACCTATGATAAATTCTTTATCAGTACTGTTCTTTATATAGGATAAAATTTGTGATGTTGAGCCAACAAAATCAGCATGTTGAACGACAAGAGGATTACATTCTGGATGTACTACAACTTGTACACCCGCTTTTTTCTCTTTTACCAATTTTATTTCTTCTTCTCTCACTCTTTCATGTGTAATACAGAAACCATTCCAAAGTTCCATTTGCTTGTCTTTTAATTGTGAATTAATATAGCTTCCTAAATTCTTATCTGGTGCAAATAATATTTTATTTGATTCAAGTGATTCTACTACTTTTAATGCGTTTGAAGATGTACAACAAATATCAGCTTCAGCTTTTACTTCTGCTGATGAATTGACATAAACACAAATTTGAGCATCAGGATTCTCAGCTTTGTATGCACTTAATTTTTCAGCAGTAACCATATCTGCCATAGGACAACCAGCATCAATTGCAGGCAATAAAACTTTCTTTTCTGGACTAAGGATTTTAGCACTCTCAGCCATGAAATGAACTCCACAAAAAACAATAATATCTGCATCTGTTTTTGCTGCTTCTTCACTTAATTTTAAAGAATCACCAACAATATCTGCAATATCTTGTACTTCTGGAATTTGATAATTGTGTGCAAGAATTACCGCGTTCTTTTCTTTTTTTAATCGGTTAATTTCTTGTACCATTGCATTAATTTCCATTTTTTTCTCCATTCTAAGCAAAGCGAGCACTAGTTGCTTGCTTTTTATTTTGAACTCTATCAATAAAAAAGACTATCATAGATAGCCTTTCTCTTTTTCTTATCTGCTATTGCTATTAAATCTTTGTGCGTTCTTTCTAGAACTTTCAATATGTCTCACTGTCGCTTCAAATGCTTTATCGGCATCTTTTTCAATAAAACCCTCCAATATTGCTTTATGCTCATTTAAGGCTTCACTTGAACGACCAGTACACTGTAATGATTTATTTCTTGTCGATTTGATAAATAATTGAAAATCTTTCAATACTTGTTCCAAATAACGACTTTTAGTAGCACGGTAAATCGTTTCATGAAAACGAGTATTAAGTTCAAAAATTTTATCTAAATCATCTTTAAAAGTATAGAATTCCATTAAATCATAGATTTCTTTTAAGTCGTCTACAACTTGCTCATCCATTCTTTCCACAGCCCATCTCGCTGCAATACCTTCTATAGCTACACGAATTGTATAAATATCATGTATATCCTGATTTGAAATACCTTTTACAACTACACCTCGGTTTGGAATATTATCAACGAGACCATCTAGTTCTAACTGCTTTAACGCTTCACGGACTGGTGTACGACTTACTCCCAATTCGTCAGCTAGTTTCGCTTCAACTATTTTATCACCAGCATGATATTTGTCATTCAATATATCTTCTCGTATCTTATCAAAGATAAGAGACGTCAGCGATTTATTCTCCTTTTTCTGATCAAACAAGTCCAAAACGGATCCTCCAGTATTTATTACTGCATAATATCCCTATGATAATATTTTCAGTATGAATTGCACCTATATTTTAACTTACTTTTTCAATTGTGTCAATTCAATATCCTTACTTGTTGATATCATGTAGATATTTGCTACAACAAGTAAAATAGCCATTGAAATTGACATCACAAAATGTGAAATAAAGATATTTGTATGATCTAATAACAACCCTGCCAATGGACCAAAGACACCTACCACTATGCTGTTTGCAAAGTTTTGTATGGATAGAATTGTTGATCTTTTATCAGATGGTATACGTTTATTGATGTACTTTTGAAAGACAGGTAATTTATATCCTCGTGCCATTTGTTGAA
The DNA here is from genome assembly GCA_016937975.1 of Clostridia bacterium. Taxonomy (GTDB): domain Bacteria; phylum Bacillota; class Clostridia; order Peptostreptococcales; family Acidaminobacteraceae; genus JABXKX01. The sequence continues at coordinate 80,982 of JAFGVN010000051.1, forward strand.
GAAATATAAAGATTACCCCCATAAAATTGTGAATGATTGACATAAACATCATAGAAACTACAATTAGCGTACTGAGCATAAACAATGACCTTGGTTTAGTTACCTTTATAAATCCATCTGCATGTTTTGAGGCAAATGCTGCGACTATATTAAAGAAGAAAAATATAATACCAAAGTATCTTTCTTGTATATGTACAGCTTTCATATATGGTTGAAAGTAATTAAACCCTATACGATAGAACAATGTAAAAACTAAGCTAAATAAAACAATACTAAAAACTCGCTTGTTTTTAAAGGTGAATTTAAAACTTTCTACGATTTGATGATGATATTTATGTGTTTCATGAGCTTTCTTCTCTATCTGTGGCTCAATGAAAAATATTGAAATAACGGCTGCAACTAAAACAAAACCTGCTGAAAAGAGAAATGGCAGATAAATATTGATTTCATATAAAAAACCCGCAAGTATTGAACCTACGGCTTGAGCATAAAAAGTATATGATCTAGCTCTTCCTTCAATTTTAGTGTATTCACTTTCTATCTCGTTATTTTTTAAAGAATCATATAGTATGGCTTGCTCTGTTCCTGAACGAAAAGTTAATCCTATGGCAAAAACAATTTCACCGAGGACCATAATATAAAAATTTGGTGCAATAACATATATAAGCAAACTTAACACAATCAAAAGTGAACCAATTGTTAAGCATATTTTTTTGCTGAAGTAATCACTTACAGCGCCTGTGGGAACTTCAAAAAGAACCGTTGTAAAAGCTGAAGCAGAATTTAACAAAAATATTTCTGTAAAAGAAAGACCTTTGGCAATGAAAAATAGCGTAATGATTGGACCAAGAATTATGAGTTGATTGAATATCGCATATGTTTTATAAATATTTATGTTTCTAATTTCTTTGTTGTACATAATAGCCTCCAAAATATATAAATCTTAGTATACAAGGAAACCAAAAGGACATCAAGGTTATTTTCTATTTATCCATTTTCTACCTATTTATTTTTTTATAAAAAAAAACAGACTAATGTCTGTCTTTTAAAAACCAGCGACGTCTTACTTTCCCAGGAAGTTGCCCTCCAAGTATCATCAGCGCTGAGAAGCTTAACTTCTGTGTTCGGAATGGGAA
>JAFGVN010000052.1 GCA_016937975.1 Clostridia bacterium
ACAATGAAAAAGACTAAAAAATCTCGTCTAAACCCATCCAAGGTTCATTTTTTTGTGCTCGTATTTTTCATTCTTTTCTAACTTATTCTATCACGATTTCAGTCTTTTGTGATATATTGGATAGGGGGCCTTATGAAGACAATTGGATTAATCGGTGGTATGACCTATCATACAACCTTAGTATATTATGAAAAAATCAACAAGAAAGTTCAGGAAAGATTAGGTGGGTTTCACTCTGCCAAATGTCTGATGTATTCCTTTGATTTTGATGAAGTAAAGAAATTACAAGATCAAAAGAAATGGGATTTGCTTTCTAAAGAAATTATCTTTCAAGGGAAAACCTTGCAGGATGCAGGAGCAGACTATCTTGTTCTTTGCAGCAATACGATTCACAAAGTATCCAAGCCGCTTACAGATTATTTAAGGATACCCTTGATCCATATTATAGATGCAGTTGGTGAATCCTTGGTGGAAAAGAGAGTTTTAAAGGTTTTGCTTTTAGGGACCAGATATACGGTTCTGGATTCTTTCTATCAAGAGGGGTTAAAGAAATATGGCATTGAGGTTGTGATTCCAACGTTATCCTATGTCAATAAAATACATGATCTTATTTTTAAGGAGCTTTCTGAAAATATTATAAATGACGAGAGTAAAATGATGGTGATAGGGTTAATAGAATCTTATGGTTTGCAAGGTGTTACAGGTGTAATCTTAGGCTGTACTGAACTCAGTCTTTTAATCAATGATGAAGATGTCAGTTTAAATGTCTTTGACAGCTTAAATATTCATATAGAGAAAATTGTAGAGACAATAATATAACTCAGGCATGCCTGAGTTATTGTTTTAGAATATGAAACCTGTTACAAGACCTAAAACACCACCTATTAAGATTAAAAGGATAGGGTGTAATTTCTTTAAGAAGGATAATGTGAATAATCCTAATGTTATAAAGAATGTCATATAGTGGAAACCTGAAAAGGATAAGGACTCGTGTTCGAAGAGAACACTTTTTCCAATGATAATTGCCGACGATAATATTAATCCAGCAATGACTGGACGTATCCCTTTGAAAACATTTTTCATAATAGGATGTTCTTTATAAGTAAAAAAGAATTTTGAAATAAACAAGATTAATAACAAAGATGGCATGGCAACACCTGTAGTTGCACAGATTGAGCCAAAGGTACCACCAACTTTGAAACCGACATATGTTGCTGTATTAACTGCGATGGGACCAGGTGTCATTTCTGCAATAGATATAATATTGGTAAAGTCACTGGCGCTCATCCATTGATTGGTTGTGATCACATTAGAGATTAATGGAATCATGGCGTAACCACCACCAAAACTAAACAAACCAATTCTAAAAAATTCTATAAATAAATGTATATAAATCATTTAAGCTCCTACTTCATAACGCCGTATAAAATTACTCCTGTTACGCCACCGAACATAATCAAATAGATCGGACTAACATCAGTAAACAATACGACTAGGACAGTAATTACAACCAATATAACACTTAAAACATCCTTGACAGCAACTTTCAGCATTTTAACTGCTGCTAAAAAAATCAAAACAATTACTGCGCCACTGATCCCTGCAAATATTGTTTCTACAATATTGGAATCAGATATCTTAGAAAAGAACATTGCAATGAAGCTAATAATTAGAAAAGAAGGTAAAATAACACCAAGGGTAGCAAAAATTGCACCTAATTTTCCAGCAACTTTATAACCAACCAATGTGGAAGTGTTAATGGCAATCGCCCCTGGTATAGATTGAGATACAGCAAGCATATCAATCATATCTTCTTTTTCAACCCATCCCTTTACTGAAACAATTTCTTCTTCTATTAAAGGAATCATGGCATAACCTCCACCAAAGGTAAAGGCACCAATTTTAAAGAAAACTCTAAATAATTCTAAGTATGTCTTGATCATAACAACTCCTTCTGTCTAAGTAAGCATATCAAAAGTAAATATATTAGTCAATTATACAGAACAAAAAGAAAAGCAATTCCTATGATTTGCTAGTATTGGATTTCTGTTAAATCAATCATGTCTTTTACTACTTCAGAAGCAATAATTAAACCTGCAACAGATGGAACAAAGGATATACTACCAGGAGTTGATCTTCTGGTTGAAGATACTTCTAAAGCAAATGGTTTTACAGGCTGTTCCTTGGAATATACGACTTTTACTTTTTTTATGCGTCTTTTCTTGAGTTCATGGCGCATGACCTTAGCAAGGGGACAAACAGATGTTTTTGAAATGTCAGCAACTTCCAACATCGTTGGATTAAGCTTGTTTCCAGTACCCATTGAAGAGATGATAGGGATCTGCTTTGCTTTACAGGTTTCAATCAGCAAGATTTTTGAGGATACCATATCGATCGCATCAACAACATAATCCAAGTCATCGGTCATAATTTGATCATTCGTATCATGGTTATAAATTTCTGCAAATATAGTTACTTGTATCTCAGGATTAATTTCTTCTATGCGTTTCTTCATTGCTTCGACTTTTAATTGACCAACAGAATTCATGTTGGCATGAATTTGTCTGTTGATATTCGATTTCACAATATCGTCAAAATCGATGAGCACCAAGTGACCAACACCGGTTCTCGCTAGGCTTTCTACAACAAATGAACCCACACCACCAATGCCAAAAATTGCAACTTTTTTATTTTTAAGTAAAGCCATATTCTTATGGCCGATTAACATTTCACTTCTAACAAATAATTCGTTCATAATACCTCCGTTTATAGCTCCATTATATAAGATATCTATGATGTTTCAAGTGTTCGGTGACATAAAACTTTTCAATCGTTAAAATTTGAATTATAATTAATGATGATGGTGTACATAAACGTTGAAAGGGCGAGGTATGAAAAATATTATAACGTTAAAAGATAGTAAGGAAATCAAAATAATTTCCAATCCTATTCGAATGAAGGTTTTAAAGAATTATTATACATATGGTCAACCTGCTACTGTAAAACAAATGGCACTTCACATGCATGAAGTGCCAGCTAATATACATTATCATGTCAAAAAACTGTTAGAAATCAACGTCTTGGAATTGCATCATACCGAAACAGTTAATGGTATATTAGCAAAGTTTTACACGCCTGCAGCAAAGACTATCAGAATTGAAGATCAAGAAGCAGCCAATGAAACTGGAGTTATCAGCGAACGAGAACTGATGCTGTCCAATTTGTTTGATGATGCTAAAAATGATTTTGTTTATCAACTAGGCAAACATGGAGAGGATGACGGCGTCATGATTTCTACGCATTTGAAGCTTAACAATGAGGAGTATGAAGCCTTTAAAGATTATATTGCAACCTTTGCAAAAGACAGAAAAATCAGTGATGACACAAGTGCAAAGGATTATTTGTTCTTTTGTGGCATTGTCGAAGGAGAAAATTAATATTTAACGTTTATTTGCTCAAAAATTTGGTATAAATCAAATAGATAGGAACTCAATTGGGGCTGATCCAGGGAGGTTCATATGAGCAGATATAAATATGATATTAGAGTTAATAAGTCCAATAAACATTATGGTTATATAGATGGTTACATTAATGACATTTACTGGTTTGCAATGGTCCATGATGACATTGTGGAAAATGGTATTGATCCGGTAACATTAGAAAAAGGGTTTGGCCGCGTCACAAGATTGTGTTTATATAAAGACAATACAACTTTTGAAGGCGATCCTTTCCTACCGTCAATGACTGTACGAAGACAAATATTTGTAAATTATCAAGATGAGTGGAGTGTTTTGAATTCTGCTTATGTTGGTATGGCTAGAGATCTTGTCCAATATTTAGACAGAAGATTTTCTTTAAGAATTGTCAGCTGTTAACTTGACGTATGAGGTTCAGTACTTTATAATGTTGATAAAATCAGTGAAGAAGAGGAGTAGGCAAAAACTGGTCTTTAGAGAGGGAAATGCATGGTGGAAGTTTCCTAGACAAAAGATTGCTGAAGGTAGCTTTGGAGATGTTGTACTGAACCATAGTAGGTATGAACGGGTAGAACACGTTACGTGAATTTGAGAGTCGACTTTATGTCGGAATTTGGGTGGTACCGCGATCTTTCGTCCCATTGAGGATGAAAGATTTTTTATATTTTTTGAAAGGGGAACATCATGGCAGAATTAAAAATGGGCACAACCTATGAGCCAAAGTCATTTGAAGAAAAAACATACAAGAAGTGGGAAGAAAGCAAAGCTTTTGAAGCTAATGTCAATAAAGAAAAAGAGCCATTTACAATTGTATTGCCACCACCAAACATCACAGGTCAACTTCATATGGGTCATGCCCTAGATCATACTTTACAAGATGTTTTGATTCGTTTTAAACGTATGCAAGGCTTTGAAGCCTTATGGTTACCTGGTACAGACCATGCTTCCATAGCTACAGAAGTAAAAGTACTTGAGCATCTCAGAAATACTCAAGGTGTGACAAAAGAAGAATTGGGTAGAGAGAAATTCTTAGAGCATGCATGGGCTTGGAGAGATGAGTATGGTAGTCGTATCGTTAACCAGATGAAAAAACTGGGGAACTCATGTGACTGGTCTAAAGAAAGATTTACTTTAGATGAAGGTTGTAACGATGCTGTAACGGAAGTATTCATTCGTTTGTTTGAAAAAGGTTATATTTATAAAGGATACCGATTAAACAACTGGTGTCCAGACTGTAAAACCACTTTGTCTGATGCCGAAGTTGAGCATGAAGAGAAATCAAGCAATTTCTGGCATATCAAGTACTTCATTAAAGACAGTGATGAGTTTTTAGAGATTGCAACAACAAGACCGGAAACTTTAATTGGTGATACTGCAGTAGCAGTAAATCCAGATGATGAAAGATACAAGCATTTAATTGGAAGAACATGTATCTTGCCTTTATTCAATAGAGAAATTCCAATCATTGCTGACTATCATGTAGATTTGGAAATGGGAACAGGTGCATTAAAAGTTACACCAGCCCACGATCCTAATGACTTTGAAATCGGTGCGCGTCACAATTTAGAGCAAATTATCGTTATGAATGAAGATGCTACCATGAATCATTTGGCAGGCAAATATGAAGGCATGGATCGTTATGCTTGTAGAAAAGCTTTGGTAAAAGACTTGGAAGAAGCAGGTTTATTGGTTCATATTAAACCACATGATCATAACGTTGGCACTTGTTACCGTTGTCATACCGTCATTGAACCTATGTTATCGGATCAATGGTTCGTTAAAATGGATGAACTCGCAAAACCTGCAAATGAAGCTGTAAAAAATGGTGATACAAAGTTTGTTCCTGAACGTTTTGATAAGATTTATTTTTCTTGGATGGATAATGTACGTGATTGGTGTATCTCAAGACAATTATGGTGGGGACATAGAATCCCTGCATACTATTGTAATGCATGTAGAACTGTTCATGTTTCAAGGGAAATGCCAGAGGTATGTACCAAATGTGGTCATACAGAGTTTACACAAGACCCAGATGTTTTAGATACTTGGTTCTCGTCTGCATTATGGCCTTTCTCAACTTTGGGCTGGCCAGAAAAAACTCCAGAATTGGAATACTTCTATCCAACGAATGTTTTGGTAACAGGGTATGATATTATTTTCTTCTGGGTTGCTAGAATGATCTTCTCAGGTTTAGAGCAAATGGGAGAAATTCCATTTAAAGATACACTAATTCATGGTTTAGTACGTGCGTCTGATGGCAGAAAAATGTCAAAATCCTTCGGTAATGGTATTGATCCACTTGAAGTCATTGATCAATATGGAGCAGATGCTTTAAGATTCATGTTATGTACAGGCAACTCACCAGGTAATGACTTCAGATTTTACATGGAGAAAGTTGAAGCAGCAAGAAACTTTGCAAACAAATTATGGAATGCTTCACGTTTTGTTTTAATGGGTCTTGAAGACCATGATTATACATTAAAAGGCGATGAAAACCTTGAATTGTCTGATGCTTGGATTTTATCAAGATTAAACGCTGTCATTGATGAAGTGACACATAACCTTGAAAAGTATGAGTTAGGTATTGCTGCAAACAGAGTTTATGAATTTGTTTGGGATGAATATTGTGACTGGTACATTGAGTTAACAAAGAAACGTCTATGGAGTGATCAAAAAGAAGAAAAGGTAACGGCACAAAAGGTATTACTGAAAGTTCTTAAGGATATTTTAAAGTTGTTGCATCCGTTTATGCCGTTTATCACAGAGGAAATTTGGTCACATTTACCGAATACAGGTTCAGATTTGATCGTAGCATCATGGCCAGAAAAAGTGGCTGGTTATGCTCAAGTTGAAAAAGAAAAAGAAATGCAAATGATTATGGAAGCCATTAAAAACTTGAGAAATGTTCGAGCTGAAATGGATGTTAAACCATCTAGAAAAGCAAGAATTATTGTAATGGCAGGTGATGAAGTTAAATCATTGTTCATTCAGAATGAAAGTTATTTCCAAGCCTTGGCTTCAGCTTCAGAATTAAATGCAGCTGGAGATAAGAGCGAGATTCCAGAAGATGCAGTTGCTGTAGTGACAAATGGTGCAGAGTTATTCTTACCATTGGCAGATTTAATCGACTTTGAAAAGGAAATTGAACGTTTAACAAAAGAACAAAAGCGTTTGGAATCTGAAGTAGATCGTGTTGTTAAGAAACTTTCCAATGAAGGCTTCGTTAAGAAAGCTCCTGACAAGTTAATCAATGAAGAAAAAGAAAAACAAAGACAATATCAAGAAATGTTAGACAATGTAAATGAAAGAATCGCTGCAATGCAAGCGAAATTGTAAGAAGAGGCGGTTTATTCCGCCTTTTTTTTGGAGGTTATATGAATTTTGAATTATGGATGAAAGAGGTTAGAAATCTTGGATGGAAACCTGGATTATCTCGTATAAAATCCTTGTTAAATCGATTAGACAATCCACAAAACAAACTCGATATTATTCACATTACAGGTACTAATGGAAAAGGCTCAACCGCTACCCTTCTACATAATATTTTAGTAAAAGGCAATTATAAAGTAGGTCAATTTTCTTCACCGTCTATTTTAGGGTTTCATCATATGTATTTAATCAATCATATGCCTATCACAGAAGAGAGACTAAATGAAATTGGAAAAACTTTAAAATTGGTTATTGAAAACATGATTGAAGAAGGTGAAGAACATCCAACTGAGTATGAAATTCTCGCTGCTGCAATGTATCAGTATTTTTTTGAGGAACACGTTGATTTTGCCGTGGTAGAAGTCGCAATGGGTGGCGAGAAGGATTGTACCAATGTGATGGACTATTCAATCCAAAGTATTATTACCCCAATCAGTATGGACCATACAGATTTTTTAGGAGATACTTTAGCTAAGATTGCAATTGAAAAATCAGGTGTTATCAAGAACAATTCAGTTTTGATATCCCATAAACAGGAAGACGAAGTGATTCAGGTCTTGAAGAATGTTTGTGAACAAAAGCAAACGGTGATTAGAATCATAGATACCGATGAGACACCAAACTATAGGAATCCTTATCAAGTCTTTCATTATAAAGGATTGGAAATCCAGTCGAAACTACTTGGCAAGCATCAGATGAAAAACATCTGTGTGGTCATAGAAGCTGTACATGATTTAATGACGAGGGGTTATGCTAGCATGACCACTGAAGCATTACTTGAAGCGATAAAGGAAACCACCTTTGAAGGACGATTTGAGCAATATGAAAATTATATTCTTGATGGGGCCCATAATAATGAAAGTCTAAAAGCACTTGCTGAAACACTAAAGTTTGTTGATTCTAAAAAAAGAAAAGTAATTCTTGGTGTTTTAGGAGATAAAGACATCAATGAAGGTTTAATAGCACTAAAACCTTTTGTGGAATCCTTTATTTTGACGGAACCTAACAGTCCAAGGAAATTGGATGTTAAGCTCTTAAAGGAAAAAGTTGAACAGCTTGGTATTGATGTCAGTTTATGTACAACAAATTATGAAGAAGCGCTTAAAGCTGCTGGCACTTCTGCTTTAATCTGCGGTTCCTTTTATTTAATTCAAGAGTTGAGACCAAAACTAATCCAGTAAGATCAAAAAACATATCGAAAAGATATGTTTTTTTAAGTTTATGAAATTTTTCGTTTTGACATTATTTTTTGTGGCTTTTGGTATTCCATAATTATAATACCAATGATGATGATACTACCACCAATGATGAGTGTTGATGAAATAACCTCATGAAGAAAGATTCCGCTGAGCATGACGACGAAAACCGGTTCAAAGGAACTGATGAGTGTCGCTGAGCTTGGTCCAATAATACTTAATCCTTCATAGAAAGTGACAGAAGCAATGAGGGTTGAGAAAATAGCCAACATAAGTCCCGTGATTACACTGGTATGATCAGTTGGTATCAGTGGAACATCTTTTACAAGACAACTTATGCCAGAAGTAAGCATTGTAATTGTCGTCATATAAGCTGTAATGGCTATGCCATCTAAGGCTTGTACATTTTTGTTACTTAACCCAAAGCAAAAAATGCCATATGTGATAGAGGATAAAAAACTTAATCCAATACCAGCTAAGCTTAGCGATAAGTTTTTTTGATATAAAACCACTGCTAAACCCATAATAACAGCCAATACTGCAAAAAGGTTTTTCATCTTAAAGGGTTTCCTTTTAAAATAAATTTCCATCATCCAGACGAAAAAGGGGTGGGTAAACAAAATAAGAGTTGCAATTGAACCGGAAATTTTTTCATAAGCACTATAGATGGAAATAGAGGCAATTGTAAAACCGAATAAGCAAATCGTAATCAAATAAAGCAGGGTTTTAAATTCCATCTTGTATTTTTTTTTCGTGATAAAAATATATGGCCATAACAGTAGCGTTGCAATAGAAAAACGAATAAAGAGCAAGCTGACTGTCGGTGTGCCTCTTCGAATGGCAAAAACACTAAATATCGGCATTAAACCATAACCTAATGCCGATATTAATATAAGTATTACGCCGATTTTTTTATTGGAATGAATAGTTCGCATGAAAGCCTCTTATTTAATCAGATCATGATATCTAATTTTCGAAATAGTGATATCAGTGACCGATAACAAATCAATAATTTCTTTCTTAATAACTTGCTTTTCTTCAACTGCAAGGATTTGAATGATAGGCCGCATAGGCAGATCCATGTTGGTATCTACCACAACACCGGTTTTTTTATTTGATAAGTCCACTAAGGTGCCCACTGGATATGGATTTACTTTTCTACAGAAAATATGCACAATATCAAAATCAAATTTAGTACCAGCACATCCCATAATGTACTCTATAGCTTCATTAGGTGGTAATGCAGGAGAATTGGGCCCATCTGAAGTCATACGATCATAGGTATTGCAAATCGCAACGATTCTTGCATTCCTATGAATGGCTTCGTCATGGGTACCGTATGGATAACCAGTACCATCATAATGCTCATGATGTTGTGCAATGATAATCTTTGCAGTGGCTGCAAAACCCTTGTTGTCCTTTAAATATTCATAACCCTCTAAAGCATGGGTTTCATAGATTTCCTGTTGCTCTTTCGTTCGATTATCTCCTGCTTCAAGAACATCTTGGCTTATGAAGACTTTACCAATGTCATGAAGGATTGCACCAACAAATAAGGTAAACATTTCATGGCGACTCAAACGCATTTCCATACCAATGACAAGAGACAAGATAGCCACATTTACAGCATGTTCGTACTGATACTCGCCAATATGCTTGATATCAATGATATTCACCATTAGATGATGAGATTTTAAAATATCCTCTATTATAGCGTCAGCAACTGACTTGAATTTCTCCAAATATTTGTCCATGACACGATGTTTTAATCTTTTATTGAAATCAGTTGATATTTCCAAATTCTTTTTTATATCATGTTCTATGGATTGGAAGGTTTCCTTAATAGTCTTGACTGCTTTTGCTCGTAACTCTGGTTTTACCACATCATGAATTTCTTCATCACTGTATCCATCATCAATGTATATGGTGTTTATATCGGCAGCTTTAATTTTCTCAAGCAGTGATGTTGTTAGTTTCGTACCACTTCTTAAGAGAATGTTGCCTTTATCATTATAAATGGTTTTCGCTAAGGTCGTTTCTTCAGTGATACAATTTATTGGGACAATTCTCATAACTTCTTCCTTTTTTTAGTGATATCTTTTTTACAATTATACCTTATTTTTCAGTGTCTTTCTATTCATATGGAGGATTCCCTTATAGGAATATTGCATATGTTGATTATTGGTGCACATATAAAAATGTTGCTTGGTGATTATTACTGTTTAGAAGTAAACAATCATTCATTCAAGAGTAAATTAATATTGAACAATTTGTAACAAACTAAGAAAACGTTTTTCCGGGATTGATTCATTTCTTCTGAAAGGGTTGCGAAAACGCCGCCCGTAGGGGGGTGAGAGCTTATAATGCCATCAGAAAATAATATGGTGGTTTTATTTGACATCTAGTCGTAATATAGTAAAATAGATGAGAGTGTGTTCTTTTTTAAGAATAGGCTAGAATCAAGCAAAATGAATGTGATTACATCAACAGACTGTTAAAAAAATAACAAGTTATTTTGTTTTTTTCTGGATTTTTTTAATTGGAATTTTTAAATTTTAAATTGGCAAATGCTGATTTTAAATAGTGTGAAGAGCACAGAGTTTATAGTAAAATCGTTAAGATTTTGAAGGGGGTAAAAAATGGGTCTTCTATCTTTTAGAGGCGGTATTCATCCACCACATGCAAAAAAATCAACTGAAAAGAAACCAGTAGAGCATTTGGTAGAGCCTAAGGTTGTCGTAATACCACTTCACCAACATATAGGTGCACCTTGTGAGCCTGTAGTCAATGTTGGCGACCATGTCAAAGTAGGTCAAAAGATTGGTAACGCAACATCTTTTGTATCTGCGCCCGTACACAGTAGTGTTTCTGGTGTTGTTAAGGAAATCGGTCCTAAATTAACACTAGGGGGAAAAACAACTTGTGTGGTAATTGAATCAGACGGGTTAAACACAATCAGTGAAGAAGTAAAACCAAAAGGTGACATTTCTACACTTGATGGTAAAGAGATTTTAGAAATTATCAAAGAAGCTGGTATTGTAGGTATGGGTGGAGCAGGTTTCCCAACACATGTTAAGCTTTCACCACCACCGAACAAGCCTATTGATTATGTAATCTTGAATGGTGCTGAATGTGAACCTTACTTAACTGCAGACCACAGATTAATGCTTGAAAATCCTGAATCTATTATTTATGGATTAAAAGCTTTAATGAAAGTTCTAGGTGTGACAAAGGGTTATGTTGGTATTGAAAACAACAAAATGGATGCTATTGAGAAAATGACAAAGGCTGCTGAAAAAGAAGCTGGCATAGAAGTTGTTGCTTTGAAAACTAAATACCCACAAGGTGCTGAAAAGCAGTTGATTTATGCCTGTACTAAGCGTCAGGTACCTTCTGGTGGATTACCACTTGAAGCTGGAGTTGTTGTTTCAAACGTAGCAACAGCATCTGCAGTATCTGAGGCGATTCAAACTGGTATGCCTTTGGTACAAAGAATTTGTACAGTTACGGGTAGCGGTGTAAAAGAACCTAAAAACGTTATGATTAAAACAGGTACAATGTTATCTGAAATTGTTGAACAATGTGGTGGTTTAACAGATGACATTAGTAAACTCATTTGGGGTGGTCCTATGATGGGCATTTCAATGTCAACATTAAATATTCCTGCTACGAAAACAGCTTCTGGGATCTTATGTTTAAATGAAGCTGATGCTACTATTCCAGAGAAGAGTGATTGTATCAAATGTGGTAAATGTGTTGATATTTGTCCTGCATTTATTCAGCCGATGTTATTGGATGCTTATGCTTTAAGAAGCAATTATGATCAGGCTGAAAAATTACGTGTTTTAGATTGTATTGAATGTGGATCATGTTCATTTGTCTGTCCTGCTAAGCGTCCTCTTTTACATTCGATTAGAGTTGCTAAAAGAGAAGTTCTTGCAAGAAAGAAAAGAGTATAGGAGGTTATCATGGAGTTAAAATTAAATCTATCATCGTCACCTCATATACGCTCGAAAGATAAAACGAGTACAATTATGAGAGATGTGGTCATTGCTTTAACACCAGCTACTTTATTTGGTATTTATATCTTTGGTATGAATGCGTTGATGGTTGTAGCTGTAAGTATTATTACTGCAGTGTTAACAGAAGCAGGGATCCAAAAATTAAGAAACAAAAAAATCACCATTACAGATTGGTCAGCTGTTGTCACGGGTTTACTATTAGCCATGAATATGCCTGGTGGATCACCATGGTGGTTGGCTGTAATAGGTGCTGTATTTGCCATTGCAATTGCAAAACATGCTTTTGGTGGTTTAGGTCATAACTTCATCAACCCTGCATTAGCTGCTAGAGCTTTTATTATGTCAGGTTGGATGGGTAGAATGACAGGTTATACAACACCTAAAATTCACGAGATTTCTCAAGCTACACCTTTGAATGTCATTAAAGGTGCCTTCTCATTGGATACAAGTGCATTATCACAATTTAAAGATGTTTATGATGCAGCTTTAGCAAATGTACAAAGCACTGCAAGCTTGGGAGATATGTTCTTTGGTAACATCGGTGGTGTTATTGGTGAAACCTCAGCTTTATTATTGATATTAGGTGGATTATATCTTTTATTGAGAGGTGTAATCTCTTATAGAATACCAACTTTCTACATAGGTACTGTAGCAATTTTATCATTCTTCTTATATGGATTTAACTTAGAGTTGGTTGCTTATTTACTATTGGGTGGTGGTTTAATGTTAGGTGCATTCTTTATGGCAACTGACTATTCATCTTCACCAATTAATCCAAAGGGTCAAATTATCTTTGCAATTGGATGTGGTATCTTAACTGTTGTCATCAGAAGATTTGGTGGATATCCTGAAGGTGTATCTTATTCAATTCTTTTAATGAACGTAGCTGCTCCATTAATTGAAAAGTATTCTTCACCAAAAGTCTTTGGAGGTGGCAAATAATGAAAGATATCTTTAAATTAGGTATAATATTATTTCTTTTCTGTGTTGTTTCAGCCTTTGCATTAGGTCTAACTAATGAAGTAACGAAGGATCCTATTGCAGAAAACGTAGCAGAAGCAAACAGACAATCGCGTATTGCAGTATTTCCAGATGCTACAGATTTTACTTTAATTGCTTCAGCAGATGAGTCAGTAGAAGGATATGAACCGCATCCGAATGCAGCATCATTTATTAAAGAGAATCCAATTGTCTCAGAAGTTTATTTAGCACTTGATGCTTCTAATACACCAATTGGTTATGTTATTAAAACACTACCTAATGGTTATGGCGGAGCCGTAACAACTATTATTGGTTTCACAATGGATGGTGTTATTACAGGTGTTCGTGTCGCTGATCATCAAGAAACACCAGGCTTAGGTGCAAAAGCTAAAACTGAAGATTACTATAACCAATACAATAATTTAATGGCAGATGGTAACATCCAAGTCATCAAAGAAGATGTTAAAGAAGGTCAAAATGCCATTACTGCTATAACAAGTGCTACCATTACATCAAAAGCTGTTACTTCTGGTGTAAACATGTCAAAAGCTGTTTTAGATGCATTTAAATAGGAGGTGTTGTAATGAAAATGAAAACATTAACCAATGGAATTTTTAAAGACAATCCTATATTTGTGCAATTATTAGGTATGTGTCCTACATTAGCAGTAACAACTTCTGCAACAAATGGTTTTGCAATGGGTGCGGCTACGACTGTTGTTCTAGTGCTTGCAAACTTTGTTATTTCATTGATTCGTAAATTAATTCCAAATAAAATCAGAATCCCAATCTTCATTGTTGTAATCGCAACATTCGTAACGATGGTTGGTTTATTCTTGAAAGCATATTTCCCTGAAATTGATAAAAGCTTAGGTTTATTTATCCCATTAATCGTAGTAAACTGTTTGATCTTAGCGAGAGCAGAAGCATTTGCTTTCAAAAATGGTCCAGTAGAATCTATGTTAGATGGCGTAGGTATGGGTTTAGGTTTTACATTGGCATTAACAATTTTAGGTATTGTTCGTGAAATCCCTGGCGAAGGTTCTGTTTTTGGAATCAAATTATTCCCAGAAGCATTTGAACCAGCTGTAATTATGATTTTGCCTGCTGGTGCATTCTTGGCATTGGGCTTACTTTTAGCTGGGAACAACGTATTAAAAGCTAGAAAACATAAATAACTAGGAGGGTTAAGATGGAAAATGCAAGTATTTTTGTAATTGTAGTCAGTGCCATCTTGGTAAACAACTTTGTTTTATCAAGATTCCTAGGAATTTGTCCTTTCTTAGGCGTATCGAAGAAAGTTGATACGGCACTTGGTATGGGTATGGCGGTAACATTTGTAATGACAATGGCAGGCATTATGACTTACATTGTGAATGAGTTGATTCTTGTTAGATTTCACATTGAATATCTACAAACAATCGCTTTTATCTTAGTTATTGCATCGTTAGTTCAGTTTGTTGAAATCGTATTACAAAAGGTAAGTCCAGCTTTATATCAAGCACTTGGCGTATTCTTACCATTAATCACAACAAACTGTGCCGTATTAGGTTTAGCTTTATTGAACATTCAATTTAAATTTAACTTACCACAAGTAATCGCTCACTCTGTTGGTGCTGCATTAGGTTTTACTTTAGCAATCGTATTATTTGCTGGTATTAGAGAAAAAACAGAATTGTCGGATGTCCCAAAACCTTTTAAAGGATTCCCAATTGCTTTAATCTCAGCAAGTATGATGGCAATGGCATTCTTAGGATTTACAGGTCTAGTATAGGAGGAAAAATGGATTTTAAAATTATTGTGAATTCAGTTGTCAGCCTTGGTGGACTTGGCTTATTATTTGGTGCAGGTTTAGCCTTTGCTTCAAAGAAGTTTGCTGTAGAAGTAGATCCAAGAGTTGAACTTGTTAATGAAGCATTACCTGCTGCAAACTGTGGTGGTTGTGGATACCCAGGTTGTATGGCTTTTGCTACTGCTGTGGTTACAGGTGAAGCTCCGGTAAACGGATGTCCTGTGGGTGGTGCTGAATGTGCTGCGAAAGTGGCAGAAATCATGGGCGTTGATCCTTCTGCAGGAGAACCCCAAGTTGCTAAAGTTATGTGTACAGGTGCTTTAGGTGTTTGTAAGGAAGAGTTCCAGTATCATGGCGTTGATTCTTGTTTAGCGGCTAATATGATTTCTGGTGGTTCTAAAGCTTGTCAATTTGGATGTATTGGTTTTGGTTCATGTGCGGATGTTTGTCCATTTGATGCTATTGTGATACAAGATAATCACTTGGCTTGGATTGATCCTGATAAGTGTGTGGCTTGCGGTAAATGCGTAGACATATGTCCAAAACACATTATTCATATGGTACCGAAAGAGCAATTTGTTGTAGTTGCATGTAGTAACCTTGAAAAAGGCGGCCATGTTAAGAAAAATTGTGAAGAAGCTTGTATTGCATGTGGTATTTGCGAAAGAGCATGTCCGTTTGATGCTATTCATGTGGAAAACAATTTAGCGACAATTGACTATGACAAGTGTACAAATTGTATGATCTGTGCAGAAAAATGTCCTACAAAAGCAATTGTGGCACAATTTGATAAACGTAAAACTGCAACCATCATTGATGATAAATGTATCGGATGTACCATTTGTAAAAAAGTATGTCCAGTTGGCGCTATTGAAGGCGAAGTAAAAGGCGTTCATAAAGTAGATCCAGAAAAATGTGTTGGCTGTGGCTTATGCGAACAAAAGTGTCCTAGAGATGCTATTAACATGAATTAATTTAAGTGTGGTATGTAAAGTACCTCGTTTATAACGAAAGAGAATCCTTCTTGTGTGAAAACAAGGAGGATTTTTGTGTAATATTACTTCAAAATCTCTAATTATAAGAGAATTAAGCATTTTCCGTTTTGTTGGGTTTTATATGCGAATTATTTAGTTTTGTATGTAAAATTTGTTTTTTGTATTTACATTTGCAACATTATGTTAATTATTATATACTAAATGTAAATGCGAAAGGAGATTACATGTTTAATAAATTAGATGCTATAGATCAAGAAATTTTAAAGTTGTTATCAGAAAATTCAAGAATGTCTTATGTGGAAATAGGAAAGCGCGTTAATTTATCGAGAGTAGCAGTTAAATCTAGAATGGAGTCGTTGGAGAAAGATGGTATCATTGAAAGATTTAGTATTGTTATTAATCCTGAAAAAGTAGGGAGAATGATTTCTGCCTTTTTCGACATTGAAGCAGAACCAAGTCATTTATTTAACGTGGCTCAAGCCATTACTGAGTTGGAAGCTGTAACAGATGTTTATCAAATGACAGGCTCTTCTAATTTACATGTACATGCAACCCTTGAGTTAAATGAAGATTTGGAAAGGTTTTTAAAAACCGAGCTTTATACAATTCCTGGCATTGTGAAAATCAATTGCAATGTCATAGTTTCAAGATTTAAAACGAGAAAAGGCTTAAGAGTATAACCTAAAAAGTTATGGAGATAGAAGATATCTCCAATTTTTTTTGTTTATGTTGATTATTTCCCTAGTACTGTTTGCTTTCATTAAACGACTTCTAAATTAAAAAGATTTGGATTACTGGCGCAAATGGCTTGTATTTCTTGAAATATATAGATTTTGAGTAAATTGAATTTTCTAATATAATTTGGTAAGATGAACAAAAGAATTGAAAATAATTGGTAAATAATGTAAAATAGAGGTAAATATGAAAAAAATAATTTTAGCATCAGGCTCACCACGTCGAAAAGAAATTTTAAGCAATGTTAACGTGGATTTCGAGATTATAGTTAGTGATGTAGAGGAAGTTGTTAGACAAAATGAGAATCCTGAAACGGTTGTAAAGGCTTTGGCTTTTGAAAAGGCTTACGATGTTTCAAAAAAAGTTAGTGAAGGTATTATTATTGCATCAGATACTGTTGTTTATAAGGATGAAATACTAGGAAAACCAAAAAATGAAGATGATGCTATTAAGATGCTGTCTGCCATTAGAAATACAGAACACACTGTTTATACTGGCATTTGTATTATAGAAGCTGGAACAAATAATAAGATCATAGATGTCGTAAAAACAAAAGTATATACTAAAAACTATTCAGATGACAAAATCAAACGCTATGTGGCAACTGGTGAGGTCTGGGGTAAAGCTGGTGCATATGCTATACAAGGCTTTGGAGCAACTTTAATTGACCATATTGAAGGGGATTATCTCAATGTCGTTGGATTACCTTTATCACGATTGGAAACCTTGTTGGAGAAGTATTTTGATATGTGTATCCTTTAAAGTTTAAAATCTTTTGTTGAGATCTTAAGGTTCAAATATATGAGCTATTTGTTTTGCACTTATCTTTATAGGAGTAAAAATTGATAAAAGCCTTAGCACCTCAGGAAAGGCCACGAGAAAAACTCTTGGCCCATGGTGTTGCTTCTCTCAGTCATGCAGAACTACTTGCGATTATTTTAAGATCGGGTAGCCATGATGAATCTGCAATAGGACTGGGTCAGAAAGTGATACAACAACTGGATCATGGATTAAACAGTCTATCTTCAGTCACAGTAGAAGAATTAATATCACTTAAAGGTATAGGAGCAGCCAAAGCATGCCAAATCCTAGCAGCAATAGAACTTGGTAAAAGAGTATCTCAAAGTGAGAAACCTATATTGGGTAGAATACATTCTCCTTCCTCCGTTGTAAGTTTTTTTCAAAAAAAGTTAAAACACGAGAATAAAGAAATGTTTATTGTAGTTTATTTGAATACAAAACATGTGATTACCTCTTATGATGTGATTTCAATTGGTAGCTTAAATGCGTCCATTGTTCACCCCCGAGAAGTCTTCAATAAGGCTATCAAGAAAAGTGCAGCTGGCATACTCCTGATTCATAATCATCCTTCTGGCTATCCCGATCCAAGTTTGGAAGATAAAAAAATAACTCAACGCTTAAAAGAAGCGGGTGAATTAATTGGCATACAAGTTGTAGATCATCTTATTGTATGCGATCAGGAATATTATAGTTTTAAGGAAATGGATCAATTATAGTACAGAAATGTACTATTTTTACTTTTTTAGGGAAAAGTAAAAAGAATCTATTTCAGAAGTTTTACATATGAGATGAAAGGGAAATGAAACTATGTTATCATAGAGGTTGAGGAACTATAAAAAATCCATAATAATTGCCTTGAAGCACTGGCATTCAAGGCCTGAATAGTGTACAATCTTTTAGTATGATATATTAGCTAGTTGAGAGGAGAAATCTGTTGGGTATTTACGATTTATTCAATAAAGAAATAGGTATCGATTTAGGTACTGCAAATACATTGGTAACAAGAAACGATAAAAAAATTATTTTAAGAGAACCATCTGTTGTAGCCATGAATTTAGACTCAGGTGATGTTGTGGCTGTAGGGGCTGAAGCAAAACAAATGATTGGTAGAACACCAGGCAATATTAAGGCGATTCGTCCTTTGCGTGATGGTGTTATTGCTGATTTCACTGTAACTGAAAAAATGATTAAATATTTCATTAAAAAGACACATCCAAAGCAATTTCCTTTTGGTTCTATTAATGTTGCCATTTGCGTGCCTTCTGGTGTTACTGAGGTAGAAAAAAAGGCTGTTATTGAAGCCGCAGAAAGTGCTGGAGCAAAAAAAGTTATGTTAATAGAGGAACCGATGGCTGCAGCTATTGGTGCTGGTTTACCTATTGAAGAAGCATTTGGTTCAATGGTTGTTGATATTGGTGGTGGTACTACAGAAATTGCAGTAATTTCCTATGGTGGTATTGTTTTGGCACGTTCGATTCGTGTAGGTGGAGATGAGTTCGACGAAGCAATCGTTCAATTCGTCCGTAAGGAATACAATTTAATGATTGGTGAAAGAACTGCTGAAGAAATTAAAATCAATATCGGTTCTGCATATCCATTGCAAGAAACAATTTCAATGCAAGTAACGGGTCGTAACTTGTTAACAGGCTTGCCTAAAACATTCACATTGACTTCAAAAGAGATTCTTTTAGCGTTGAAAGAACCCGTGAATGCTATTGTAGATGGTGTTCGTTATGCTCTTGAGAGAACACCGCCAGAATTATCTTCAGACATTATCCAAAATGGTATTGTACTCACAGGTGGTGGGGCATTACTAAAGGGATTAGATATTTTAATTAAGGAAGAAACACAGGTGCCTGTAGTGATTGCAGAAAATCCTTTGGATTGTGTTGCAATTGGTACTGGTTTAGCTGCAAAGGAACTTAGAAGAATTAAAAAACAAAGCAATAAACCTAAAAAATACTAATTGGAGTTTTCATGGAAAAGTACCAGAAACTTAAAAGATGGGCTATTTTCATTTCAGCTATTATGATTATTGCAATCATGGGTTTAACTATGGGAGGTAGAGAACGGGTTACCTTTGTTGAAAATGTTGTTGGTCGTATTGTGACGCCTATTCAAAAAGGTGTTTATAACGTAGGCAAATTCATTGGTGATAAAATTGATCCGATTATTTCCATATGGGAATTGGAAGATGAAAATAAAACATTACTCGCTGAAAATGAAAGATTAAATCAAGCGCTTATAGAAGCACAATTAACAGAAGAAGAGTATGAAGATTTAAATGAGCTAAAATCCGTTTTAAATTATGTAGATGATATGCGTATTGATTCATATATCACTGCGAATATTATTGGAAAAGATACAGGTAATTGGTATAACATGTTTATTATTGATGCAGGTACTGATGATGGTATAACAAAGTATTCTGCTGTAATGAATGGCAATGGCTTAGTTGGCCTGGTTTACGAAGTAGGTGCTAACTGGGGGAAAGTTGTAACAATTATTGACAATAAAACATCCATTGGTTTTGAAGTCCTTGGTGCTGACAAAACTTATGATGGTATTTTACATGGTAGTGTAAATTCTGTCATCAGTGGTGAATTATTTGATCCACATGCTGTGGTTGAAGAAGGTAATACCATTGTTACTTCAGGTTTAGGTGTTTTAGCAAAAGGTATTCATATCGGGCAGATTAAAGAAGTAAAATATGATGATGACAATTTACTTACAGAGATTATTGTAGAACCTTCTGTAGATTTTAAAAATATTAATCGTGTTTTTGTTGTTGTAAAGGAAGAGTTAGAAGATGTTCAATAGTGATTATCAAATTAAGTATAGAACTTTGCTATTGATTATCGTTTTGAATTATATATTTCAATCAACGATTTTACAAGCCTTAAAGGTTAATGGTATCGCAGCCAATTTCACTTTGGTCATGGTTTTGTTGGTAACTATTTTCTATGGGCTTTTAAGTGGCTTGTTCACAGCGATTATTGCAGGTTTATTTACTGATGTATTCTTCAGTATGGCCATTGGGATTAATTTGTTTATTTTAATTGTAATTGCAGTTTTAATTGACATTATTGGTCGCCCATTGTTTACGGGTAATCGACTGACACTAATTTTTATGACCACAATTAGTACGATTTTATATCATTTCATGTATTTCTTTTTCATGTACTTCTTGAATAAGGGCATTTCTTTTAACACGGTGTTTAAACACATTGTGCCCTATGAAATTGTTTTGAATTCCATTGTATGTGTTATTGCTTATGCCATCGCCATTCGATGGATTGAACGCCATAAATTGGATTAGAATGACAGTTCATAGAACTGTCATTTTTATATGAATGATGAACCATTATTTAATTGAAAGGTGATTTTGTGTTAGAAAAATTATTGGATAGACGTCACATCGTTGTAATACTCATATTTGTTCTCTTTGGTGCTTTAGCTTTGCGTCTTGCGGATTTAACCATCATTCAAGGCGAAGCCTATCGAGAAAAGGCTGATGAATCTTTTCAAAAAAGGATGACAATCTCGGCTAAAAGAGGTGAAATTTATGATGCCAATGGTATTTTATTGGCGGGTAATATTCCCAGTTATACCGTACAGTTTTTAGATGCGCCTCAATATGCAGACCAAGTGAATGAAGTGAGTGTTAATCTTCTGACTTTGTTGGAAGAGAAAAATGAAACTTACTTGGATTTTCCAATTCAATACATCGGTGAAGGATTTTTCTATACCAATGAAATAAATACACAAAATTGGTTGTTGGAAAATGGCTTCCAAAGATATACGACAGCGCAGGAAGTTTATGACCAAGTTAGGCTCGATAACTATATTGATGTGGAATTAAACAATTATGATGCGCAAACCTTATTGTTATATAAAGGGATTTCTTTACCCATTTCAGTTAAATCCATGAAGTTTTTAGCGGATTTGGAAAAGGAAAACTTTTTAAAATACTATGGTTTGGATCCAGGTTTAACTGCAAAAGAAGCTTTTGAAGCTTTAAAGAAACATCGTAAATTTAAAATATCGGAAAATTACTCTGTAGAAGATGCTTTGAAGATTATGACTGTTCGCCATGCCTTTAACTTGTCTGGCTATTATTCGTATATTCCTACTGACATTGCAAAAAATGTTTCGAAGGAGACCGCTGTATTGATACAAGAACGTACAATTGATTTTCCTGGGGTTTCCATTGTAGTTGAACCCATTAGAGATTATCCTTTTGGTTCTTCAGCAGCCCATGTTTTAGGTTATCTTGGTAAAATCTCTACCTCCAGAGAAATTGAAAAATATATCGATGAAAATAAATATAGCCCCGATGATTTAATCGGAAAAACAGGTCTTGAGAATACTTTTGAGGATGTTTTACATGGTGAGGATGGCTATAAGTTTGTTTATGCGGATGCTAAAGGTAACTATATTGGGGATGTTCTAGAAGGTGTACCAGGTAAAGAACCCAAAACTGCTTATACCGGCAAGGATATTCAGTTAACCATAGATATTGAACTACAACAAAAGCTTGAAAGCATGTTGGAATATACCTTAGGGCAAATTCAAATTGGCGGCACATACGAAAGCCCTTGGGGAAACATGAAGTACGACCAGTTTGAGCATGCGCAAACTGGTGCAGGTGTTATTATTAAAGTGGATACAGGTGAAGTTTTAGCCATGGCAAGTTATCCATCGTATGATCCAAATTTGTTTTCAACAGGGATTAGCATGGAGGATTGGAATAATCTGCAACCAGAAAATTCAAGAAATCCTTTAGCACCTAGACCGCTATACAACATAGCTGCCAATACATCAGTACAGCCTGGTTCAACATTTAAACCTATGACGATCTTAACTGCTCTAGAGCAGGGGCTAGATCCAAATGCCAAACTCTTTACCAATGGTGCAGTTGAAGTTGGTAATCGTTTGTTCCAGTGTTGGATATACCGTGAACAACATAGAATTCATGGCGCTATTAATGCAATGGACGCCTTAAAGGTATCATGCAACTATTTTATGTTTGATGCTGTTAGAGGTTTTGATTATTACAGAAACAAAAGCTTGGGTTATGAGATGTCAACTGATATCCTTATGGATTATTCTCAAAGATTTGGTCTTGGTGAATATACGGGTATAGAAATTCATGAAGACAATAAAGGCTTACCAAGTGAAGAAATAAAAGTGGCCAATGCGAAGTACTCCTTGAGACGATTTTTGAGTATTCATTTAAAAGAATATTTTTCAGAAGAAAAATTAAAGGATGAAGATTATAAGGATTTGCTTCTCGATACCATTGTCGGTTGGACTGATGAGTATATGGAAAAAGGGATGACGAGAAATGAAATCACGAGAAGATTAATGGCGCTTCAACCAGTTACCACTCAAACCGAAACTGAGCTCTTAACGGATTATATTTTATACTCATATTTTATGCAGATTCCATGGCGTGAAGGTGATGATTTAAACTTGTCTATTGGTCAAGGGGAACACCGTTATACGATTTTACAAATCGCTCGGTATATTTCTGCTATTGCTAATGACGGTTATTTAAATGAATTGACATTGATTAAAACCATTGATGGTGAACTGCAAATCAATGAAGCTACTGAAAGAATTGTCTTGAATGACTACGAAAACCTTGCTGTTGTTCGTGAAGGCATGCGTCGAGTAAATGATGAGCCAGGTGGTTCTATGTATTCTGTGTTTAAGAATTTTCCGATTGAGTCAGGCGGTAAAACAGGTACTGCTCAGAAGGAAGGTAGAATTCCTCCAGTGGACGAAGTTGAATACTTAAGAGAATTTCTTGATAGTATTGTTAAAGATGCAAATTACGGTGTGAGTAAAACCAATGAATCATATATTACCATAACACCACAAGAACTTGAAGATACAACGAATGCCTTGATGGAAGTGAGAAATGAAGAAGTCGCAGCTTTACAATTGGAATTTAATGCCATGGATGATAGTCCTGAGAAAATGGAATTAGGTGAAAAAATAGAAGACAAAGCAACCAATGGCTATCTAGAACAAGGTACAATTATGAGAGAAGCGCTAAAAATTCTTGGTGGTGAGAAGATCACAGATGAGTTGATTGATGCGTACAGACAAGAATATGATCCTTATGCATGGGTTGTATCTTTTGCTCCTTTTGAAGATCCTGAAATCTGTATTGCTGTTATGGTGCCACAAGGTGGTCATAGTTATTATACTGCACCAATGGTAAGAGATTTATTCGCAGAGTATTTCGGATTGGTACCTGAAACTGAAGAAGAATAATACAAGATATATGAAGAGCTTTTAAAAAAAAACTAGATGTAGTATGATAGAGAGAGAAAGAAAAACTGGAGGTAGTTTTGAATAAATATGTGGAGTTTAAAGGAACTTCAAATGGTTTGGTTCTATCCATTAAACCTTTTGAGTCATTTGAACAAATATTGGAAGGTGTTAAAGAAAAGCTAGATGCTTCTGCACAGTTTTTTCAGGGCGCTAAAATAATAGGCGTTGAAGGTTTTTTAGGTGAAGAAAAACAACGTGTTGCTTTATATCATTTGTTGACGGATGAATATAATTTGGAAGTTCTTAGTTTAGACCCGTTAATGCGTATGACTAAATCAGAAGAAGTGCCTTCAGAAGTAATCGAAGAGGAAGAAGAAATCACTGAAATTGATTATAAACATGTGGATTATAATGAATTTGATACCAAAATTGTGAGACATACTTTAAGATCTGGTATGGGTGTTGCCTATGATGGTAATATTGTTGTGATTGGAGATGTCAATCCGGGAGCAGAATTATCAGCAGGTGGCAATATTATCGTAATGGGCAAATTAAGAGGGATGGTACACGCAGGCAAATTTGGAAATAAAAATGCTTATGTCATCGCGAGTAAAATGTTGCCAACTCAAATAAGAATCACAAATGTTATTGCACGTGCACCAGAAGGTGAAAATATAGATGAATTAAAACCTGAAATCGCTCATTTGAAATCAGGCAAGATGAGTATAGAGGAATTATAGAGAGGGGCTATATATGGGTGAGGTTATTGTAATTACGTCAGGTAAAGGTGGCGTTGGTAAAACAACTACAACTGCAAATATTGGTGCAGGTTTAGTTAATTTAGGAAAAAAAGTTGTTGTAATAGATGCAGATATTGGTTTAAGAAACTTAGATGTTGTTTTAGGATTGGAAAACAGAATTGTATATGACTTAGTTGATGCCGTAACAGGAGAATGTAAAATCAAACAAGCTTTAATTAAGGATAAGCGATTTGATGGTTTATATTTAATTCCAGCAGCACAAACAAAAGACAAAGATTCAGTTTCTGAACAACAAATGGTAGATTTGTGTAATGAACTTAGAGAAACACATGATTATATTTTAATTGATTGTCCTGCAGGGATTGAGCAGGGTTTTAAAAATGCCATTGCCGGTGCGGACAAAGCAATTGTTGTGACTACACCTGAAGTTTCTGCAGTTAGAGATGCAGATAGAATTATTGGCTTATTAGAAGCTGCAGAAATTGAAAATCCAAGATTAATTGTTAACCGTATTCGTCCAGACATGGTTAGAAGAGGGGAAATGATGGATCTTGCAGATATGAAAGATATTTTGGCGATTGAAGTTTTAGGTATTGTACCTGACGATGAAAATGTTGTTATCTCTACGAATAGAGGTTTGCCAACGGTCGCTGATGAAGCTTCTTTCTCTGGTCAGGCTTTTAGAAATATTGCTTTAAGAATTACAGGACAAGAAGTGCCTTTAATGGATTTGGAATTGGATAATACTGTAATGGGTAAAATAAAGCGATTATTCGGTATAGGAAAGTAAGGAGTTTGTAATGTTTGATTTAAAGAAATTTTTCTCTAAAAAACCTTCTAGTAGTGATGTTGCAAGAGATCGCCTTAAACTAGTTTTGGTACATGATAGAGCGAATTGTTCTCCAGAATTATTAGAGATGATTCGTGGCGAAATCTTGGAAGTCTTAGAAAAGTATGTTAATATCGATTCATCAAAATTGGATATTAGAATTTCTAATCATGAAAGAGAATTTGACGGAAAACCTGCTTTAATTGCTAATATTCCAATTACCAGTATGAAGCGAGGCCAAAATAATTAATTATGAATGAAAACAACTTTTTGAAGAATATTGACTTCGGGTTGATTTTAATAGTAATCCTATTGTTTTCAATTGGATTGCTTGCTATTGCAAGTGCAACTAGAGTTCCGGATACATTTCAAGAAGATGGTTTATCAAGAGAGGTAAAAGTTCAGACTTTTGCCTTTATTGTTGGTTTAATTGCAATTGTCATTATTTTATTAATGGATTATCAATTTGTCGGTTCATTGTGGAAGCTTATATATGTCCTGTCCATAGGTGTACTTCTATTGGTTTATATTCCAGGATTAGGGGTTGTAAGAGGTAATGCCTTGAGTTGGATTGACTTGAAGGTCATTGATCTTCAGACCTCAGAAGTTGCAAAAATAGGTTTTATAATCGCATTTGCAAAATTTCTTGAAAATAAAGAAGATGAAATCAACCAAATCAAAACCCTTTTTCAGGCTTTGATTTTTATGGCACCATTTTTGTTGTTGATATATAAACAACCTGACTTAGGCTCAATGCTTGTGTTTGTCTTTATCGCTGCAGGTATGCTTCTTGTCGCTCGATTAGATTGGCGTTATGTGGGTACTGGTGTTGGACTTGCCGTTATTGGAGGTATGAATGCAGATAAATTTCTGTCACAAACACAAATGGATCGTTTGTTTGCATTTTTGGAACCGGAGAATCTGAGTTTACCTGGGAACTATCATGTTATGGCCTCTAAGACAACCATCGGAGCAGGCATGATCAGAGGTAGAGGTTTATTTCAAGGTGTCTATCACAAAGGCGACTGGCTGCCAGTTCAAGAAACGGACTTTATCTTTGCTGTATGGGTAGAGGAAATGGGTTTTGTTGGAGGTATAGTGGTTATAGGTTTATACTTGCTTCTCCTTTTAAACTTAATGAAAATTGCTTATAAGGCGAAAGATAAGTTTGGTTCTTATATGGTAAGCGGTATTGTTTTCATGTTCTTGTTCCAAATTTTTGAAAACATTGCCATGACCATGGGTTTAATGCCTGTTACAGGCATTACACTTCCATTTTTAAGTTATGGTGGGAGTTCTATGATTACCAATATGTTAGTGATTGGGATTGCTCTTAATGTATATAAGAGAAGAAAAAAACAAGGAATGTTCAGTACCAAGTAAAAATTATTGGATAAATCAGTGTAAATGAAGTATGATAGGGTATGGCTATACTAGCCATACTTTTTACATGTATTGAAGGAGAAGAAAATGTTACGAAATAAAATTGATGACATCTTATATCTTGTTGAGAAACCAAGTCGTTATATCGGAGATGAAATCAACAGTGTTAAGAAAACTGTAACGACAGAAATGATCCGTTATGGTTTTTGTTTCCCAGATGTTTATGAAGTCGGTATGTCACATCTTGGTTCTCATATTTTATATGGTGTTTTAAACAACATCGAAGATGTTTATTGTGAAAGGGTATATGCTCCTTGGTCAGATTGTGAAGCAATTTTGAGAAGAGAGAATTTGCCTTTATTTACTCATGAAACACGAACAGATATTAAAGAAATGGATATTCTTAACTTCACATTACAATATGAGTTAAGTTATACCAATATTTTAAATATGTTAAATATGTCTAATATACCTTTACGATCAAAAGATCGTAGTGAAGAAGATCCATTCATTATGGCTGGTGGTCCATGTGCATATAACCCTGAACCGTTGGCTGAAATTGTTGATTTCTTTTCTCTTGGAGAAGGTGAAGAAGTTTTCATTGATTTGATGAATCTGTATAGAGAAAAAAAGAAAAACAATTGGACTAAAGATGAGTTCTTAAGAAAAGTCGCTTTAGTGGATGGTATTTATGTTCCTAAGTTCTATGAAGTAACTTATAACGAAGACATGACCTTAAAAAGCTTTGAACCTATTTCGGATGAGTTTCCTAAGAAAATTCAAAAGAGAATAGTTGAAGATATGAATGGGGCTTATTACCCTACTAATTTCGTATTGCCATATACGGATACCGTTCACGATCGTGCAATGATTGAGATCTTTAGAGGGTGTACGAGAGGCTGTAGATTCTGTCAAGCTGGTATGATTTATAGACCAGTAAGAGAGAAAAGCAAAGAGGTTATTTTAAAATCAGCTCGTGATATTTTAGAAAATACAGGTTATGAAGAAATTTCATTAACTTCTTTAAGTACACTAGATCATTCAGATATTAAAGATACCATTTATCAAATGATTGATGAACATCAATCCCAAATGGTAGGGATTTCTTTACCCTCTTTGAGAACAGATGATTTAGCTGTAGATGTGCTTCAAGAGATTCAAAAAATCAGAAAAACCGGATTGACTTTTGCACCTGAAGCAGGAACACAGCGTATGCGTGATGTGATCAACAAAGGTGTTACAGAGCAGGACTTAGACGAAACTTTAATGAAAATCTTCGGTTTAGGTTGGAGTCGCGTTAAGTTATACTTTATGATAGGTTTACCAACAGAGACCTATGAAGATTTAGATGGCATCAATGATTTAGGTAATCGTTCAACTTGGTTGTTCAAACAAATCCCTGCTGAACAAAGACAAGGTACTGTGAGTGTTACTTTGAGTGCTTCGAATTTCGTGCCAAAACCTTTTACACCATTCCAATGGATGGCTCAGGATACTTTAGAAACGTTTAAAGAAAAGCAAAAATACCTAAGATCAAAGATTGTTAACAAGAAAGTGAAGTTCAACTATCACGATGCAGAGACCAGCGTTTTGGAAGGTGTTTTTGCTCGTGGTGATCGTCGCTTGTCAGAAGTATTAATTAAAGCTTATGAACTGGGTTGTGTTTTTGATGGCTGGCAGGAGTTTTTCAATTTTGAAAAATGGATGCAGGCTTTTGAAGCATGTGGTATTGATTATAAATTCTACAATAGAGAACGTAGTTATGAAGAATTATTACCATGGGACTTCATTGATGTTGGTGTGAGAAAAGCTTTCTTAATTAGAGAAAATGAAAACGCAATTAATGGTGTTGTAACAGCAGATTGCAGACAACAATGCGTAGGTTGTGGTATAAATATAGATTTGATTGGACGTGATTGTTAATGATTATATTGAGAATACAATACAAAAAAGAGCAAAATATGAAATTTCTTTCTCACTTAGAACTCATTAAAACAGTTGAAAGAATTTTTAGAAGAATGCAATTGCCAATGAGCTTTAGTCAAGGTTTTAATCCTAAGCCTAAAATTGCGTATGCAGCACCTCTGCCTGTAGGTGTAGAGTCAGAATGTGATTTTTTAGATGTAGAACTGACACAAAAGATAGATGTTGATGCTTTTTTGAAAAACCAAGGCGACTATATGCCAACAGGTTTGTGGTTTGTTGAAGGTAAGTACTTTAATAAAACGAAATCCTTGATGAGTTTGGTAACCGATTCTGCATATATTGCTCAAATTGAAGTTTCAGAACCCCATGAGAAGGCTTTTGTAGAAGAACAGTTGAAAGCTTTTCTTTCACAGGATGTTATTACCTATGAAAAGAAAAATAAAAAGAATAAAATCAATGTGATTGATATAAAACCTTTGATTCAAGAAGCAGATGTGTTGTTTGTAGAAGCCAATCGCATAATTTTGAAAGTATTGGTTACAACAGGAAGTAGTGGCAACTTGAAACCCGAACAATTGGTTAAAATGTTTGCTGATTACTGTAATTTTGAAATGGTACCTGGGAAAGAGCGTTATAAGAGAGTTGACTTATTTACACGAGATGAACAAAACAAATTAATCAGCTTATTTGAGGTTAAATAATGAAGCAATTAATTGTAGATTAT
Organism: Clostridia bacterium; assembly: GCA_016937975.1. GTDB lineage: Bacteria > Bacillota > Clostridia > Peptostreptococcales > Acidaminobacteraceae > JABXKX01. The sequence continues at coordinate 29,335 of JAFGVN010000052.1, forward strand.
GGTCTATTGTATAATCGGATCGCTATTTTAGAAAATCAAACTTTAGTTGAATTATATATTGAGGATTTAAACGACCAAAGCTATGTAGGCAACATCTATTTGGGAAAAGTAGTGAATGTTGTGAAGAGCATGTCAGCAGTTTTCATTGATATTGGTACAGGAAAAAATGCTTATATGCCCTATGATGACACCATAAAAAATGGCATGGAATTGTTTGTTCAAGTCACGAGAGATCCAGTAGGTGAGAAAGGTGCAACGGTCACAACTGATATTTCAATTTCAGGACAATATATGGTTCTATTACCTAAGGGTTCTGAAATTTTGATTTCCAAGAAGTTGGATTATGATGAAAAGTTCCAGGATATTAAAAAACGCATAAAAGAGAAGTGGGAATTTGGCGGTATTATTCGAACCGATGCAAAAAATGCCTCTTTCGAAAATTTGGAAATTGAACTTCATAGTTTGATAAAGAGATGGCAGGAAATTTACAAGCAAAAAAACCGTATTCTAAAAGAGCGTCTGATACATGTGGATTATGCCTTTGAAGGTCTTATTCATAAGGAATACTTGCCATATGTTGATGAAATGATTTTAAACTCAAAAGAAGCATATTCATTATTCCAAGGTGAAAATATTACATTATACAAAGAACCATATCCCATTTTTGAACATTTTAGAGTGGAAGAGCAAATCCTTGAAAGTTTGGATCGATATGTGACCTTGCATCAAGGGAGTGTCATTACCATTGATGAAACAGAAGCCTTGACAGTCGTTGATGTCAACTCTGCAGGGTTTATAGGTTCAAATAACAAAGAAGAAACTTTTTTACAGGTGAATCTAGCAGCTGCTAAAGAAATTGCCAGACAGATCAGATTACGAAACATTTCCGGCATTATTTTAATTGACTTTATCAATATGAAATCGAAAGAGAATTATAAGCATTTGCAAGTCACCTTAAAAAAATACTTTAAGATGGATCGTTCTTTACCTAAGATACATGGGATTACCAATTTAGGATTAATGGAAATTACCCGCAAGAAAAACAGAAAATCCTTAAAAACTCAATTGTTATCCACCTGTCCAGTATGTAATGGTGCAGGATATTATATATCGGATACAATTTACTATAAAAAATTCATTGAAAAAATGAAGATTTTAAAAGAACATACAAAAAATACAGCCTTTAAAGTTTATGTTTCGGATGGCATGTTAGAATTACTCTCTAAAGAAATAAGAGAGGATATTTCCTATTTGGAGTTTATTGAAGAAAAACTAAGTATTGACATTGAAGTGATCTTTGATGAAGCCTTAGAAGGTGTTTCTTATAGAACCAGCGGGAAATAAGTTGTATTTTATTAAAAACAATGTAAGAACAAAATAATCCTTGCTTTTTATAGGAAACTGATGTACAATAACTTAGTGCGAAAGAAGCGCATAACAAAATATGTCACATACCGCTCGGGACGGGTTTTAAAACGAAAGTTACCTGGTCATATGGCGAGTCTTATTATGAGGAGGTGTAAAGATGTACGCAATTATTGAAACAGGTGGTAAGCAATACAAAGTTCAAGAAGGTGATGTTTTATTCATCGAGAAATTAGAAGTTACTGCTGGTGAGACAGTTGAATTCGATAGAGTTTTAGCTGTATCAAACGGAACTGACTTAACAGTTGGTGCTCCAGTTGTAGAAGGCGCTAAAGTATTTGCTACTGTTGAAAAGAACGGTAAAGCTAAAAAAGTAATCATTTACAAGTACAAATCAAAGAAAGATTACAGAAAGAAACAAGGTCACCGTCAACCGTTCACTAAAGTTGTAATCGATAAGATCAACGCTTAGGTGAAATCATGACGAAAGTTACAGTTAAATATAAGCAAGGTCAAATTGTATCAATTTCCGCGGAAGGTCATTCCGGTTATGCACCACATGGTGAAGATATCGTTTGTGCTGCTGTTTCTGTATTAATGCAAACAGCAGTGAATAGTATGTATAAAGTTGCTGGTTTTGACTATATCATTTATGATGAGGAACCAAAAACTGCTTATATGTATTTGGAATTACCTGGAAATGTGAGCGATGACCAAGCATTGAAAGCTCAAATTATATTGAAGACTGTTTTAACTGGATTTCAAGGGATAAGTGAATCTTATCCAAAATATATTAGACTCTATGAAAAGGGAGGTGCAAACACACAATGATTAGATTTAATTTACAATTCTTTGCGAGTAAGAAGGGTGTTGGTTCATCAAAGAACGGCCGTGATTCTCAATCAAAGAGACTAGGTGTAAAAAGAGCTGATGGTCAATTTGTTACTGGTGGTAGCATTTTAGTAAGACAAAGAGGTACTAAATTTCATCCAGGTACTAATGTTGGTATCGGTGGTGATGATACGTTGTTTGCTTTAGTTGATGGTGTTGTTAAATTCGAAAGAAAAGACAAGAAGAGAAAGCAAGTAAGTGTTTACGCTGCTGAGTAATTCTTACCATCAAGTATGATTGAAAACGTTTGTGAAGCCCATCTTTTAGATGGGCTTTATTTTTGAATTGTGTTAATCCATGGAAATGATGGGTAAACGACATGTAAGGTGGTGACTTATGTTTGTAGATAAGGCAGAAATTTTTATTAAATCTGGTAAGGGTGGAGACGGAAGAGTTTCCTTTAGAAGAGAAAAGTATGTGCCAGATGGTGGTCCAGATGGTGGAGACGGTGGTCGTGGTGGCGATATCTATGCAATCGTTGATTCAGGTATGCGTACACTGATGGATTTCCGTTACAAAAGAAAATATGTAGCTGAACCAGGTGAAGATGGCGGCAAGAAAAATAAATTTGGTAAAGATGCTGAAGACTTGATTATTAAGGTTCCTCCTGGAACTATTGTCAAAGAAAAAGAATCAGGTCGTATTATTGCGGATTTAATTGAGCCTGGCGAAAAGAAAATATTGGCAAAAGGCGGAAAAGGTGGAAAAGGTAATACTCACTTTAAAAACGCTGTACGTCAAGCACCTACATTTGCTCAACAAGGTAGAAAAGGTCAAGAATACACCATTATTCTTGAGCTTAAAATGCTGGCGGATGTTGGTTTAGTCGGCTATCCTAATGTGGGTAAATCTACACTTTTATCAGTTTTAACAAAAGCAACTCCTAAGATTGCAAATTATCATTTTACAACTTTGAAACCTAATTTAGGTGTTGTAGAAGTTATCAAAGGAAAGAGTTTTGTTTTAGCAGATATACCAGGATTAATAGAAGGGGCAAGTGAAGGTGTTGGTCTTGGCCATGATTTCTTGCGTCATGTTGAAAGAACTAAACTGTTGGTTCACGTAGTAGACGTTTCTGGTGTAGAAGGTAGAAATCCTATTGAGGACTTTGATAATATCAACAAAGAATTGCTGCAATATGATAGCCGTTTAGGTGATAAAGTGCAAGTTGTTGCTGCAAATAAAACAGATATTATTTATGATGAAGATGTTTACAATGCCTTCATTGAAGAAATGGAAAAGCGTGGACATAAGGTGTTTCCAATCTCAGCAGCTACACAGCAAGGTATTATCGAACTCATGGAATATGTAACGATGGAACTGGATCATATAGAAGATGTCGTTTTAGTGACAGAGGATGAACATGCATTCTATGATTTAGATGAACAACAAAATCAAGAGATTCTTTATACCAGAGATGGTGATGTTTATGTTGTGGATGGGGATCCAATTGAGAGATTGGTTTATTCAACGAACTTCAGTGACGTTGAGTCCTTAAGAAGATTCCAAAACATTTTACAGAAACAAGGTGTATTTGATAAATTAAGAGAAATGGGAATTGAAGATGGTGATACAGTACGTATCTTTGATTTCGAATTCGATTACTATGAGTAGGAGGTTACATGTTAACCAATAAACAAAGAAAATATTTGAGAAAATTAGCGAATGATATTAAGCCATTGATTCAAATGGGTAAAGACGGCAATAAAGATACTTTCATTAGACAATTGGATATGATGCTAGAAGACCGTGAACTTGTAAAGGTAAATGTTCTTGAAACAGCACCAATGGATGCTAATGAAGCAGCAAACTATTTTGTGGAAAGATTAGATGCAGAATATGTTCATGCCATCGGCAGAAAGTTTGTTTTGTACCGCAGAGCCAAAGAAGATCCAGAAATCGTTTTACCAAGAGATTAGCTTAAATGGCTGTAGTTTCCATGTGTATTTATGGTATAATATAGCTGAATGTTAAGGATACAAGGAGGATTTCATGGGTGAACGTATTACAAGAATTGGCTTAATGGGCGGTACATTTGATCCTATTCATAATGGCCATCTCGTATTAGCTGAGCAAGTGCGTACTAGATTTCAAATGGATAAAATATTATTTATTCCTTCTGGGAACCCACCTCATAAAGAGTTGGTGGCTTCAAAAGAACACCGTTTAAAAATGACACAATTGGCAATTGAAGATAATCCTTATTTTGAATTATCTACAATTGAACTGGATCAGGATCACAAAACCTATACAATTGATACTGTTAGACGATTAAGAAAAGAATATGGTGATAATACGCAGGTTTATTTTATCACTGGTGCTGATGCCATTATTGATTTACCAACATGGAAAGATGTTCATGAGCTGGTTCAATTATGTTCTTTTATCGGTTCAACGAGACCTGGAGTTAATGAAAAGGAACTTAGCGAGCAAATTGACGCATTGGTAAGAGATTTTAAAGCCGATATTACAATTACTCAAGTGCCTGCCTTAGCGATTTCGTCTACTGACATCAGACGTCGTGTTAAATATAACTTAAGTATTAAATACTTATTACCTGCAAAAACTGAAGCATATATTTATGAACATGAGTTGTATAAAGACAGCAGAAAGGTTCTGTAATGTATGATTTAATTGAAATTCAAAATGCTGTGAAAGCACATTTGAAGCCATCACGTTATATACATACACTTGGCGTGGTGGCTTTTGCTGAAAAATTAGCTGAAATTCATGGTGGAGACCTAGAAAAAGTACGTGTTGCTGCATGGCTTCATGATTACGCTAAATATGCTTCTGACGGGGAAATACTCGAAATTTTAATGGCAAATGATTTGATGATTCATCCGGTGGTGGAAAATCATTTAAATCTTGCTCATGGACAAGTTTCAGCATTGTTGGCAAAAGAGAAATTTTCCATCATGGACGATGAAATTATAAAAGCAATTTCAAACCATACTTTTGGCTGCCCTCATATGACATTAACAGAAAAAATTATTTATTTGGCAGATGGTCTTGAGGAAAACAGAAAGTATGAAGGTGTAGAAAACTTAAGAGAACTGGCATTCAAGAGCTTGGATCAAGGTATTATTGCGATGAGCACTAGTACGATACTCTACGAACTTAAGCAAGGGCATATGATTCATGAAAACACAATACTGATGAGAAATAGTTTAATTGCAGAAACAAAAGTGGAGGTCTCGTAATGGATTTTTTAGTTTATGGTTTATTCGCCCTTGGTTTGATTTTAATCATTAAAGGTGGAGATTGGTTTGTAGATTCAGCTGTTTGGATCGCCGAGGTTACAGGTATTCCACCGATAATTATTGGTGCTACCATTGTAAGTGTTGCTACGACCTTGCCTGAATTAATTGTTTCTGTTGCTGCTAGTCTACAAGGATCTTCAGAGATGGCCATTGGTAATGCCGTAGGTTCAATTATTTGTAATATTGGTTTAATTTCATCGTTAGGATTTATAGCCCTTAAAAATACCATTAAAAGAAAACTTTTTATTAAGAAAGCTGTCATTATGATTGCAACGCTTTCGGTATTTACATTCTTTGCTTGGGATTTAAATTTTTCCCATTCAGAGGCTTTTATTGTAGCCCTCTTTATCGTTGTCTTTTTATATTACAACATAAAAGGCAGCAAGGATGCCAAGTCAGATTATGTGTTGGATAAGCGTACCATTACAAAAAATGTGGCTGTGAAAAATATACTTTTATTTATGATTGGCGCAGCAGCAATTGTAATAGGTGCTAGACTTCTAGTTGATAATGGAAAGATTATTGCTGAAAACTTAGGTGTACCAGAGGCCATCATTTCTGTAACTTTGATTGCTTTAGGGACTTCATTACCTGAGTTGACGACGACGATAGCATCCATTAGAAAGAAAAATCAGGATATTGGTTTAGGTAATATCATCGGTGCTAACATTTTAAATGTGGCTTTGATATTAACTGCTTCTTCTGGTATTTCAAAGGATGGTCTACCAATACAATTATATGATTTTAAACTATTTGGATTAACTTTTAAAGATTTTCCTAATACATTATTTATTGACGTGCCATTTGCACTGATTTTAATGTTATTATTTACTATTCCAACTTTTATTAAAGGTGAAACTAGAAAATGGCAAGGTTTCATGATGTTGTTCACTTACATCGTTTATATTACTTTGAGAGTGGGTACAGGTGTTGGTGTAGCATAGAGGAGGTTAAATGGATACAAAAGCATTAAGTATGGAAGTTTTTAAAGCCCTTGATGATAAAAAGGGTCATAACATTACCGTAATGGATGTTCAGCACATTACATCTATTGCAGATTATTTTATTTTAGCAACGGGTACTTCTACAAAACATGCAACTTCACTGGCTGATTCCGTTGAAGAAGAATTGTCAAAAATGGGTTTCGAACCAGCACATAAAGAAGGTCATCACTCTGGTGATTGGATTCTGTTGGATTATTTAGATGTGATTGTACATGTGTTCACACAAGAGACAAGAGAGTTTTATAATCTAGAAAAAATGTGGAAAGAAGCAGAAATTCTTGAAGTAAGTGTTGACACTTACTAGTGAACATAATAAAATAAATAAAAATAATAATTCCTGAAGGAGTATTAGAAATCGCTATTCAGAGAGTTGGTGGTCGGTGTGAACCAACAAAAGATTTTGAACTTGCCTTCGTTACATAGGAGTGGTTAGTTACCGTTATAAAACTGATTAAAGAGGACATTTGTCAATTAGGGTGGTACCGCGGAGTTATTCGTCCCTAGTGTATAAATGTCTGTTTTTGTTTTTGCTGATAAAAATAGGAGGAAATTATGTATTACGAACATCTTAAGGTAGAGAAAAAATGGCAAGACAAATGGGATGAATTGAATTGCTTTCATGCCACTGAATCAACGGAAAAAGAGAAATTTTACGCTTTAGTTGAATTCCCTTATCCATCTGGACAAGGTTTACATGTTGGTCATCCAAGACCATATACAGCATTAGACATTGTTTCTAGAAAAAGACGTTTGGAAGGATATAATGTATTATATCCAATGGGATGGGATGCCTTTGGTTTACCAACTGAAAACTATGCGATTAAAAACAAAATACATCCAGCAATCGTTACTAAAAACAACATTGAAAGATTTAAGGCTCAGTTAAAGTCTTTAGGTATGTCTTTTGATTGGTCGAGAGAAGTAAATACGACAGATCCTAATTACTATAAGTGGACACAATGGATTTTTATTCAACTTTTTAACAAAGGATTGGCGTATAAAAAAGAATTTCCAATTAACTGGTGTCCTAGTTGTAAGGTCGGTTTAGCAAACGAAGAAGTTGTTGGCGGTGGCTGTGAACGTTGTGGTACTGAAGTGGAGCAGAAGGTAAAAAACCAATGGATGCTTAAGATTACCGAGTATGCTGAGCGCTTAATCAAGGATCTTGATTTGGTAGACTACATTGATCGTGTTAAAATTCAACAAAAGAACTGGATTGGACGATCTGAAGGTATGGAAGTAGATTTTAAGATCAAAAATTCAGAAGATGTTTTCAGAGTATTTACTACAAGACCTGATACCCTTTATGGTGCAACATATATGGTAATGTCACCGGAGCATCCTTATATTGAAAAATACGCAGATCATATTGAAAATATGGATGAGTTGATTGCTTATCGTGATAATGCTGCAAAGAAATCTGAATTTGAAAGAACTGAACTTTCAAAAGAAAAGACTGGTGTAGAAGTTAAAGGTTTTAGAGCCGTTAATCCAGTGACTCATGAAGAAATTCCAGTATGGATTTCTGATTATGTCATGATGAGTTATGGCACAGGTGCGATTATGGCAGTACCAGGACATGATACGAGAGACTGGGAATTCGCTAAGAAATTCAATTTACCAATCATTGAAGTTGTTTCAGGTGGTAATGTAGATGAAGCAGCTTATACTGATAATGCAGATGGTATTCTTGTTAATTCAGAAATGATTAATGGATTAAAAGTACCTGAAGCGAAAGCTAAGATTTCTGATTATCTTGAAACCCATAAAATTGGTGAAAGAAAAGTGAATTATAAATTACGTGACTGGGTATTCTCACGTCAACGTTACTGGGGTGAACCAATTCCGTTGGTTTATTGTGAAGAATGTGGTTGGGTGCCAGTAGAAGAGCACAACTTACCATTAACTTTACCAGAAGTAGATAATTACGAGCCCACTGACAATGGTGAATCGCCACTTGCTCACATTGATGAATGGGTGAATACAACTTGTCCTAAGTGTGGTGGTCCTGGTAAACGTGAAACCGATACAATGCCGCAATGGGCTGGATCATCTTGGTATTTCTTAAGATACACTGATCCACACAATGACGAAGCTTTAGCATCGAAAGAAATGTTAGATTATTGGTTGCCAATTGATTGGTACAATGGTGGTATGGAACATACGACGCTACATTTACTTTACTCAAGATTCTGGCATAAATTCTTGTTTGATTACGGTGTTGTACCTACTGCAGAACCTTATCAAAAGAGAACTTCTCATGGTATGATTTTAGGTGAGAACAATGAGAAAATGTCAAAATCAAGAGGCAATGTTGTTAACCCAGATGAAATCATTGAAGAGTTTGGTGCAGATACTTTAAGAACATATGAAATGTTCATAGGTGACTTTGAAAAATCAGTACCATGGTCAATGAACAGCTTGAAAGGCTGTAGACGTTTCCTTGACAGAGTATGGAAACTTCCTGAAATGATTGTTGAAGGAGAAGGCTACTCAAAAGCCTTGATAAAACCTGTTCATAAAACAATTAAAAAGGTTACGGATGACTTTGAAACCTTGAAGTTTAACACTGGTATTGCTGCTTTGATGACTTTAATTAACGACATCAGTAAAGAAGGTGCATTAAGTCATGATGATTTTAAAGCATTCCTATTGTTGTTAAATCCAGTTGCACCCCATATTACTGAAGAGTTATGGGAACAACAAGGTTATGAAGGTTTGCTTCACGATGCAAAATGGCCTGTTTATGAAGAAAAATATCTTGTTGATGATGAAGTTGAAATTGTACTTCAAATCAATGGTAAGGTGAGAGATAAACTAGTAGTTGCTGCTGACAGTACAAAAGAAGAATTGGAGCAAATTGCTTTATCAAGTCAACGTGTAGAAGAATTGATTGAAGGCAAGAAAATTGTTAAGATTATTTGTGTGCCTAAGCGTTTGGTAAATATTGTTGTAAAATAGGAGGAGAAATGCCGAAGCAAGTTCATCCGATTATCAAAAGATACATTCCTATTGTCAAAGGTATCGCAGGTACCTTTGGCAGCAACTGTGAAGTTGTGTTACATGATTTTTCAGATTTAAAAAATTCCATAGTAGTCATTGAAAATGGCAAGGTAACTGGCCGTGATATGTCCAGTTCAATGACAGATTTCTCATTACAACAAGTTAAAGCGGGTAAGACACAAAAGGATATCATCAATTATTCAGGTAAAGGATCAGATGGTAGAACCATTAAATCTACAACTATGTTTATACGTGATGACAGTGATAAAGTTATCGGTTGCTTGTGTATTAATTTTGATGCAACTGAATTTGCCATTGCTAAACGTGCTTTAAGTGAGTTATTGGATTTTGGCCAAGAAGAAACAAAGGAAGAACCATCAAGTAAGAAAATCAATGAAGTTCTAAAAGAAGTGGTTCAGGCTAAAATAGACGATATGGGTAAACCCATTGCCTATTTAAATAAGGACGAGAAGGTTCATATTGTTAACGATCTTGATGCACAAGGTGTTTTCTTGATTAAAGGCGCTATTGATTACGTGGCTGACATATTATGTGTCTCACGTTATACAATATATAATTATTTAGATGAAACTCGAGATGACAAGTAAGGGGGAACTTATGTTAAAAAAAGTACATACGGAGAACGCACCTGCAGCTGTAGGTCCTTATTCACAAGCGATGATTGCTGGAGATTTTATGTATGTGTCTGGACAACTTCCAATTGATCCAGCAGTAGGTAAAATCGTTGAAGGTGGTATTGAAGAGCAAACGCGTCAATGTTTAAAAAATGCGATGGCAATTTTAGAAGAAGCAGGTGTTGATTACAAGAATGTTGTTAAGACAACTGTTTTCTTAAAAGATATGAATGAATTTGCAGCTATGAATGGGGTTTATGCTGAATTCTTTACAGATCACAAACCTGCTAGAGCAGCTGTAGAAGTAGCAAGATTACCTCTTGATGTAAAAGTGGAAATTCAAATGTTTGTTTACGTAGGAAAATAATGAAGAGAAAAACACCTTAGAATGCTAAGGTGTTTTTTTTACTCGCCTGAAAGTTGGCTGTTTCTTTTTCTTTTCTTCAAGTTATACAAAGTTATGATGGTTCTGTAAATAATAAATGAAATTAAAAGTTTGAAGAAAATACCAATATAGTATTTAACATCGAGGTGATTATTTTCATCTCGTCTAATAAGCCCACCCTCAATGGTTGAAACCAAGCTACCATCCACAACTTCATATTCTGTTAACAAGGGAACTTCACCAAGGAGAGTACCGTTGTAATAATATGAAATGGTTCCTACTTCCTTGTTAGCTTCTATAGGTACAGTTAAAGTCTCGTTTAAAGCGATATCAGATAGAATATTTTCAGGTTTAATATTCTTATCCAAAGTTAGCGTTAAATCATCACCTGCGATTAAATTAATAGTGAGTTTAGAGTTGGCAAGTTTTTCTGAGCGTACAAATGCGCCTCTAGTGATGATGCTTTTAGTGTAAAAATTATCAAATCCATAATCTAACAGTCTTCTTGAATCGGAGTAAAGACTATTAGGTCCATCGGATTTCAAAACTACTGCTAAATATCTTACATTACCTTTAGATGCTGTTGAAACAAGACAATTCCCAGCTTGAGGCGTATAGCCTGTTTTAATGCCGTCAACAATATCATATTTGATTTTAGTAGATGTACCATTATATGTGATTTTTTCAGAGGAATAAAGAAATTTGTTACTTGTATAAATATAATTTCTTTCTTCATCCTGTTTATTGGTTGGTGGAATGGTATATGAAACCGTGCTTACCATTTCTCTAAACAGTGGATTGGCGAATGCATATCTTGCTATTAGTCCTAAATCATGAGCTGTTGTGTAATGATTCGCATCATGTAAACCATTGGGATTCACAAAATTTGAATTGGTTGCGCCTAATTCTTTGGCTTTTTCGTTCATTTCTAAAGCAAAAGCTTCTAATGTGCCAGAGTGATATAAAGCTAAGACGTAAGCAGCATCATTGGCTGATTCCACTAAGAGTGCATACATGAGTTGCTCTACTGTGAAGATTTCACCATAATCGATACCAATATTCTTAGAACCAGCTTGATGAGGTGGCATTGTATTAGGAACTTCAACAACTTCATCCATTTGGTGATTTTCTAAAATGATAATTGCTGTCAATATTTTAGTGGTACTGGCAGGATACATTTTCTTATTCATATCCTTTGACCATATGATTTCGCCAGAATTATAGTCCATCAATAATGCAGCTTCGCCTACTACTTCATTTTCTGGAAGTTCATCTGCATAAGTTACAGGCACAAGTATAAGTAGCGTGATTATTAAAAAAATAAGTGTTCGTTTTAACATAATGTCCTCCGTTAATCAGTCTTAAACATTATACCAAAAAAAACACCTATTTGCATCTTATGCTGATTTAAATCCTTCACCAATAACTTCTCTTACACTTGCGACAGTGACAAAGGCTTGATCATCTAAAGCTTTGATAAAAGCTTTAATTTTTATAAACTCACGTTTTGACAAAACCGTAGATATAATATGTACTGTTTCCTTCGAATATGCACCTTCAGCCTTAAAGATGGTTGCACCTCTACTAAGTTCATCAATAATGAAGGTACGAATTTCCTCTGGATAAGAACTGATGATGCGGACATTGATTTTAATATTTAGACCTTCGATAATATTATCAATTAAAAACGCATTCATTATTACACCAAATAAAGCGTATAAACCAGGTTCTAAGCCATAGATACCCATAGCAAGGGTAACGATTAAAAAGTCAGCCATTAGCAAACTTTTACCAATATCTATACTAAAATATTTATTGATTATTTTTGCTATAATATCCGTGCCACCTGTAGAAGCATTTTGATAGAAAACAATGGCCATGCCTATACCTGAGATAAATATACCGAAGAATAAATTGAGAAACATATCGTCAACAACGGGACCATCCAATGGAGCTACTTTTTCAAAAATTGCAATCATGAAAGATAATGCAAAACTTGCGTAAATTGTCTTAGCACCGAACTGGCGGCCAATCAAGAGAAAACCTAGTATAAATAAAACAATGTTTGCTACGAGCATGGTTGCACCAATAGAAATGTTGGGAAATACTTTGTTGATAATCATTGCAAAACCTGTAATGCCACCAACTGCTAAATCTGCTTGTATCAAAAAAACAGAAAGGCCAAAGGTTAAAATAAGTGTACCAATGGTGATAATCATATAATCTTTAAGTGTCTTCATAGGGCCTCCTTTCCATGTGTTATACCCATTTCCATCTATCTTATTGAATTATTTATAAGAAGTCAAGTATTGTAAATATTATCCATTTTATGGTAATATATGGTATATCGGAGGTTGTGATGATTAAAATGAAATTGAGAAAATATTTGTTGCCATTAATATTGGTTATAGGACTGATGATGATCTTCTTTGTTAAGGGTTATGAAGTTAAACCTCAAATAGAAGATAATGGACGTACGACCTTTACCATGGAGGAAAAGGTAGAAACCATAAAAGTCTATATTACCGGAGAAGTTCTTAATCCTGGTGTCTATGAAATGGATCCTGAGGATCGGCTAGATGTACTGATAGGAAGGTGCGGTGGTTTTACAGAAGATGCGGATGTTCAAATTAATTTGGCTAGAAAATTAAAGGATGGTGAGATGATTGTGGTCTATAAAATAGCATCACAAGAAATTGCTTATGTTGGGATCGATCTTTTTAATTATGCCAGTGAGGAAGAATTAATGCAGGTAGAGGGTATTGGAGAAACATTGGCCAGTAGAATTGTAAGCTACCGCACTAACAAGGGTATGTTTTCAGAATTTAATGATTTACTTGAAGTAGAAGGCATTGGAGAGAAGAAGCTTCAATTAATTATGGAAAATTTAAATATAGAATAAGTTAATAGTTGAACTTGCATTTATAGAAATATCTAATTCATAGAGAATTACTGGGTTTGAAAAGTCGAAAGAGGTTTTATATTAGGGTGATTGGTGGTAAAATTCCTATGAAGGAGAATACTTATGAAAGATGTAAAATTAACAAATATGACGACTGCTGCAGGTTGAGCGGCTAAGATTGGTCCTGAGACCTTAGCACAAGTTTTGTGTGATTTACCTAAGTTCTATAGTGATAAACTCATAGTCGGCATTGAAACCTCTGATGATGCTGCTGTATATAAAATGAATGATGAACAAGCTATAATCCAAACTTTAGACTTTTTTACACCGATTGTTGATGATCCTTATATGTTTGGACAAATCGCTGCTGCCAATTCTTTAAGTGATGTTTATGCCATGGGTGGCAAACCCATTATTGCTTTAAATATTGTTTGTTTCCCAGATTGCTTGGATACGGCTATCTTAAAGGAAATTCTTAGAGGTGGTGCTGATAAGGTTAAAGAAGCTGGTGCACTGCTAGTAGGAGGGCATACGGTCAGTGATGATGAACCGAAGTATGGTTTATCTGTTACTGGTGAAGTGCATCCGGATAAAGTTTTAAAAAATTGTGGGGCACAAGTAGGTGATGTTCTTGTTTTAACGAAACCGATTGGCACCGGTGTATTGAATACTGCTATAAAGGCAGATTTGTTATCAGAGGATGTTGTGACATTGGTTACAGATACGATGAGAACTTTAAACAAAACAGCAGCAGAACCATTACATGAACTAGAAATACATGCGTGTACAGATATTACAGGTTTTGGATTGGCAGGTCATGCTTATGAAATGGCCGATGGTAGTCATGTCACAATAGAAATTGAATTTAACAAAGTACCTATTTTACCGGAAGTTATTGAAAATGCTAATATGGGTTTGATTCCAGCAGGAACTTATAGAAACATTGCCTATATTGATGGTAAAGTGCACTTTAGCCAGAAAGAAGACTATATTGAGGACATTATATTTGACCCTCAAACTTCTGGTGGTCTTTTAATAGCACTGCCAGAAAAAGATTTAGACAAGCTCTTGAAATACTATGAAGAGCACTTGGAAACTACTTATGCTGTTATTGGTAGAGTTGTTGAGAAAAAGGAATATGCGCTTTATATTAAATAGTTACTAATGAGTGACTATTTTTTTGCCTTCAATTAAGTTTATTATCCCTGAATAATATGGATATCGTTTTGGGTTTCAGAGATTTTATGCCCAGTAAATGTTAAATAAACTAAGCAGAAATATGTCATTACCAAAAGAAATACATAATGACTGAATAAAGTGATAAAACTTTTTGTCTTTGAGGAGTACAGTGAGTTATGCACTTTTATTTGTGAAATGAAAATATTAATAGATGTTAAAATAGTAGACATTCTTACTGACGAAACGTTTTCAAAGTGTTAAGATGATATCAGGTTAAAATTTATTAAATGTAAGGTTTCCTTGCTTTAATGGATAAAGGTAACGGGAGGTATTATGGAAATTAATCAAAAATATCACGGCTTTAAATTAGTCGATGTACACGAAGTAAGAGAAATTCAATCCCAGGCACATGTATTTATACATGAAAAAAGTGGTGCAAAATTACTTTATTTGAAAAATGAGGATGATGATAAAGTTTTTTCAGTAGCATTTAAGACACCACCAAAGGATTCAACAGGTGTACCACATATCGTTGAACACTGTGTATTATCAGGTTCAAGAAAATATAAAACAAAAGAACCTTTTATGGATATGGTAAAAGGCTCATTAAAAACATTTATCAATGCGATGACTTTCAGTGATAAGACAATTTATCCAGTGGCAAGTCGAAATGAAAAAGATTTTCAAAATCTCATGGATGTTTATTTAGATTCTGTGTTTTTCCCAATGATGCATGAGGACAAAACCATCTTTATGCAAGAAGGGTGGCATTATCATATTAATGAGAAAGATGAACCGATTACTTACAATGGTGTAGTTTATAATGAAATGTTAGGTTCATATTCTCAACCTTTAACAGTTTTACGTGAAGTTATTGGACGTTCATTATTCCCTGATACAACTTATGGCGTTTCTTCAGGTGGTAATCCAGATGTCATTCCATCATTGACTTATGATGATTTTGTGAATTTCCACAAATTCTACTATCATCCAAGTAATGCATTCTTATATCTATATGGCAATGGAGATATTGATACTTATTTGAAAAAAATTGATGAAGAGTATTTGAGTCAGTTTGAAACAAAAGACATTGATGCTTCTATTGGGGTACAAGCACCGTTTAATGCAATGAACATTGTTGAAGATTACTATAGCGTTTCGAAAGATGAGTCAGCTGAGAAAAAGACTTATCTAAGCATGAACTATGTACTAGGTCATGGAACCGATCAAGAGCTTCACTTCTTAGGTGAAATTCTTAAAGAAGCTTTAATCAATGCAGCTGCAGGACCAATCAAAAAAGCCCTTTTAGATGCAAATATTGGGGAAGACATTTTAGCTTCTTTTAGTGGTGGTCAACAATTGTACTTGTCTATCATCGCAAAAAACGCAGAGAAGGACCAGGCAGAAGCATTCCAAAAGATTGTAGAAGATACTTTAAAAGAAGTTGTAGAAAAAGGCATTGATGAAAATATGTTGGCTTCTGCAGTGAATATAACAGAGTATGATATGAGAGAAGCAACTGGTTTTGCAACAAAAGGGATTATCTATCATATATTATCCATGAATAGCTGGTTATATGATGGTCATCCAACAGATTTAATAGCATATGATGACAACATAAGAAAATTCAGAGAAGCAGTTGGCACGGATTTCTATGTTTCAAAAGTAAAAGAACTATTTATAGAAAATCCACATAAGTCATTGGTTATTTTATCACCTAAACCTGGTTTTAATGATGAAAAAATCAGTAAAATGACTGAGCAGTTGGCTGAGTTCAAAGCTTCTTTATCAGAAGAAGAATTATTGACATTAATTGAAGAAAACAGAGTTTTAAAAGAGAAGCAACTTTCTCCAAACTCACCTGAAGCCATTGCTACAATCCCTCAATTACAAATTACAGATGTTAGTGAGAAAGCTGAAGAAATTCCTCGAGTTGTTGAAAAAAGAGAAAACTATGAGATTGTTAGACATGATATATTCTCTAATGATATTACTTATTTGGAGTTCATTTTTGATGTAACCATGTTAGAACAAAATGAGATTCAATATGGGGCTTTATTGACAGATTTAATTGGTAAGCTGGATACTCAAAAAAGATCTTATGGTGACATGAGTGCGTTGATTTACAAAGAAACTGGTGGTATTTCATTTGCAACAAGAACTTATGTCAATACAAAAGAAAATTTTTATTTCCCTAAACTCATCATGTCAGGGAAAGCAATCAAGAGCAAAACTGAAGATTTAATGACCCTTGGATTAGAGTTGATTACTGAAACTTTGTTTAACAATCAAAAGCGTCTTAAGGAAGTCTTGCTTCAAAATAAATCAAGAATGGAAATGGCGATTAACAATAGAGGCGATCAATACGCATCGTCGAGATTGGCTTCCTATTTCTTAGATTCGTCTTACTACAGTGAGTTGACAAAAGGCTTTGAATACTACTGGTTCTTGTGTGACTTAATCAATAAGTTAGATGAAAATCCTGAAACTGTCATGGCAGACTTAAAAAATGTTTATGACAAGATCTTCAGAAAGCAGAATTTAATCATCAGTGTTACAGGTGATACAGGTAGTCAAAAGGAATTTGATACTTACATCAATGACTTTATGGAGAAAGTTAATTTCAAGCCCTTTGATTCAGTTACTTATGACTTTGAACTCACAAAGAAAAATGAAGGCATTATGTCTGCTTCTTCAGTTCAATATGTGACTGCAGGCTATAACTTTAGAAAACTGGGTTATGACTATAACGGCAGCATGCAAGTTTTAAAAACAGTACTCAGCAATGAATTTCTTCATGATCGTATTAGAGCAAAAGGTGGTGCATATGGTTGTGGTATTTCCTTTAATGACAACGGCAATATCATTGCAACATCTTATCGTGATCCTAGATTAGAAGAGACTTATGATGTGTATCAAGAAATGGCAGATTACGTAAAGGCTTTAGAGTTTGATCATGAAGAATTGACTAAATTTATCATTGGTGCAATCAGCCGATTAGACAGTGCTATGACCGCTAAGGGTAAAGGCATGTTATCTACTGCAAATTATATCAGTGGTATTACACAAGATATTTTACAAAAGGATCGTGAACAAATTTTAGGTGCAACCCTTGATGAGCTTAAAAACATGGCAGATTTAATGTCTGATATTATGAAACAAGGTTATTTATGTGTGTACGGTAACAAAGAAAAGATTAAGTCGAGTGAAATCATTGAAGAAAAAATTGATTTTAACCGTTAAGAATTGATAGAAAGCTTTTAGCTTTCTATCTTCTTTTATGATGAAAATATTTGAAATAAAATCATCTCGATGTTAGAAAATGAAATTCATAGGACAAGGAATCCATGGATTTTTAAAGATGTAAATTCTCTTTTCAAATCCATTGAAATCTATGATACTTCTTCATTTGACCCTACTTTTTACTATAAAGTATGATATAATAACATCAATGATAGGAGGCGGCATGAAGAAGGAATATTATAGACAGTTACCTAAAGTAGATGAATTATTAGAAAATGATGTAGTCCAGGTTTTGATTGAAACATACACACGTCGCTTAGTATTATTGATCATAAATGAAACTTTGGATCATATAAGAAAACAAATAGGACAATTACAAGAAAACGAAACCTTGGATATTCGTGTATCGTCTATTATACAACAGGTAGAGCAAGGTGTAAAAATGAGACATGCCTTTAAGTTAAGACGTGTAATCAATGGTACTGGCGTTGTGGTACACACCAATCTTGGGAGATCATCTTTGTCTCCAAGTATTGCAGAACATCTTGTTGAAGTTGCAATGCATTATTCTACCCTAGAATTTAATATTGAAAATGGAAAACGTGGATCTAGATACAGTCACATAGAATCTATACTTTGTGAGTTGACAGGTGCTGAAGCTGCAATGGTTGTGAATAACAATGCTGCTGCTGTTATGCTTGTTTTAAATACTATGGCTGCGGGAAAAGAAGTTATTGTATCACGAGGACAACTTGTTGAAATTGGAGGTTCTTTTAGAATCCCAGAAGTCATGAAGTTAAGTGGTGCAAAGCTCGTTGAAGTTGGTGCTACAAACAAAACCCATCTAAGAGATTATGCTTCACACATTACAGAAGAAACGGCATTATTATTGAAAGTTCATACCAGTAATTTTAAGGTGCTTGGTTTTACCCAAGAAGTATCCTCTGCAGATTTATGTACTTTGGCACATGGTTTGGATTTGCCAGTTTATGATGATTTAGGTTCAGGGATGCTTATTGATTTATCAAAATACGGTTTGATGAAAGAACCTACGGTTCAAGAATGTATTGCAGACGGCATTGATATTGTTACATTCAGTGGTGATAAGATGCTTGGTGGACCTCAAGCTGGGATTATCGTGGGTAAAAAAGAATACATTGAGAGAATGAAGAAAAATCAACTGACAAGAGCTTTGCGTGTTGATAAAATGACTTTAACCGCACTTGAAGCTACTTTGAGATTTTACAGAGATGAATTACAGGCTTTAAAAGAAATTCCAACCCTTCATATGCTGACAAAATCTTATGAATCTATTTCAGAAGAGGCAGCTTTATTTACAACCAAATTAGGAATCTTAGACCAAATCAATTATCGTTTGGATGATGAATATTCAGAAGTCGGTGGTGGTTCAATGCCCCTTGAAAAATTGCTTTCAAAGGTGTTTGTATTTAATCATCAGAAGATTTCAGCTGATGGTATCATTCGATATTTAAGAGCTTATAATCCACCAATTATAGGTCGTATCAAAGAAGAAGAAGTTCTTCTAGATTTCAGAACCTTAAACATAGAGGAACAACAAATTGTTTTAGAAGCAATTTTACTTTTAGACAAGCAATAGGAGTTTTATGAAGCATATTATTATTGGTACAGCAGGTCACATTGATCATGGTAAAACAACATTGATTAAAGCATTGACCAATATCGAAACGGATCGCTTTGAAGAGGAGAAACGAAGAGGGATCACCATTGATATAGGATTTGCTTTCTTTGATTTGCCAAGTGGCAAACGAGCGGGTATTGTCGATGTACCTGGACATGAACGATTCATAAAAAATATGTTGGCAGGCGTCAGTGGCATTGACCTTGTGTTATTTGTCATTTCAGCAGAAGAAGGCGTCATGCCGCAAACCCAGGAGCATCTCGATATTTTAAATATTCTCGATGTTCAAAAGGGCATTGTTGTTTTAACAAAGAAAGATTTAGTAGATGAGGATTGGATTAAACTCATAAAAGAAGATTTGAAGAAAACATTTGAGGATACTTTCTTGGAAGATGCACCAATTGTAAGTGTCTCTTCAGTGACAAAAGATGGATTTGATGAGTTAATCGATACGATTGAGAAAGTAACAGAAGAAGTGGATGTGAAATCTGTTTCTTCAGCTATGCGAATGCCAATCGATAGAGTTTTTACTTTACAAGGATTTGGAACAATTGTAACTGGAACTTTAGTAGAAGGAAAAGTGAATGAAGGAGAAACTCTAATATTATTTCCATCAATGAAAGAAGCTAAATTAAGATCCATTCAAGTACATAATCACAATGAAGTTTCTGCATATGCAGGGCAGAGAGTTGCAATTAATCTTACAGGAATTAAGAAAACCGAGATTCACCGTGGTGAAATATTGGCACATCCTGAATCGATGCAAGTGACAAGTATGCTTGATGTGAAACTAAAATTATTAAAACATTCAGAACGGACTTTGGCTAATTGGACAAGATTGAGATTATATCATGGCACAAAAGAAATTCTATGTCGACTGGTTTTATTGGACAAAGAATTTTTACAACCAGGTGAAGAATGTTTTGCCCAACTTAGGTTAGAAGAACCTACTGCATGTAAATATGGAGATCGTTTTGTCATAAGATTTTATTCCCCACTTGAAACAATTGGTGGAGGTGTCATTTTAGATCCAAATGCTCATAAGCATAAGCGTTTCAAGGATGAAATTATTGATGAACTTCTCTATAAAGAAGCAGGTAACCCTAGTGAAATCATTGAAAATTTAATCTTAAAACATAGCCATTCTTTCTTGAATTTAGAGGAGTATGTTAAACTTTCAGGTTTGCCGATAGAAGAAATTAAAGAACATTTAATACAATTAAAAGCCGATGAGATTATTTTGGAGTTGTCAAAAAATGTTTTTATTCATAAGGGTTTTATTATTGAAAAATCTGAAGAATTGATTAAAATGGTGAATGCATATCACGAAAAATACCCAATGCGTCTAGGGTTGTTGAAAGAGGAAGTTCGTACAAAAGTTTTTCCTGATTTAAAACCAAAGGTCTTTGATGAGGTGCTTCAGCTTTTTACAGATGTTATTCGTGTAGAAGGAAAATATATGAGTTACAAAGATTTTGAAATCATTTATACAAGTGAGCAACAAGCATTAATTCATCAAATTATGGATCATTTAGACAAAGAGGCATTTAAACCAACTAGTATGCCAGAATTGTTGGAAGCTTATAAACAAAAGCATATCAGAGATCTGATTAATAATTTAGTCGATACAAATCAATTGGTAAAGATTAATGATCAAATATATTTAACACAAATGATGTATGAAAAAGCAAAGGATTTGTTGAAAAATGAATTCACTGAAAAAGGTCAGTTGTCATTAGGGGAATGTAAGGATATCTTGGATACTTCAAGAAAATACATCGTCCCTATTATGGAACACTTTGATAACAGAGGATTTACAAAACGTGTTGGAGATCAGCGAATGTTACGTTAGTTAGACTTGATTATAGCACAGATTTTATTTATGATGTATGTAGGGGAAATTAATTTAGAATTACGAGGTGGAATATGCTTAAGAAACTACTTGTTGTAGATGATGAACCTGT
Organism: Clostridia bacterium; assembly: GCA_016937975.1. Taxonomy (GTDB): domain Bacteria; phylum Bacillota; class Clostridia; order Peptostreptococcales; family Acidaminobacteraceae; genus JABXKX01. The sequence goes on from JAFGVN010000052.1 coordinate 50,829, forward strand.
TTTGTTGAAGGGATTAAAATATACATTAGAGCAAGAAAACTATAGTATTGATACAGCTGTAGATGGAGAAGAAGCTTATAAAAAAGCGATTAGTGGTGATTATGATTTAATTGTATTGGATTTAATGTTGCCAAAGATGAATGGTCTTGAAGTCTGTGAGAAAATCAGAGAACAATCAATGGTACCAATTATAATTTTAACTGCTAAAGGTGAGGACTCTTCAAAGGTTCTTGGTTTAGAGTATGGTGCAGATGACTATTTAACTAAACCTTTTAATGTATTGGAATTAAAAGCAAGAATCAGAGCTATTTTTAGAAGAGTAAATGTTGATCATCAAAAACAACACTCTAATATCATTGAAGTTTCTGGTTTTACAATTAACACTTTAGGTCGAAAAATTGATATTAACGGTGAAAGTATTGCCTTAACAGCGAAAGAATTCGATTTATTGTTGTTGTTGGTTACCAATAAGGAAAAAATCTACTCAAGAGAAGAATTGCTAGAGATTATCTGGGGCTATGAATATTTTGGTGATGTAAGGACAGTGGATGTTCATATTCGTCGATTAAGAGAAAAAATCGAAGAGAATTCAAGTGAACCAAGATATATCATGACCAAATGGGGAGTGGGTTATTATTTTAAAGACTAATAGAAGATTTTTAAGTATAAGGTGGAAACTTGTTTTCACCTATTTGCTTTTAATTATGCTTACATTGGTATTGATGTTAAGCTTTGTCATGTCTTCACTGGAAGTGAATCAAATAGAAGATAGAAAGAATTTTCTATACACCCAGGCGAATATTATTTCCAATCAAATGATTACAGAATTTGAAAACTTGTCTTTACCAAATACAAGGGAATATTATTACAATATTGTGAGTGACTTCTCAAAGGAAATCAACAGCCGTGTTATGGTTTTTGATCGTCATGGGTCGGTGCTTATTGATGCTTATAAGGAATATACAGAACAAGATTCTATTTCCAATAAGGAGATTGATCAAGCTTTTAAAGGAGAGCCTGCATCAAGTATTTATGATTCGCCATCATTTGGAAGAATCATGTATGTTGCTGTACCCGTTGAAAGTGACGGGGCCATTGTAGGTGCTATTCTACTAACTTCTTCTTTAGAGGATATTTACACCAGTCAGGATACTCTTTTAAGAAATTTGTTTTTACTGGCTTTAGTATGTATAGGCTTCACAGGTGCAACTAGTTTTATTTTTGTTGAAATCTTGTCGAGTCCAATAGAAAAACTTACGGAAACTGTAAATCGAGTTGCCTTTGGGAAACATGATGAAAGAATACGTCTTGAAGGTAGTGATGAGATTAAAGTGTTGAGCAACTCATTTAATTCAATGATGGTTCGTCTTGATCAAGTAGACAATCAAAGAAAACAATTTGTTGCCAATGTTTCCCATGAACTTAGAACACCTCTTACAAGTATAAAAATTCTTTCCAGTTCATTGATTACAGATGAAAGTACAGATCCAGGCATTTATAAGGAATTCTTAAAAGACATTGATATGGAAGTCGATCGTTTAAATGGGATAATCAATAGTTTATTGTATCTTGTTGATCTGGAGAAAAAGGAACTTGAATTGAATTACACAAATTCAACTTTAAATTCTTTGATTCCAAAAGTTATTCAAATGCTTGTACCTCTTGCGAATCAAAAGAATATTAAAGTGGACTTTCAAGCAGATGAAAAGGTATGGGCAACTTTTGATAGAGAGAAGATTCATCAGTGTCTTTCCAATTTAATTGCAAATGCCATTAAATATAATGAACCTGGTGGCCATGTTATTGTGAGATTGATTAATCGAAGAAACACTTTTGCTATTCGTGTCATTGATGATGGCATTGGCATTAAAGAAGAAGAATTACCATTTATTTTTGATCGTTTTTATCGTGCTGATAAGGCGAGAAATAGGAAAACAGGTGGTACGGGACTAGGTTTATCCATAGTGCAGCAAATTATACAGTTGCATCAAGGAGATATTCGGGTGGAAAGCACTATAAATCAAGGCACTTCCATTGAAATCGAAATACCAAAAGGCTTGGCATAGGAGGTAAAATGAAAAGAAATCTTTTAGTTTTTTTTATCATCTTGTTGTTGGGTATTGCATATTTCTTTATTTCAGGGAATGGTATAACATATGAAATATCAAGTGATATAACGGATATTTCTCCTTATTCCAAAGATTATACAAGATTAACAAAATTATATTTTATTGAGAACAATGAATTGGTTAGCGAATCGAGAACCATAACTGTAAAGCGGTTAGATGTAGAATATGCTGCAGTTAAAGCATTAAAAACCGGTTCTAAATTAGAAACACAAGAATCACCAATAGGTAGTGATGTTTCAATTATTTCTGTTATTACAACAGATCGGATTTGTTATGTGAATCTCGGTTCAGAATTTTTAACCGATGATGATCAAAAACTTTTTTTAAAAGTGATGGCCATTGTTAATACTGTAACTGAAATAGAGTCCATTGACTATGTTCAAGTTTTAGTAGACGGTAAGAAAATTACTTCAGCGAATGGCAGAATGAGTTCTCCAATGACAAAAAATACTTCTTATGTTCAAGAACAAGAACTACAGCATAAAGATATCGCCAAGAAATTTATGGACTATATCGCTCAAAACCGATATGATTTGGCTTTTGACATGATTGACAGTGAAAGTAAAATGGAGATGACTTTTAGAGATTTTAAAGAATCAGCACTTCTTATTAACAATGATATAAAAGGTTATACTCAGAGCTATGCATTTGCAAAAAGAGAGCAAGGTCGGTTTATCATTCAGGTAAAATACGTGTTAAGAGATACACCAGGTAATGATAATTTAGTGATTGATCCAAATATGCGTGAAGAATTTTACTATTCTTGGCCAATGATAAAAGAAGATAATATTTGGAAAATTAAATACTATGATTTATAAAGAAGAACTTCGGTTCTTTTTTAATTGTTTAAAAGTTATAAAGTTTGATGATAGTTTACCTATAAAGTGTTATAATGTTATTAATAACTGAAGGAGGAATAGAATATGAAAGAAATTATTATGTTTACTACATCTACTTGACCGCATTGTGTACCTGCTAAGGAGTTCCTTAGAGCAAATGATATTGAATTTACAGAGTACAATGTTTCTGTCGATTTAGACGCAAGAAAATTAATGATGAAACATAAGATGATGGGTGTACCAGCATTTCTTATAGATGGTGAACCAGTAGTTGGTTTAAACAAAGAAAAATTATTAGCAGCAAAAAATGGTTAAAAAACAAGTCTAAGACTTGTTTTTTCTATCATTAACATTAGAATGATATTATCAAATATAATCTCAAGTTATATGGAGGAATATAATGGATAGAAAATCCTATTTAAAGGGATTAATATATGGTGGTTCTGCATTTGTTCTATGGGGTTTGTTACCTTTGTATTGGAAATTAGTCAAAGCATTAACGCCATATCAAGTCTTTTCCCATCGTGTTATGTGGTCCTTTGTCTTCATTATTGTTATTTTAAGGTTTAAAAATAGTTTGAAGACCTTTTTAAAGGCTGCGATTCGAATAGAGACATGGAAAGCAAATTTTCTTCCGGCACTTTTTATTTCAATCAACTGGTTGACTTACATATGGGCAGTAAATAATGATTTCGTTATAGAAGCGAGTTTAGGATATTATTTAAATCCATTGGTATTAACTTTGTTTGGAAGTTTATACTTTCATGAAAAATTGGACCGTTATCAGAAAATTGGTATAAGATTGGCATGCCTTGGCGTATTGATCAAAACTCTTTCGTATGGACAAGTACCTTACATAGCTTTAATTCTTGCCATTTCATTTGCTATTTATGGTTTGCTTAAAAAGAAATCCACCTATAGTTCTTTAATGGGATTAGGTTATGAGACTTTACTGGTCAGTATCCCTGCAATAATCTACTTAGTTTTTCAAGAAGGACAACATGAAGGTCTTATTGGTAATTTACCTGTGAGTTTTCTTTTGCTGATTTCTATCAGTGGTATTGTAACTGCATTACCATTATTGTTATATGCCGAAGGTACAAAAAGATTGCCTCTAACGGTTGTCGGTTTTCTGCAATACATTGCACCAACAATTTCATTGTTTTTAGGTATTGTTGTTTTTAAAGAACCCTTTGAAGTGAATCAAATAGGACCTTTTATTCTTATATGGGTTGGTTTGATTTTCTTTACAGCTTCGCAGATTAAACTCTTAAAAAAATAGGAAAGCGATTTCCTGAAACGGTTGAAAATACTGGCTTTGTTCAACTTTTTTTGTAAGGCTTATGAAAAAAATGCCTAGTTTGAATATTCAGACAATTTATATTGACTTTCTTTTTAAACCTCTCTATAATTCATCTTAATACATTAATAATTTTGAGACGAGGTGATATTATGGAAGGCATGAGAGGTAGAAAAAACAAGGAAAGAAAACTAACTCAACAAGATTTTAGTATGAAAAATGGTAAATTTCTTGAGTCTGAGATTATTCATGATAAAACAATGAATTTCTTAGGGAATATTTTCAAAAATGACTAAACCACGATACCTTGTGGTTTTTTTATGTTTTCTTGGTGTACCCTTATAGAAAAAAGGCTCCGGTTTTCCGGAGCTATTTTAATTTTTATCCACGTACTTTTTTTAAAATGGTTGGTAATAAAGTTAAACTCATATAAACGGCAACAATCATTGAAACCCACATCAAAGATGAAATGTGTTGGTGAATACGTAAAGGAGATAACCATAGCGCTGTCATACCTAGAGATAATCCAAATGCATTTGCAATAATAGGACGAGATGTGTATTTGAATGCTTCCTCAATAGGTGCTTCATGATGGTTATCATTGAAGTGTTTATAAACTGACATGTAATGAATGGCATAATCTACACCAATACCTAAAGTAATACTAAAGATTGTACAGGTCATTAAATTAAGTGAAATACCAGTTAATCCTAAGAAGCCGTATAAAATAATAGAAGTCAGCATAATTGGCAATGCGGCAATCATCGTTAATTTAAAAGATTTCAACGTCATTAGCAACATGATAAGGATTAAAACCAAAGTGGTTAATATACTTAAAATTTGACCTTTTACGATATTCTCATTTAATTCGCGCATTAAGAACTGAACTCCAGTGATGTGCCCATTGGCATTCTCATTTGTAATGGTTTCTTCAATATGAGCAATCGTATCATTGTTTAAATCTTTTGGGAATACCATGAAGCGATAATAAAGTTGATCGTTCTTGATCTGAATAAAATCTTTTGCCAATGCCATTTGACTGAGATTAGGCTTACCATCAAAGGATATCATAGACAAAGGATTTGTCACTCTAGCCACATCATTAGAAGCTTCAAGTTTCATTAAAATAGTGTTTATTTCAGGGAGGTTCGTTGCAGCATCGCTTAAGTTAAAGTGACCTGTATAATAAACAGGTACAGCACCACCGTTTACTTCTATTATTTTTTCAAAGTTCTTTTGTACAGGTGTATTTTCTTTAAAGAACAACAGTTGATTAAATTCAGTGTTAAGATTCGGAATAAAAGTAATTGCAAATATAATGAGAGCAATGGCAATTAAGATACTTTTAGTCCCCCATAAGGACTTGATCCACAAATTACTTGTATGAGATTCCTTATGCTTTAAAGTAATATTTCCAGTGAAAATGACTGGTAAAACATACCATGTCACGACACCAGCTAAGAAAACCCCAATGGATGCAAAAATAGCGAGATCCTGTATTGCAGAGGTTTGTATCATCAACAAGCCTAAAAAGCCTGCCACTGAAGTTGTCGTTGTGATGATCATTGGCATACCAACAATGGAAAGGGTATGAATGAGATTATCCTTATGACTTAGATTATCTGCAAAGCCTTCTTCCAAATGTGTAATGAAATGAAGTCCATCAGCTGAACCGATTACAATTGCAAAGATAGGGGCTAAGACAGTGATGATTGAGACTTCACCTCCAAACCAGCCGACTAGTCCCATTGTCCAAAGAGCAGCCAGACCTGCAGGCATAACTGATAATAACGCAGCCTTTTTTGAAGATAATTGCGATCTAAAAGTTAAAAGTATGAAGAATAATGCAAGGGGTGGTATTTTCAACAGGACACCAGTGATCATATGGACTATTTCGTATTGCATGTATGCATCACCACTGAAATAGGTTTCAAGGTTTTCCTCATCCAATTGATCCATTAAACCTTCAAAGTCAAATTTACTGCCTGTATCTAAACGATAAATGACATATTGATCTTCACCATACTTTAAAATTGGTGAGATTGTTGAAACCTCATCAATATTATTTTGTGACATCATTTCCAATAAGTTTGTAGGAGAAACATAGGTAGTAAATTGATCTAGAATTTCATTTACCATAGGAATAATCTCATCAAGATTGTCTGCTTTGACCATTAATAGTGTTTGCTGACTGCTACCGAATATTTCATCCATTTCATTCAGTTCATCTTGGTAAATTGAATCATTCATTTTAAAGATATCAAAATCTGCATTGATTTTGATTTGGAAAATGCCTATCAATGCTGTAATATTCAAAATGACTAAGAGGGCAATTAATTTTTTCCGGTTTTTAATAATAAATTCAATGTAATTTTTCATAACGAACTCCTTTTAAGATTAAATCCAATTTTTCAAATATAAAATCCTCTTCATTTGGCATTTTGAAAATACTCTTCTGTAATAATAAATCTGAAAATAGGCTAAGAATCATTTTTTCACATGTTTCTTGGGTCTTCTGATCCAAGTGGTTTTCCAAATACCAATCGGTAACGACTTTGTGGATAATTGGTATTATTTTTTCCTTTAGGATCAGTAATACCTCTTTCATGACACGTTGATCAAATTGCATTTGCCGCAAGATAATGGTGATTGGCATATAATGCCTCTTTAAGAAATCTATTCGATTATTAATAAATACCTTTAATTTTTCTTCTGCTGGTGCAATGTCATTCATGAGATAGTCAATTAAAGACTGACTTTCAGCTTTGAAACTTACTATTGTTTCTTTTAGAACTGCAAATAATAGATTTTCCTTGTTTTTATAATGTTTGAAGACTAACGCTTCAGAAACTCCTGCATCTTCAGCTATGCTTTTGGTTTTAGTTTGATCATAGCCGTTTTCAAAGAATAATTTTTTTGCAGAAAGAAGTATTCTTTCTTTATTATCCATAACACCTCCTAGGTGAGTGAGTACTTACTCATAGCATAGCAGAGATAAAAAATTTATTCAATAGGACTATAAAATTATTTTACCTAAATTTAACCTCGATAACCGCGTCATATAGGTTAGAATAAGGGTAAGGAGGAAAGTATGGTTTTTAATTTATTTCACCCCAATGAAGATCTAAAAGGCAATCAGAAAGAAAATATTTTTATCGTTACTTCAGACGAAGGTTCATATATTGGTAGTGGTTATGTTTATCCTAAGTTAACACCAGTGATTACACCTAGTCATCCTTTAAATATTTTCATGGAAATGCATATAGATGAAGAATTAATGGAAGAGGCTATAGGATTAAGATTATTTCATGCCTTAGAAAAAAGAGCGATGACTATATCTCAAATACAAACAAAGCCTTGTTTGTTGTATTATGGTTCAGATAACCCGAATCATCCAATGTTGAGTTTCTTAAAAAAACATAGTTATGGAGCCTGTTCTGAAACTTATTTAATGTTGAAATCAATACCAGTAATGTACTATGACTTAAAATCTAAATATGATTTTATTTTGTCAGATCATGTAAATGATGATCAAAAGGAAATGATTATGAGTTATCATAATCATTTGTTTATCAATCCCTTAAGCGACGATGATTTCAAGCATTTCAGTTCTAAGGATCAATTTAGGAATTTAACCGTTTATGATAAACATGAGTTAATTGGTAATATGATGCTTTATGTAGTAGAGGATCATGGTATATCTGTGGGCAAGATTGAAAATCTTTTTATCACACCTAAATATCAAAGGATGGGTGTTGGAGAATTGTGTTTAAAGGCTGCTTATAACTTTTTCAACAGTCGCTTTATCCCAAAAGTATCATTGGAAGTTTGGTCTGAGAATGAAAATGCACTGTCATTTTATAAGAAACATGGATTTGAAATTATTAAATCAACAGAATTTTACAATGGGAAATTCTTGAAGTAATTTATTAAGGAACTTTAATGTAAACTAAATCGTCCTTATTGAGTTTATAACGATAATAGGGGCGATTTTTACGTTCTAGGCAATTTGTTGATATTAAGAAATATTAATAAAAATATTAATATTTTGACGATAAAATTTTTTCGTTATTTTTGGAATTGTCTAACTATTAACAAAGTTGTTACAAAAACTTATAACATCTTACAATTTACTGATTTCAACGTGTTAAACGTTTTCTGTGTCTTTTATGTGTTCAAAAGTGTTAACACCTCTTTACAATAAAAAAATATTATTATAAGCTATATCTGCAGGAAAAATTTACTGCAAAAACCTGGAATTTCTAGGAGATAATTAAATTGGGAGGAAGACACATGAAGAAAATTTTAACGCTATTATTAGTATTCGCTATGATTTTCTCTTTAGTAGCTTGTGGTAACAACAACACTGACAATACTGCTACTAACGGAAATACTGTAGTAAACACAACTGATGGCACTACAAACACTGGTGACAATGGATCAAACACTGATACAGAAGAACCACAAGGTCCAAAAGTATTGAACTTGTTAGAATCATCTAACATTACTTCATTAACGACTTGGCAAGCAACTGATAACGTATCATTTAACATCTTAGGTAACATCAATGCTGGTTTATACACACTTGGAGAAGGTGGCGTTCCAGTAGGTGATATGGCTGAAAATGTTGAAATTTCTGCTGATGGTTTAACTTACACATTTACTTTAAGAGATGCTGTATGGTCTACTGTTGATGGTGAAGTTTATGCACCTGTAACTGCAAACGACTTCGTTTTCGCTTGGAAAAAATTATTAGATCCAGCTGAAGCATCACAATATGCTTTCATGATTGAAACTGCAGCAATCAAAAACGGTAAAGAATCAGTTAAATTAAACGAAGAATTAATTGGTTATGAAGCTGACAAAGAAAACATCCAAACTATGGACGTTTCTGCTTATGAAGATACTGATGAAAAAACAGCTAAACAACAATATGATGAAGCAATAGCTGCATTAGAACAAAAAATCGCTGATAAAGAAGCTGACTTAACTGAAAGATTTGGTTCTGTTGATGGCGCATATGAAGAAATTGCTAGATTAATTGATAACTTAGCAATCACTGCTGTAGATGATAAAACATTAGTAATTGAATTATCTAATCCAGTTCCTTATTTTATCGACTTAATGGCATTCCCTTCATTCTTCCCAGCAAACGAAGCTTTCTATAATGAAGTAGGTGATGCTTATGCTAAATCAAACGATACTTTCTTATACAATGGTCCATTCCTATTTACTGAGTGGAAATTATCTGAAAGACATTATTTAACAAAAAATGCTAACTACTGGGATGCTGAAAATGTTCAATTAGATGCTATAGACTTCAGAGTTATCGAAGGTGTATCTAATGATACAGCTGTACAAATGTACTTAGACAGCCAAATTGCTTCAACTGGTTTATCTGGAGAAAACGTTGAGAAATACGGTAACAGACCAGATATGGTTCCATTAGAAGACGTTACATTATTCTACCTTGAAATTAACCAAGGTAAAGGTGAAATGACTACTACTAAGCAATTATTGTCTGACGTAAGAGCTAGACAAGCTATTAACATGGCTATTGACAAATCATACATCACAGATGTAATCTATGCTAACGGTTCTTTACCAGCGGATTACTTTGTACCAAAAGGATTTGTTGGTTCAGCAAACCATGACAACAAAGACTTTAGACAAGTTGCTGAAGATATGTTCGGTGGTGGCGAAGGTTACAACCACTATGATCCAGCGAAAGCTCAAGAGCTTTGGACTGCTGCAATGGCAGATCTAGGCGTTGATTCAGCTGAGTTCGAACTTTTAATTTTCCAAGGTGATACTGCTGCTCAAGTTGGTACTCACATCCAAAACGAATTAGAGAAGAACTTACCTGGCGTTACTGTAATCGTTCAAGCTTTACCATTCTCTGAAAAGCTTAAGAGATCTGACGAAGGTACTTATACATTAAACTGGGGTGGTTGGGGTCCTGACTATCCAGATGCAATGACTTGGATGGATATGTGGGTATCTGGTGGTGGCCATAACTCTACAGGTTATGCTGACGCTGATTACGATGCAGTTATCAATGCAACTAAATCTGGTGATTTAACTTCTCCAGAAAAAGCTAAAGAAAGATTTGAAGCTTTAGTTACATTAGAGAAAAAATTATTAGAGGAAGATCAAGTATTAGTTCCTTTATACCAAAGATCAGGTATCGGTTTAAGAGATCCTAGAATCCAAAACTGGTTCAGACAATCATTTGGTCCAGACTTACTTTACAAGTGGGTTGACTTAGCAAACTAATTTACTTTAAGGAGCTTATCGAAAGATAAGCTCTTTTTATATTTAACTTTAGTCAAATTATAATAAAACAGCTTTATTCATAATGGTATTGACATGTGATATACTGACAATGAGGTGGTGATGAAATGTATTTAGTAACGCCAGAGCAAATGAAGAGGATAGAAGCATATTGTTTTCATACACTTATGATTCCAAGTTTACTTTTAATGGAACAAGCAGGAAGTCAGGTTGCAGAATATGTTGTAAGGCACTTTAAAATGGAAAACCATGTTTTGGTTCTTTGTGGTAAAGGAAACAATGGTGGAGATGGCTTTGTCATTGCTAGAAAACTAATAGACTATGGTTATAAGGTTGAGGTCATTCTCCTTGGGAAAAAAGAAGTTTTAAAAGGTGATGCAGCAACATGTTGTCGATATTTGGAACATTTTATCAAAATACATGAAATACTGGATTATGATGACTATATAAAAGTTAAGTCAAAAAAAAATTATCATCTGATTATTGATAGCCTTTTGGGTACAGGTCTAAATAAACCGATAGATGGATTAATGAAGAACATTATAGAAGACCTAAATACATATGATGCATATAAAATCAGTGTTGATATAGCTACCGGGGTATCAGGATTAACCGGTGAAATTATGAGTAGTTGCTTAGATTCAGATCTCACTATTGCTTTTGGGAGTTATAAGAGAGGACATATTCTTTATCCAGGAAAGTCAAGATCAAAGCTTATCATTGTTAAACCAATTGGTATACCTGAAGAGGCTTTTCAATCCAATGATAAAGATTATGTAATTAACAAAACCTTAATTCAAAAGATGGAGAGAAAAAGAAGAACTGATGGACACAAGGGTAGCTTTGGCAAAGGGTTATTAATCGCGGGTTCTCCCGGTATGGAAGGAGCGTTAATCTTAGCAAGTCAAGGGGCTTTGAAATCTGGTTTAGGCTTATTGTATGCTTTGACAGCTCCTGCAATTAATACGGTCTTCAAAGTAAAAGTACCTGAAGCAGTTTCTCTTTTATATTCAAGTGATTTTTTTTCTGAACAAACTACACTTATAGAAAGTATTGCAGAGTATAAAAGTGTACTGATTGGTCCAGGTTTAGGGGAAAATAATAGAACGAAACAATATTTGGATTATTTTTTAGCTCAATCATTGCCAGTGGTTATTGATGCAGATGGGCTTAATGTTTTAGCAAAGCATATGAACCTTTTAGAGCATAAGAAATGTGAAGTCGTTATGACACCTCATTTAGGAGAAATGAGTCGTTTGACCGGCTTGAAAATTGAAAGTATTCAAAAAGATTTGATTGAAGTAGCAAGACATTATGCCCAAATCTGGAAGGTTGTCCTGGTTTTAAAGTCTGCTACGACAATAGTTGCCAGTCCAGAAGGACAGGTCTATGGGAATCTTTTTGGAAATTCTGGCATGGCTACAGCTGGATCTGGTGATGTTTTGGCTGGTATTATTATGGGATTGCAAGCTCAAGGATATTCAGGGTTAGAATCTTCTTTAATGGGTGTTTATAAGCACAGTAAAGCTGGAGATGCTGCTGCAAAAGAAAAGGGTGAAGCGGCTATGCTTGCTTCCGATTTATTAAACTACTTATTGTAATCAAAACTATATGGAATAGTTTTGATTTTTTTTTGAAGAATGATTGCAGTTTAATTGTTAACAAATATAAAGTAAATTTCATAAAAAAAAGAAGAGTTTATTAAGAGAAATTCATAGTATTCTTTTTGGGGAAATGTTACAAAAATGTGATAAAACCTGTATTTAAGTGCTTTCAACAGTTTTCAGAATATTCCGAAAATAAAGAAAAACAAATTTCAATTAGATACTTTACAGATGAAAATTAAAGTTCTATCCTTAAAGTGAATAAACGTTTATTGCAAGTTTTGTTAAGAAGCGCTTCATTTTCAAACTATTCAGGAGGGGATTAGTTTTATGAAGAAAATTTTAGTTTTATTAATGGTGTTTGCATTAATTTTCTCTGTTGTGGCATGCAATAAGGAATCTAATGATGTTGTCAGTACGCCAAATGAACAGGTTAATCCAGATGAAGGAACAACGGGTAACAATACAGATGTAAAAACAGAAGACCCAGTATCGACAGAACCGAAGATTCTAAATTTGTTAGAAACTTCAAATATTACATCCTTAACGACATGGACTGCAACCGATCAAGTTTCATTTTTAATATTAGGTAATGTCAATGCAGGGTTGTATACTTTGGGTGAAGGCAATGTTCCTGTTGCAGATATGGCAGAGTCTGTTGATATTTCAGCTGATGGTTTAACTTATACATTTAAGTTGAAAGATGCAGTTTGGTCTACCGTTGATGGAGATGCATATGGACCAGTAACAGCAAATGATTTTGTTTTTGCATGGAAAAAACTATTGGATCCAAAAGAAGCTTCTCAGTATTCCTTTATGATTTCAACCGCTTCTATAAAGAACGGTGCTGAAGCAGTAGCCTTAAACGAAAAACTTATTAACTATGAGGCTGACCAAGATAATCTTCAAATTATGGATGTAACCAATTATGAAGATACTGATGAAAAGACTGCAAAAGAGCAGTATGATGAAGCAAAAGCCGCATTGGAGGTATCCATTTCTGAAACAGAAAGTGAACTTGTGGAAGCATATGGTTCAGTAGATGCTGCCTATGAAGCAATAGCAAATTTGGCTAATGAATTAGGTGTTACAGCTGTAGATGAAAAGACTTTGGTTGTGGAATTATCCAATCCAGTACCATATTTTATCGATTTAATGGCATTCCCATCATTCTTCCCAGCAAACGAAGCTTTCTATAATGAACAAGGTGATGCTTATGCAAAATCCAATGATGCATTCTTGTATAATGGCCCATTTATTTTCAGTGAATGGAAAATTTCAGAAAGACATTTGTTAACAAAAAATGATTTGTATTGGGATGCTGATAATGTAGCACTTGATGCTGTTGACTTTAGAGTCATTGAAGGTGTATCAAATGATACAGCTGTACAAATGTATTTGGATGGTGAAATTGCCACAACAGGTTTATCTGGTGAAAATGTAGAAAAATATGGTAATAGACCAGATATGGTACCACTTGAAGATGTTGTTATCTTCTATTTAGAAATCAATCAAGGCAAAGGAGAAATGACAACTACTAAACAATTACTATCGGATGTAAGAGCAAGAAAAGCTATTAACATGGCCATTGACAAAACCTATATTACAGATGTAATTTATGCGAATGGCTCTCTTCCAGCAGATTACTTTGTGCCAAAAGGATTTGTTGGTTCATCAGATCATGATAATAAAGATTTTAGACAAGTTGCTGAAGATATGTTTGGTGGTGGTGAAGGCTATAACCGTTATAATGTAGAAGAAGCTCAGAAGCTATGGGCTGAAGCTATGGACAATTTAGCCATTACTGAAATTGAATTTGAATTGATCATTTATCAAGGTGATACTGCTGCACAAGTTGGTACGCACATTCAGAATGAATTAGAAAAGAACTTACCTGGGATTTCTGTCATTGTACAAGCTTTACCTTTCTCGGAAAAATTAAAGAGATCTGACGAAGGTGATTATACTTTGAACTGGGCTGGTTGGGGTCCTGATTATCCTGATGCAATGACTTTCATGGATATGTGGGTAACTGGTGGTGGTCATAATGCTACGGGTTATGGAGATGAATCTTATGATGCTATTATCGAATCTGCAAAATCAGGGGATTTAACAATTCCTGAAAATTCAAAAGAAAGATTTGAAGCCCTTGTAGCTCTAGAAAAGAAACTTTTAGGTGACGATCAAGTTCTTGTACCATTATATCAACGATCAGGTATTGGTTTAAGAGATCCTAGATTAACTAACTATTATCGTCAAGCCTTTGGACCAGATTTATTGTACAAGTGGGTTGATATGATATCAACAAATTAATGTGTCTCTTTTCTTTAGAAAGTAAGCATTTAGCTTACTTTCTTTTTCGACTAAAAATAAATTAAAATAATGTTTTTTCACTTATTCAGTTGATCAAGCATAAATGAAAAACTACACTTTGTGTAGTTTGAATTCTAAGATAGATTGTATATGATTTTTTCAATAATCACATTATTGTTTTCAAGTAAGTCCAATTTAATGGCATTACTGTCATCATACTTTGATTTCCCAAATGTTCTCACAACAGGTCTTAATGGATGTTGTGGGTTATTCTTTAAGATGACACCTTGTTGATTATTTGATAATTTAACATAGGTACCTACAGGGTAAGGCATAATTTTTCGTGCAAAGATATTTGCGATTTTAAAATCAAAATGATTATGTGCATGTGCCATAATATATTCAACGGCTTCATGTTGGTTATATGCTGATCGGTGTGGACGATCGGATGTTAGGGCATCATAGACATCTGCTATCATGACAATTCTTGCTAGAGGATGAATTTCGTCTCCTGTTAAGCCGTTAGGATATCCTGAACCATCCATTCTCTCATGATGATGCATGACGATGGATTTCACATGAGCATTAAAAGTCGTGTTGTTGTTTAAGAACTCATAACCTTTGGAGACATGGGTTTTTAATAAAACCATTTCCTCATCACTAAGTTTTTCTTCTTTGTAGAGGACGTTTTTATCAATTTGATTAATACCAAAATCTAAAAGTAACGCACCAAAAGCAAGATTCTCCAAATCTTTACTATTTAAACCCATTTCCGTTCCTATAATTAATGATAAGACCGCAACATTTACAGAGTGTTTATAGTGATAATCAGATCCAGTTTTAATATCATTCATCATAACGCGAGCGTTTTTTGACAACATGATTTCATGAATGAGGTCTGACGAAATCCCTTTAATACCTTCAAAAAGATCTTGGCCAGCATCACCATACTTTAAGGCTTTTTTTTCATGAATAATTCTTGATTGGAATCGATCAATGGCTTTCATAATATTATGAACAGATTGAGATCTCACTTCTGGTTCAATTACATCTTTTACCACATCCTGATCATCTGCTTGATCGTCTAATTGACTTTCTACATAAACGGACTGGACACCATACTTTTTTATGCGATCAATAATTTTTTGATTTAAGACAGTACCTTTTCTAACTAAAGTTTGTTGTGCTGCTGTTGTAATATTAACAGCGAGTCGTTCATCGCCGTTCAAATGTTTTATTGGTACAAAGCGCATGTCGTCCTCCTTCGCTATGTGCATTATTATAGCACAACGCTTGATTTATACTCAATAAGTATTTGCTGAATCCTTCAAAAAAATACGAAAATCTTCATAAAATTCTGGCTAGATTAGAATTTATTGACAAATTTGAGAAAATACGAAGGTTTTGCTATAATAAAATAAAGAATATTCCGATAATAAAGATGACTAGAATACAGTGAAGGAGCTTATATGAGTGATATTCAAGTAAGGATTTCAGATGATTATTATAAAGCGTATTTGTCATTGAGATTTAAAGATGAACCAATTACCTTATCCGAGGTATTAAAAGCTATAGAAGAACGTCATATCACATATGGATTAGATCTAGATGTTATTAAGGCATTAGTAGAAATGAAAGAGGATGTCTACGATGAAATAATAGCTGAAGGTCAACCTCATATAAATGGCATTGATAGTGAAATAACCCATTTCTTTAAAGAATCAATGGCAGCAAAACCTGCTATTTCTTCTGATGGAAAAGTTGATTTTAAGAATTTAAATTTGCTTCAAAAAGTTACAGAAGGAACTTTATTAGCAGAAAAAACCCCATTAACTGAAGGTATTGATGGCATGACAGTTACAGGTAAAGTTATTCATGCAAAAAACGGTAGAGATTATAATATATCTGTTGGTGAGAATGTCATTTTTGGAGAAAAAGGTTTAAAAGTTTATGCTGGATGTGATGGTGTTTTCCAAATGGAAAATGAAAAAATCAGTGTAAAAAAATTGTTAGAGTTTAAAAATGGTGTAGGTGTAGATACAGGTAATGTGGAGTTTAATGGAGATATTGTTGTCAGTGGCAAAGTGACTGATGGTTATTCCATTAAATGTGAAGGCAATCTAACCATTAATGACATGGTTGAAGGTGCATTCTTGGAAGTCGGTGGAGATTTGGTCGTTACCAAAGGTATTTCTGGCCATAATCAGTCGGTTATTCACTGTGATGGCAATATGATTGTAAAGTACATTGATAATTGTGAAGTTTATGTGAAAGGCAATCTTGAAGCAGGTGAAATATTAAACTGTAAGGTAATGTGTAATGGTGAAGTCACTGTAAAAGGAAAGAAAGGTCATATTATAGGCGGTGAAATTACAGCAAAATATGCCATAAATGCGACAACCATAGGTTCGAGATTAGGGGTCATTACTTTAATAAACTTAGGTGTTGATATTGACAGTATTCAAGAATTAAGAACCTTGCAGGAAGAGATAAAAGTTGAAAAGGAAACTGAAAAAAAAGTTCTTCAGTTCATCCAAATTCTCACTGAGAAGAAAAGAAAAAATATAATTACAGATGAAGAAACTCAATTACTTGATCGATGCTTCGAGACAAGAGATCAAGCGAAATATAACATTAAAGAAAAGACGGGACAACTTGAAGCCTTGAGAGAAATGATTTTAAAAGCACAGCAGGGAGAAATAAAAACGGAGACGATTTATCCTGATACCTTGGTTAAAATAGGTCACGCCAGTTATTTTATAGATGAAGCCTTATTG
The DNA here is from genome assembly GCA_016937975.1 of Clostridia bacterium. GTDB lineage: Bacteria > Bacillota > Clostridia > Peptostreptococcales > Acidaminobacteraceae > JABXKX01. The sequence goes on from JAFGVN010000052.1 coordinate 68,085, forward strand.
AGAAGTATTATAAAAAAATCAAATGATGAGATTGTTGCAATCGGATTTTAGGGATGTTTAATGATAAACATCCCTTTTGTCATTTAACAAGTGGTTAATTATTGTATCTTCATTTTTTAATTTTCGTGTAATGCCATAAACAGATTTAATATTAGGATAATTTCTTTCTGCGTTTTCTATAGGTATAGAAATGTCCGATCCCATATTGATAACTACTAGGCTCATATTGGGATGCTCAATTTTACTGAGAAAAGCCTTAATAGATGGCACTTCTTGTCCACCCCAAATAGGACTGAGAACTATAAGGTAATCGCAGTCTAGGATTGAACTGTCATATTGAATTACAATATCATTTTGAGCCCTAATTGATTTTAAAGCTCGAAGCAACCCGGCAAATCCAGTCCAGACCATATTATCTTTTAATTCATATACCGTGGCTTGAATTTGCAGTCCTATTTTTTCAGCAATTCTTTTACTATGGCCTGTACGACTAAAGTAAATAATCTTTGTCTTCATAAAATACACCCTCTCTTACTCATATTATTGGTTCAAATAGAAAAAAATAAACACAAACATGATATATTTGTGTTATTTTAAGAAACAAAGTTAAAGCTTGCGGTGCATTCTAAATTTTTTTGCTATTTATTCAAATCTGTTTTTATTTGCTCTAATACTTGGTTTTCGTTTTTTAGTTTTTTAGTGATACCATAGTATCTTTTTACTTCAGGCAATAAGGTTTTTGATCGTTCAAATGCCTTGTGAACATCACTACCGTCGTTGGTTAATACCAATGTTATATTAGGATGCTTAGTTGTTCTAATGAATGTTCTAATGGAAGGGGATGGACCACCTGCCCATAATGGTGACATGATAATTAGTTGTTCGCAATCAAGTGCTTGTTGATCGAATGAAACTTCTACACCCTTATCTTTAGAGGCATAGAAGCCGCCTTTCATATAACCAAAGAAGCCACTCCAATTTTTGTTGTCTTTAAGCTCAAATATTTCCGAGTCTATACTATGGGCCAATTTTTGAGCTACATGTTTGGTTTTGCCAGTGCGTGAAAAGTAAATAATATTCGTTTTCATAAGACCTCCTGTAATTTCTATAAATTAATTATACCTATAATCATAAGCATTTGTCCTGTGATGTAACTGAACATAATGTAGCTATAAGGTAATTTTAAGATGTTTTTAATGGTTCTGAAGGCTAAGACAGAATCTGATGATCCAAAAGTGATTGCACCAGCCATAATCATGCCTGAAGCCAGTGACACTTCTGTTTTAAAAAGAAGGACAGAGCCGATAATCATAGAACCTATGGTAATCATATAGAAGATAACACCAATTAATATTGCACCTGTAGGTTTTACGCCTTTTATTAGAATGATACCGTACCATGCAATGATACAGACAAGTGGGTTAAGGAAATAGTAGGGGATGTTAAAACTAATTTTTTGATAAAAAGCAATCACATATCCTAGATGACCAATTAAGAAACTTGTAAGACCAAGTAAGAAGGTCCATTCTGGTTCTATAATGGTAAAGTTGCCATTTTCTTTTTTTATGAATCCCATTAAGGCAATGTCGCCAAGCCAACAGAAGAATAGAGCCATAAGGATAGACCAATGCATCTGATCAATACTGGTAGAATAATATAAAAATAAAGTAGGCATTAACAGTACTTTACTAATACGCCTTAAATATACATACTTCAGATTTTTGCTGTCTTGCATCAAAAGGTTAATGGATGCTGCGAATATAAAGAGTATGATGAGCATAAGAAACCTCCTAATTTATTATACCTTATAATGATTCATCACAAGCAATTATTTAGAAATATGTATATTATATTACACTAAACTACTTTGAATCATCCTATGTTACACTTTAAGTGTATTCATCATAAGTTATAGGAGTTATTATGTTTAAAATCAATAATGTGTTTACCCAGTATAAAGGGTTATCAAAATCAATCTACATCATTTTCTTTGCACGAATGGTAACGAGTATGGGAGCCTTTATTTGGCCTATGTTAACTTTTATTATGAGTGGAAAGATGAATTTCAGTGATACCACTATTGGTTTGGTATCAGCAGGTACAGGGTTGTTATTTCTACCTGCATCCATAATCGGTGGCAAACTGGCTGACAAATTTAATAAGAAAAAGATTATCATTATCTTTGATACCATCAGTATAGTTTTCTTTATTTCCTGCGCTTTCTTGGAACCAGGAATCCCTATGTTAATTGGATTTACCATTGCTGGCTTGTTTGCGAATATGGAATGGCCAGCTTTTGATGCTTTATTTATAGAAGCTTCAAAACCTGAAGAAAGAGAAAAAGTATATTCTTTAACCTATTTAGGCATGAACTTGGGTTTGGTATTTGGAGCAGCTTTAGGTGGCTTTTTATACAAGGACCATTTAAGTCTTGCTTTTATCTTAGATGGTTTAACCACTTTTTCATCGACAATTTTGATTGTACTTTTTGTTAAGATCATCAAACACGATGATTTGGAACCTGAAGAAGTCAATGAGTATGAAAATGAAGAAGAATCACATATCAGTACAAGAAAGGTACTTTGGGATCGTAAACCAGTACTGATTATGATGGGTGTCTTTATTATTGCTGCTTTTATTTATGAACAGTGGTCCTTTTCACTACCTTTATATTTATCCCAAATATTTGGTGATAAAAATGGAGCTCAAATGTATGGGGTATTGGTATCCTTTAATGGTTTTATTGTGATTGCCTTTACACCGATTTTAACCTCGTTGTTATCAAAGCTAAAAGAATTGCCAAAAGTGATTATGGGGATTGGCTTGTATTCCATTAGTTTTCTTATTATTAGAAATGAACCTTTGAAGATGGTTTTCTTTATTATGATTTTCTTTTTTACCATTGGGGAAATTGTGAATACTATAGGTTCAAACCCATATATCAGTAGACGTATTCCTGCTTCACATCGTGGAAGAGTATCAAGCTATATGGGCATTGGTTATATGATCGGTGGCACAGCAGGAAGGTTAATCTCCGGAATTCTAAATGATACCGTTGGATATGATTTTACTTTCAGTATAGTAGGCATTCTTGGTATTATATGTATGATCATAGTCAGTATGAATTACAAATTGGATAAGAAAGTATATCCAAAACTATATATTAAAACAACAAAAAATATGAATGATGAATATGAGAAAGAAGTAATATGAAAGAACCATGATAAAAAATTTTATCATGGTTCTCCTCTTTATTTTTTTGGAATCATTTTTTCTTTGTTGCCCATGTAACCTTGCAGTGCTTTAGGAATGAGTACTGAACCATCAGCTTGTAAATTATTTTCAAGGAATGAAATTAACATTCTAGGAGGAGCAACTACCGTATTGTTCAATGTATGAACAAAGCCCTTGCCACTATCACCCTTACGTCTGATTTTTAAACGTCTTGCTTGAGCATCTCCCAAATTAGAACAACTACCAACTTCGAAGTATTTCTGCTGTCTTGGAGACCAAGCTTCAATATCAACAGATTTTACTTTCAAGTCGGCTAAATCACCAGAACAACATTCCAATGTACGTACTGGAATATCTAAAGTTCTAAAGAAGTCTACAGTATTTTGCCACATTTTATTGTACCAGCTCATACTATCTTCAGGCATACATAATACGATCATCTCTTGCTTTTCGAATTGGTGAATGCGATAAACGCCGCGTTCTTCAATACCGTGTGCGCCTTTTTCTTTTCTAAAACATGGTGAATAACTTGTTAAAGTATGAGGTAATGTCTCTTCTTCTACAATTGAATCAATGTATTTACCAATCATTGAATGCTCACTTGTACCGATAAGATATAAATCTTCACCTTCGATTTTGTACATCATAGCATCCATTTCTGCAAAACTCATGACCCCTTGAACAACTTCAGAACGAATCATATAAGGCGGAATACAGTAAGTGAAACCTTGATCAATCATAAAATCTCTCGCATATGATAATAGGGCACTGTGAAGTCTTGCAATATCACCCATTAAGTAATAGAAACCATTACCAGCAACCTTTGCTGAACTTTCCAAATCTACTCCAGCAAAAGTTTTCATAATGTCGATGTGATAAGGAATCTCAAAATCAGGCACTACAGGTTCACCATATTTTTCTACTTCCACATTTTCACTATCATCTTTACCAATTGGCACTGAAGGATCGATGATGTTTGGTATTTGCATCATAATTGCAGTTACTTTTTCATCTAAAGTACGACTTAATGCTTCCAATTCTGTTAATCTTTCTGCATTGGCTTGTACTTGCTTCTTTATTTCTTCAGCTTCCTCTTTTTTACCTTGACCCATCAACTGTCCAATTTCCTTAGACAATATATTTCTACTCGCTCTCAATTCGTCTACTTCATTGATTGCATTTCTTCTTTCTACATCTAAATTTAAAATGTCATCAACAAGTGATAATTTGTGATCTTGAAATTTCTTTTTCATGTTTTCTTTAACAAGATCAGGATTCTCTCTAACTAATTTAATATCTATCATAATTGCCTCCTTAAAAACAAAAAAACCCTTCTATCCCACCATGGGACGAAAGAGCTCCGCGTTGCCACCCAAATTGTCATAAGACCACTTGATTATACGATAAAGGGTATAAACCTTTAGTGATTAACTAATGCTCGGAAAGTGGAAGGATTGCTTATCACGTTGATTTTCACCAGCCATCAACTCTCTAAAGTAATGTACAATCGTATTTTTCGTCATCGCTTTTTATTACTATAGATTATATAGCCATTTAATTGAATTTGCAATATCTAGCAAATAAAATATTTAATTTTCAAATTGCCCCAGCCTAAAAAGAAAAAGAATGGCATAAATCCATTCTCAAAGGTGTTTGATTGTCCTATTTTATCCATCATTTTAGTTCAAATCTTGAATATTCATTTTGTCAATTTCATGATGAGGGTGCATTTTACTTCTAACAATACCATAGATCACTAGACTTATAAGTGTTGGTATGTTATAGAGACAAAAAAGCATAATGACGAAAACTATGATTGAAGAAACACTTGCTTCTGTATTTGCTGGGGTAACAGTATGTTCAACAATAATCTCTCCGTCGTTTGTGCTTTCTGTTACAGTCATTTCCTCGGTGAATTGAGTTACAGGTGATACAAAAATGGCGAATATTGACAACAATATGAAAATTAATGGAATCATCAGTCCAAAACATTTATGCTTTTGCTTCGATAAATAAACTTGCAAAAAAACCAATCCTATTGCCATGGTGATTAATGCTATTAAAATAATAATATCAGTCATAGAAATCCTCCTTCTTCACTTTTTTATATTCATTAATGAGTATTTTTGCAGTTTCAAAAGTTATTTTGTCATCTATGGTTAATCGTTTGATCAATTGTATATAGGGTTCGTTTGCTGCATCTTCTTGTAATTTTATTTTTTGAATCAGCTTATCTAATCTTAAACGAACAGTAGGATATGTGACATCATAAATTTTTGCAACATCTTTCAGTGAACCCGAAGCGAGTACAAATTTCTTTATAAATGCAATAACCTCATCTTGCAGATTCGCCATCCATTCAGGTAAAACCTCAATTGACATGACAACCTTTAATAATGTTAAAGTCAATGTTGAAGAGTTACTTTAATTATTGTTAGGTTTTATAGTTTTTTTCTTAAATTGAAAAGTCTGTTTTAGAAAAGTTAGTTTTAATTAAATAAGAGCTATATAGATATATGGATCTTAGTTAGAATGATAATAGATGATAAGGAGATACAGATGCATACAATTAAGGAATGGATGGACAAATTCCAAAGGGGCTATATTGAAAAGGTTAATCTTGAGAAATTTATTAATGAAACAATAACACTAGATAAGAATACGATCTTTTTAGGCACTGATTTAAAAAACTGGTGTAATAATCTAGAAAGTATACAAAGCTTAATTCAAAAGCAATGGCAGTTTGACTATGATTTTAACTTTAGTGAAAGTATTGTAGAAACCCATGGTCCAAACACCTTTATTTATTCAACTGCGACAATTAGAGTGGTTGATCATATGTTTCCTCTACTTTCAAAAGAAGATGTAGTCTATGAAGAAGTTGACTATCTCATTAAAGAGATATGTGAGAAACTAGCCAATCATGCCTATAAAAGAATACCCGTAAGGTTTACAGCCATATTGGATGAAACTTTTAAAGCACATCATATTCAATTCTCCTATGATGCCATGATTTTGTGGCAATACAGATTCTTAGAAGAAGACAAATTAAAGTTGACAATAGACATGCCTGCAAGATCAGACGCCAAGGAAATTCGAGATTTGTTAGGACACTTCCAATCGGGCTACTTGAAAAGAGATTTAAATGAAGTGGATGCATTTATGCAACTGTTTACTGAAAATCAAAAGGCAGTTTATATTGGTACTGATGCTGAGGAGTTTCTTCAAGGCCCCGATGCTTTAAAAGAAATTATTGAAAGCGATTGGGAATACTGGGGTGATTTTAAAATTGATCTTGATGGCGCAGTAATCGTTGAAAAAAATGACTTTGCATATTTCACAACTCAAGCTTATATTTTTAAGAAACACAATCATGAAAGTATGATGAAGGGCATAAGTTATTATTATAATGAAGCAATCAAAGAGAATACAGCTTCTTCTTTGATCGAAGGATTAAGGTATATGACCCACTTAAAATATGAAATGGACAAGGGTGAAGATTTTTTTGCTCCGATGCGTTTTTCAGGCTTTTGTATTAAAGAGAATGGAGAATGGAAGTTTGGTCATATTCAATATTCGGATTATATGCATACACCAGAAAAGTACATTGATTAAAAAAAAGAAACTTTTTAGTTTCTTTTTGATTGCAAAAATGCAGGCTTGACATTTGTTCGGCTACGAACTAAAATTGTATTAGGTGATGAAATGAATAAATATTATGCGCTGAATTATATCAGTAAAATTGACAAACTTTATAAGAATTTCATAGAAGAATCTTTGAAAGAATCTGGGATAGAGGATCTTGCCGTTTCCGATGGCAATGTGATTGCGGTTTTATATAACACAGATGGTTTAACCATGAAAGAAATTGGTGAACGCGTAAATAGAACAAAATCGACCATCTCTCAATCCATAGACAAACTTGAAAAAACAGGTTATGTACAAAGAAAAGAAGCACCTTACGATAAAAGGATGACAATTGTTGACTTGACGGATAAAGGGAAAGAGATTAAATCTGTTTTTAACAGTATTTCAGAAAAGGTGATCAATCATTTCTTTCAAGGATTTGATGAGGACATGATTGAATTGTTTATGATACAACTTCAACACATTTTAAGTAATTTTAGTGAATAGAAATATTCACTTTTAATAGAATGAATAGTTCGTCGCCGAACTAAAGGAGGTTATGATATGAGAGTTATTTTTGAAAGAACAAGTGTGAGAGATTTTGATTGGATTGAAGTACCTAATAGCCATGTGGATTATCTGATTAAAACAGCTATGAACGCACCTAATTCAGGACATCAAAGACCTTGGGAGTTTATAGTTGTGCGTGATCGAAAAGTGATGGATGAATTAACTAAAATGCATGGTTACGAAAATAATTATGGTATTGTGGATGTCGCCATTGTCGTATGTATCAATCAAGAAAGAATAAAATGGGATGGATATTGGCAGATGAATACGGGTACGGCTGTAGAAAATATGATGTTGTCAGCGACGGATTTAGGTTATGCAACACTATGGCTTGAAATTTTTCCAGTGGAAAGAAAAGTAAATGAGGCAAGAGCTATTCTGAATTTACCAGATCATGTTATTCCAATGATGATGATGCCGATTGGTGAAGCGGTGCATGATGAAAGAAGAGAGCCTTGTTTTTTAAAAGATCAAATTCATTATAATCAGTGGTAGTTAAGGAAACGATGTATTGACATCGTTTCTCTTGTTATTTATATACAAGGATGATTATGAAATCCATAACATATTTGACCAAAGGATAGTTCATTTGGTATACTTCATTTAATTGTATAAGACAGTTCGGAATCCATCCTGTCTCTAAACAAAACTAGGACATAACTCGATGAGCCATGTCTTTTCGGGTGTTTTTGTTTTTGAGGGGGGTTATTGCGCCCTTTTTTTGTGTGCAAAAAGAGAAACATGAGTAGCTATGGTTTAAGATGAATAGATAAAGTAGTGAGGATAAAAAATTGAAGAAAATTGGCTTAACAACAACAGTACCAATAGAAGTACTTTTAGCTGCAGGTTATACACCTATCGATTTAAATAACGTTTTCGTCACCAGTGAAAACTATTTGGAGTACATTGAATATGCTGAGCATGAAGGCTTTCCTAAAAGTATGTGCGCCTGGATTAAAGGAATCTTTGGTGCGTGTATGAAAAATAACATTAAAGAAATCATTGGCGTTATGGAAGGGGATTGTTCCAATACAAAAGTACTGGTTGAAATCTTAAAGAAACGTGGCGTTACCGTGCATCCTTTTTCTTTTAATCATGGTCATGATATCAAGCTTTTAAATGACGAGATGAAAGCTTTTATGGCTTATTTCAAGGTATGTAAAGAAGATGTTGAAGAAAAAAGAAACGAGTTAAATGTCATTAGAAAATTGGCCAAAGAAATAGATAAGAAAAGTTATGAAGCTTTTACGGTGAGCGGTTTTGAAAATCATTTGCTTCAACTGTGTGTCAGTGACTTTGATGGTGATTATAAAGCCTATCATCAGTTTCTTTTGGAAAAGTTAGAAGACATTAATCAACGTGAACCTGATAAGAAAGCTTTGATGCTTGGCTATATAGGGGTACCACCAATGACAGGAGACATTTTTGACTATGTAGAGTCTTTAGATGCAAAGTTTATCTATAACGAAGTGCAAAGAGAATTTGCATTTCCTAGATTTGATCAAGCTGCTGACATGACAGCTCAATATCATGATTACACCTATCCCTATGACTTTGACTTTAGAATAAAAGAAATAAAAGAACAAATAAAAATTAGAGATTTAGATGGCATTATTCATTATACCCAAGCCTTTTGTCACAAGGCGACGGAACACATTTTATTAAAGGAAGCCATTGATATTCCCATCATCAACATAGAAGGGGATAAGCTTAATGTCTTAGATGCAAGAACAAAACTGAGATTGGAAGCTTTCATAGATATGCTTCATGACAGAAAGGAAGTGTAAGATGAGAGTTCTAGGCATTGATATGGGCAGTCGGGAAGTTAAAATTATCATGATGGAAGATCATAAAATTATTTTCAGAAAGAAAGTCAGTACCATGTCATTTTATAGAGATTATTGTTCCTATAATCAAAAGATTATTGTAGATGTAGACAAACTTGAATGTGGTACTTTTGATATTGGGATTTCTACAGGCTATGGTAAGAATAATACAGATTTGAACACTTTCAAGTCTATCAATGAAATTAAAGCCCATGCCTATGGTGCGATGCATCAACTGAAAAAACAAGATTTTTTACTTTTGGATATTGGTGGACAAGATGTAAAAGTCATCAAAGTGGAAAAGGGTGTTGTAGTGGATTTAGACTTAAATGATAAATGTGCCGCATCATGTGGCAGATATCTTGAAAATATGGCATCTGTTTTAGAAGTCAATATGGAGGAGCTGGAAAGTCATCATGAAAATCCAGTACCTTTAAATTCGACTTGTGCAGTTTTTTCTGAGTCGGAATTAATCGGAAAAATTGCAGAAGGTGTGAGTACAGAAACCTTATGTGCCAGTGTGAATTATTCACTTTATAAGAGATTAAAGCCGCTTCTTAATACTTTTAGTTCAAAAAATTTAGTATTATCCGGAGGCGTATCTAAAAATAAAGCCATACAAAAGTATTTAATGGCAGATTACACTGAAGTAATTTGTGTAGAAGAGCCACAGTTTAATGGAGCAATTGGTTGCTGTGTATACGGCAGTAGATAGGAGAAAATATGTTTATCTTAAAAGCAGAAGCAGAATTTGACGGAGCCCATTTTTTAAAAGGATATGATGGAAAATGTAAAAATATTCATGGTCATAGATGGCGTGTTGTTGCAGAAGTGGCATCAGAGAAATTACAAAGTGAAGGACCCTTTGAAGGTATGGTGGTGGATTTTGGTGATATAAAAAGAGATCTAAAAATGGTAGTAGACCGTTACGATCATGTGTTGATTTATCAGAAGAATACCTTAAAACCTTTAACGATAGAAGCCTTAAAAGAAGAAGGTTTTAAAATGGAGGAAGTAGATTTTAGACCAACAGCAGAAGCCTTTTCTTATCACTTCTTTCAACTTCTTTCAAAAAATTTCTATCAAGTAAAACGCGTAACAGTTTATGAAACACCAACAAACTGTGCAGTTTATGAGGTGTAATCATGTCTTATAATATCTCAGAAACCTTTATCAGTATCAATGGTGAAGGGAAAAAAGCTGGAGAATTGGCATTGTTCATAAGATTGACAGGTTGCAACTTAAGATGCGGCTACTGCGATACTTTATGGGCTACAGACCCAAATGCAACCCATACTGCTATGAGCCTTGATGAAATCTTAAAACTCATTAAGGAAAGTTCTGTTAAAAATATTACCTTAACAGGTGGTGAACCTCTTTGTCATGAAGGAATAGAGGTATTAATTGAAGGGATCTCAAAACTTGAAGGTAAGTCTTTGGAAATAGAAACGAATGGCAGTGTTGATATTCGATCTTTTAAGAAGTCCTCTCAAAATGTATCATTTACTGTAGATTATAAATCGCCATCATCAGGGATGAATTCATGGATGTTGAACGATAACTATCAAACAGTAGATCAAAGAGATACAGTAAAATTTGTTGTAGGTACTTACGAAGATCTAGAAGTTGCAAGAAAAGTCATCAATGAGCATCAATTATTAGAAAAAACTTCCGTTTATTTCAGTCCTATATTTGGTGCAATTGAAGGAAAAGATATTGTTGAATATATGATCAAACACAATTTAAATGGTGTGAGATTACAGTTACAACTCCACAAGTATATATGGCATCCAGAAGAGAAAGGTGTATAAATGAAAGCATTAGTCAATAAAAAAAGCGCGATTGTAGTATTTAGTGGTGGTCAAGACAGTACGACTTGTTTGTTTTGGGCAAAAAAAAGATATGAAGAGGTCATTGCTGTTTCCTTTGATTATGGTCAACGACATGCCTTTGAACTAGAGTGTGCGAAAGATATTTGTAAGAAGTATGAAGTTGAACATCATATTTTAAATTTAGACCTTTTAAATCAATTGGCTCCTAATTCATTAACTAGAGTGGATATCGCTGTAGACAAGACGCATGAAACAGATACACCACCAAACTCTTTTGTAGATGGTAGAAATTTATTGTTCTTAACTTTTGTAGCAATTCTTGCAAAGCAAAGAAATATCAATCACATTATTACAGGTGTTTCTCAAAGTGACTTTAGTGGTTATCCAGATTGTCGTGATGTTTTTATAAAATCACTTAATGTGACTTTAAACTTATCCATGGATTATGAATTTGTCATGCATACACCTCTGATGTGGATTGATAAAATGGAAACCTGGCAGCTGGCTGACGAGTTAGAGGTTCTAGATATCATCAAAAATGAAACATTAACTTGTTATAATGGTATTATTGGTGACGGATGCGGTGATTGTCCTGCTTGTCATTTGAGAAGAAATGGTTATAATGCTTATATGGCAATAAGAAAATGAAGAAAAAGGATTGAATCAGTTTCCTTTTTACAGAATGAAGATTGAATTTTCATGTGTTGATCCTTTGCAAATGATAAACTTTAGCTGAAGTTCATCATGAAATCGTACAGTAAAACTGTAAAGATATATTCACTTTAAGCCAACTCATCTGTTTAAATAGTTAAGGTAAATAATAAAAAAAATGGCTTATTTAGCCATTTTTATATTTTTTGTATTACGAAGGATAAAGAAGGCTGTTAACATGACCAAAGAGACAATCGGGAATGTAATATAGTATCCTATTGATTCGATGAAGAAACCACCTAAAATTGGCAATATAACGATGAAGATGTTTAAAGTACCACGGATGCCAAGATATTCTGTACGTTTATCTTCCGGTGCAATGTCTAATAATAATGGTTCAAATCCAATGCGTCTCCCACTGATTATAAAACCAATCAGGAAGAATACAGCGCCATAGAGCAGCGGTGTTGTGAATGATAAAATTAGTGCAACGATCGGTAAGAAAGCACCAATGAAGATACATGTGGTAACAACACCTTTCGACTGTCGCCGTTTGGCAATTAGGCCCCAAACGAGATTTGAAACTATGGTGCCAGTAATTTGAAAGAGTAAATAGTTTCCAATATATTCTACACCAATGTTAAAGGCTGTCTTTGCAAATATCATGTAAAAGGGGAGAATCATGATACTAAAACTTGCTAGGTTTTCGACTATAATAAATTTTTTGAAAGTAACATCTGTCTTGATAATATGTGGTACTGATTTTAAATAATCTTTCAGAGAGAGTTGATGATCTACTTTAATTTTACTTTCGGGTTCTTTCATAAACCAAAATCCTATGGATGCGACGAATAAGCCAATGCCTCCTATGGATAAACTTATAGCATAGTTTACTGGATAATCAATTTGGGGCAACCCAAAGATTTTTTTTATAATCAGTCCACCGATCAGAGCCATAATACTGGATAAGAATTGCTTAACAGTATATAAAGAGATTCTGTCCTTTGATTCTAAGGTTTTTCCAATGATATCAGAATAGGAGATACCTGCAAAACCTGCACTGATTGAAAAAAGAAAGATCCACAAGAAAAAGCTTCCAGTGGTTAAAAGCGGCTTAGATTCTGAAAAAAAGTATGTAAATGCTGCCATTGCCAAGAAGGAAAAGCTTCTTAAATAAATACCAAAGAGTAGAAATTTCTTTTTTCTTTTAAAGGTTTTGAGATAGTGACTAAACACGATGTTAAAAATCAAAGGGATGCCCAACATGATGGCATATAAAAAGCCAAATATTATTTTAGAATGCGTCATTTCATCTATTAAGGCAGGAAAAACTGTATTTAAGTCTAACATGGCTAAAGTTAATGCTAAAAATACACCATGCCATATGAAGGCGAAATAGGCTTGTTTTTTATAGTTATTTTGCGTCAAGAGATTAACTCCTTTCCTCATTATTAAGATGCACGAAATACTTTGCATTTTCATCATACATGTGAAAAAAATGTTTATCAACCAAATCAAGAATGAAAATTATATAAATTACTGTTCTAAAATAGGATGTCACTCCTTGAAAGTGTTTAAAATAGATAAATTAGGTGAAGAATACCTAAGCCTGAACTTTGAAGGGGGATTCGCTGTTAATAATTAAATCACAATTGTTCTTATGTTCAGTATCAAGGAGGAAGAATCTTAAGAGAGTATTATCAGTATATTAAATGTTGATTAATGGATGATTTGTAAGATTTATATAGTTTATACTAAATTTGTTGGAAGTGATTGAAGGGAGGAAACATGAAAAAATACATATTAATTCTTGCACTCATGCTGATCTTTTTAGTGGGCTGTGATCATGAACAAACAGCCTTTGTGAATAATTCAGCTATTAAACAAAAAGAAGAGATAGCACTAAATGTGAATGAAACTGTTGATGAAACTAATGAAAACATCAACGAGGCAAAAGGAACTGGTGAAGCGTCTGATGAAATTATTAATGTCATAGATGAAGGAGTAGATGAGCCAATGTCTTTGTTTGGCAGCCTAGATCCAGATTTAATTGAAACATCTAGAGCGATGTCAGTTATACGAGAGCTTAGTTCTGAAAAATATGAGGGCAGACAAGCAGGACTGAAACCCAATGAAATGGCTGAAGATTATATTGCGGATATTTTTGAACGTATTGGTCTCGAAACACCAGAAGAGTTAGATCATTATAAGCAATTGTATAATCAAATGGCTGCTTATCCTGTCAAACCGACTGAGATATCAATCGTTGGAAAAGATGTTTCATATCAATATCAAATTGATTTTACAGAAAGATTTGTTATAGGAAGAACCTACTTTGATGTCAATGTTGTAACAGATATGATATTAATTGAAAAAGCTAGTCAGTTCGAAGATGATGCAGCGGTTTTAGAGGGTAAGGTCTTGTTGATTTCACAAGATGTTTTAACAACAGGTATTTGGGATCCTTTAGACAAACTTCAAGCAAAAGGAATACACATTGCGGCTATAGTCATAGGTATCGAAGCACCTGATGCAGGGATGAGGGTGGCAAGAGGTGTGTCGTCTTATGATGATACTGAGTTTGAATCAGAAGATCCAGTTTTAATCACTTGCTCTGAAACTATGTTTGATGAGTTGACTACTTATGCAGCTGAGGGAAATCAAATAAGCCTTCAAATGGATTATGAGTACGAGTCAGTTGAAGTAGCCAATATCGTTGGAATAATCCCCGGAAAAAATGAAATAGGATTTGATGAAACTCTGATTATTGGCGCCCATTTGGATCATGTAGGCAGCAATTTGAATGGTACTTATAATGCTGGTGCTCTTGATAATGCCTCTGGTGTAAGTGTAATGATAGAGTTGGCAGAAATCATTGCGGCTTCAGATCAACCTGAAGATACGATTATATTCGTTGCCTTTAATGGAGAAGAGGATGGCTTAATCGGTTCCAAGTATTTCGTTGAAAATCAACCTGTAGACTTTAAGTCAAACCATACCAAAATGCTTAACTTAGATATGGTTGGTTCATTTAATGAAGTGCCATTAAAGATTTGTGCGTTGGACTATAATGGTGATAAACTTGTTTCATCGATCAGTGAATTGGCAGAAGAAATGCATATAGATTATAAGAAGGACGATTTTGGTGGTAGTGATCATACGAATTTTACGGAAGCTGGTATTCCTGCTGTCATGCTCATTCATCTGGATTATGACTACTATCATACTTATATGGATACTGTAGATAATGCAATACGCGAAGATCGACTTGAGGATGTTATTCGTTTGTCTTTAGCATTCCTTTCACAGGAAATATATGAGTAAATTCATGTGAAATGACGGTTGGATATAGGAATTAAAAAAACTTAGCAATTATGCTAAGTTTTTTTACTGGCGGGAATGCGTGGGAATCGAACCCACCTAAGAGGCTCCTAACCCCTCAAACTGGTTTTGAAGACCAGAGGACACACCAGCACCCATCCACTCCCATGTATTAAGTTACTCGATAATTATAAGGGGAACTATAGGAAAAGTCAAGGCATTCAAAGGATGTTGAAAAGGTCAGAAAATTAAGAAAAAGCGCAAAGCGCTTATTCTTCTTTTCCTATTTCAGGTACCTCAGTTGCCTCAAGTTCGTCTTCATCTGTTTCAAGCATTACTGATGGTTCTGATAAAGTGAATAATAATAATTCTGGGTCATCCATGATTTCATGCTTACCATCTTTATAGATGTCAAGTTCTCCAACAGTAACTCTTGAACCTAACTGTACCTTAGAAACATCAATGTCAATGGACTCGATGATATCTTTTGGTAACACATGCATAACCACTTCGTGATGTAATTCTTGGAACACAATACCTGCTGGAATCTTTTCTTTTCCATGATAGTGAATAGGCACTTTGACCTTTATTTTTTCACCTTTAGACAAAGCTTGGAACTCAACGTGTAAGGTCTCATGACGAAGTAAGTCCACTTGCATATCTTTGAATAAAACAAAGTGTGGCGTTCCGTCTAAGTCAATTGTTAAGCTCGCACCAGGATCATGTTTCTTATGGAATTTTTCAAATTCCTTTTCATCAATTTTTAAATTGATGGACTCAATGTGGTGTCCATATAGCACCCCAGGTATAAATCTCTCTTGTCTAACTTGCTTTACAGCGTTTTTACCGACTTTCTTTCTAACTGTAGCCTTTAAATGATCGTTACTCATGGCTAGCCTCCTCTCGCTTCAAATCATATATATCCAACTTTTAACATTCTATTCATTAATTTTTTAAAAACTTGCTTTTAACTGTATTAGGGTATATAATACAGTTGTAAAGTGTACTAGTTGAGTTAATACAGTAAGAGGGTGAGAATGTGATTGAAATCAACGAAAATAGTACGACACCAATCTATCAACAAATCTATGATAATTTGTTGAAATTAATGGTTCTAGATGTATTATCAGAAGGTGATAAATTACCTTCAGTCAGAGAGTTAGCCTTGCTTTTGAAAATTAATCCTAATACCATTCAGAAGGCATATAAGCAACTGGAACAAGATGGTTATGTGGCATCTGCTGTTGGAAAGGGCAATTTTGTAAAGGATCATCAAACCATTATTAAGAAGTATCAGCAAAGTATTGAAATGATATTGGAAAACGGATTTATTGCGTTACTTCATATTGGTGAAAGTAAAGGTTCTATCCTAAAACGTTGTGAATCCATATTGGAGGGATTAGATGATTGAGATAAAGGGTTTAAAAAAAGCATTTGATGACAATCATGTTCTCATAGATATTAACATGCATGTTGGAGAAGGGAAAATATATGGCTTAGTAGGCTCAAATGGTTGTGGCAAAACAACTATTATGAAACATATTATGTCCATATATGCACCTGATGCAGGGAAGATTATGTATCAAGGTCAATCCATCTTTGGACGTGAATATATGTCATCAATTTATTATGTTCAGGATGATTTGTTCTTTCCCTTTAATTATACAATTAATGATTTGTTTAATTATGAAAAGATGTTTTATCCCAATGCAAGTGAAGCAGTATTTAATAAATTGAAAACCTATTTTAAAGTAGACGAACAGAAAAAACTCAGAACATTATCGAAAGGACAAAAGAGACAAGCTGCTTTTATTTTAGCAATTGCTTCTCAAACTGAAACCTTATTGTTAGATGAAATCGTAGATGGTTTGGATGCTGTTGTAAGAAAAAAATTCTGGCAAGTCATCATGTCTGAAGTTATGGATCGAAAATTGACACTTCTGATTTCATCACATGCTTTAACTGAGCTTGATAATATTTGTGATCAAGTAGGCATTCTTCATGAAGGTAAAATCGTAAAAGAGGAGAGCATGGAGATTCTAAAAGAAGAAACCAAGAGAATACAATATGCTGTCAAAGGCGATTACACACTACCAAAATCAGATGCATATGAAATACTTCAGGATAAATTAATTGGTAAAGTACACTTTGTTGTATTAAAAGGTGATGCAGATTTATTTGAGACCGATTTATATGAACTTAACGAAGTCTTATTATTTGAAGTTTTAACCATGAGTCTTGAAGAAATATTTATATCAGAGTTAGGAGGCCTTGGTTATGGGAACGAAGAATATAACTAAATCTAAATCTGTAATCCTATGGCATTTATTGGAAAAAAGAAATTGGGCAATTTTAACTTCTGTCATACTCATTGTAACGGTATTTATTTTACCCTTGCTATTAGAAGTTGAGATCAATGAAAGTATTATTATGGTTGGTCTAGTAGAAATTTTCATCATAGGATTCTTTAGTACACTGTTAGACTTTAACTATTTACATGAAACTAGGAAATTTGGCTATTATTTAAGTAAGCCCTACTCAAAAGTGCAAAGACTAAACATGACATTGTTGATTAACATCTTATTCTCTGGATGCTTCATTTTTGTACTTTGGTTGCTTTCTGTTGCCATGGTTAAAGGGACTACTCAATTTTTTCTTCCCTTTACAGGGGTATACATCACAATCTTATTTTTAATTGGATTAAGTAGTGTTTTATCTGGAAATACATTAATAGCTGCCATAGCAACATGGTATAACTTCGCAATACCCTTGATGATTTTAGGTGTCATGTACTTTGCAGTAGACATTTTATCAGAATTTGCAGTTGGCTTTAGTACCAGTGCCTTAATGGATTATATTGTCTCTGAGTATTATAGAATGGATATTATTTACTTTGAATACTTCTATGATGTAATGCATCCAATGCTAATATTTGCTTACTTGATACCCTTGCTAACGGGTATTTACTTGATTACCCTCTGGGCGTTGAAAAGAAGAAAGAATGAGAGAATAGGGGATCACTTGGTCTTTAGAGGTTATCAATATTTTGTTGCAATGATTGCATCCTTGATTATCCCTTTTATCTTTACAAATCTTATGCCCGATGGTTCAATTGTCACAAAACTCATTGCATTTGTTTTGTTAGCTTCGATCACATATTATGTAGCCATTGTTATTTTGGAAAAATCCTTTAAAATTAAAAAGCAGCAAATGGTCGTACTGGCTGTATTCTTAGCAGTATTTATTCTATTTGTTTTAATCTTAGGTGTAGCGGTTAAACAGCATGAAAATAATATTCCTGATAGAGAAGATATTAGTGCAGTCATCATTACCAATTCAAGCTGGTTTTATGATCCAGTAAAGGAGAAGGATTATCAATTAAATGATATCAATGCTGATATGGGTTATTTAGATGACGTAATGGTTTTAAAATCTGAAGAAGGCATAAATGCGATTAGAAAACTTCATCAAAGTATTGTAGAAAATCCTTCATACTATTCCTATGTGAATTTTAATGTGATTTACGAATTGAAAAATGGCCATAAGACACGTCGTTATTTCCATTTAGAGCCTTATGATTCAACCATTAACTTCACATTAGATGAAATTGCAAACCAATTTCAAAAAATAGAGGAATATAGATATCAAAGAACACCATTAGCATATAACGAGATGTATCAAAATAAATTCGTTAACCAAAGTATGTAGATTACTTTCAATAACAATAGCTATTATGTTCTTGTAACTGAAGAAATCATGGATCACCTGGCATTTAATTTAAGAAAAGATTTGGAATTGCATTCGGAAAGTACTGAAATTACATTACAAGATTTAGTCTATAATTGGTACTCACCTTATGCAATGGGAATAGAAGATGGAGAGGAGTTTAAAACTTATGTTAGCCTCAATTTTGGCGATGAAAAATTCAGGAGTGAGTACGTGGATATTCCTGGTAACTTTATTAATACAAGGACTTATCTTGAGTCATTAATCCAATAGGAAAGGAGGTGTTTTCACACCTCCTTTTAATAACTTTCTTTAAAGTATTCTAGGGCATCTTTCATATAAGAGACATTAAGGACTTCTGCATCATGGTTAACTGCAAAGGATTCCACTTCATTAATGGCGTCATCTACTTCTTCCACTGTCAACAAGTGATCACTATGAAGGACCAAGAAAATAGGGGGATGGTTGCCAGTATAGTGACTGAAAAATTCTAATAACCTATTGGGATCGTCTTCAATGATGGGTTTAATGTAAATGACCATCTCGCTTTGTTCAACAAGTTTTTTAATGTCTTCACACGTAGCGGTATCATTTATTTGTCTAAGAATGACATATTGAACTTCTGTATCCTTTGATTCAATCCAGTAAATTAGTTCTGAAGTCATGAGGTCTAGTTCTTTCATATTAAGGTTGCCATTGATAATCGTAATCATATCAACACCTCCTTTTCTTAATTTTATTATACAACTTTTAAAAGGAAAAGTGTGACAAGAGAAAGAAATCTAATTGACATTTAA
The DNA here is from genome assembly GCA_016937975.1 of Clostridia bacterium. Classification (GTDB taxonomy): domain Bacteria; phylum Bacillota; class Clostridia; order Peptostreptococcales; family Acidaminobacteraceae; genus JABXKX01. Next base: position 87,669 of record JAFGVN010000052.1, read on the forward strand.
TCTTTCTCTAATATAGCTGAGATACAGGGATACAATATTGTAATTGCTTAGGTTATAAAGCATTCTTGCACCAACGGCATCTTCTATTTCATTGAGAATCAACTGCTGGTTTTCATCAAAGAGAAAATCAATGCCACCATAATCAATGGGCATGATTTCTAGAATGGAATAAACAACATCTTTTTCAGCCTTTGAAAGCTCATACCTTTGTATTTGTCCGCCTAAAGAATAATTAGATTTAAAATCAGAATCTGAGGTTCTCAAAACACAATCAAGTATTTGATTCCCTAAAATATAGACTCTTAGATCTTTTCCAATTACAGGCGCAATGTCTTGAATAATGTACTGATGATCAAAGGAATGATCGAAGTCATTTATCCAATGGACATCGGTGCCGCCATGACCAAAGCGATGCTTTACAATAGCGGGCAGTTTAAAATCCTTGTGATAAACTTCGGTTTGAAGCATTTTTACATGGTCCTTAAAATGAAGATAGGTTGCCCATTTGTCATTGGTAATCTGTGTGACTTCAAGACTATTAAAAACAGGTACATTATTTTCTGCATAAAACCGGCTTATTTCTGGTTCGCGCGATCTGTTGATAACGAAATCAGGCAGACTTCCAGAATGATAAGCATCACTTGTTTTTAAAAGAATGTCCATTTCTAATATTTTGCCTTCTTCAATGAACCAATTAATAAAGCTTTGATTTCTTTCTACATCAACAGGATCATAGTATAAGTAACCAATCATCTCATATCCTCTAAAATATATTCAACAATGTTTTTAGAAACATCAATTCCTGTACATTCAAAAATACTTTTAAAATGAGGATTGCCGTTAACCTCGCATAAGATAGGTCCATCTTCACCAAACAACAAGTCTACACCTGCAAAATCCAAGTTAAGAATCTCTGTGCTTTTTAAAGCAAGTTGAATTTCAGCTTCAGTAGGTTCATAGGGTAATGCGTGACCTCCTGCAGTGATATTCGCTCTAAAATCAGTTTCCGATACACGCATCATGGCAGTGATAAACTTTTGATTTACAATATTAATGCGGATATCCTTACCATGACTTGAGGCGATATATTCTTGGAACAAGTGAGTTTTTGGTCCGATAGCTTTCACACAGGCAATCAGTTCCTCATAAGAATCCACTTTGTAAACTTGTTGACCAAAAGAACCATAGACCTCTTTAATAATCATAGGCAAACCTAGAGCCTTTATGACATACTCATAAAATGTAAAATCGGTTATCTCTGAATTAGAATATACCATAGGTGCTAAAATGGTTTTTGGAATGCGAATGTTCTCATAAGCAAAAGCTTGAACCATGGCACCTTTATGATCACATAAATGAATGCCTTCAGCGTTGTTATAGACCTTTATACCTAGAAGTTCAAAGTGTTTGCATAATGGAATGTCTTTATCCCATGAAATCACAAAATCTGGCATATCGTAGTTTTTCACATGCTTAAGAAGAGGTTGAGAATGTTCATCAAATAACATGATCAGTTCATTGTTCTTAACAACTTTCATTTCTAAGCCATAGTCTTCTCCAGTTTTCTTTAACCACAGTACCAGTTCATAAATCTTATCTGAGTTTAATTGTCCATTGTATAGAATCCAACCAATCATTTCATTTGCTCCTTTATATGACTTAACATAGCCTTAGGAATGTTATATTTTGATGTTAATCCAATAGTTCTAAATCCTGGGACACCATTGACTTCACAGATGGTATAGCCTGTTTCAGTAAACATAATGTCTACCCCTGCAAAATCCAAATTCAGTGCCTTGGCACTTTCTTCAGCCAAATAGGCAATTTCAGGAGTGAGGTCGTGACTTAAAGCAGAGCCCCCTTGAGAAAAATTGGACTTGAAATCACCCTGTGATACTCTTAAAACCGATGTAACCGCCTTATTACCAATGACATGTACTCTAATATCCTTTCCAAAGGACGCTTGAACATATTCTTGATAAAGAGGCATTTGACATTTCCTTAATGCCTCTTCAAATCCCTCCAAATCCTTAATTAGAAAAACCTGCTCTCCTTTTTTTCCATAAATATCTTTGACAATAAAAGGTATTCCTAGTGCTTCCTTTAAAAAGTCAAAAGATACATCATGTTCTGTAAAAAATGTTTTTGGTGTAGGTAAATTTGCTTTTGTCAAAAGTTGATGGGTCTTCCATTTATCCAAACAATCTGCCATGGCCTTAGCATGATTAAAAGTTTTTATACCTGCCATTTCAAAGTGTTCTAAAAGCCCTTGGTCATAACATCGTGTAAAAACGGCATCAGGTAGATCAACTTTTATACCCTGATGATAAAAATCAAATCCTTTATTGACTGAAACGACAATATCTTCTGTAAACAATATTTTTACATCTATATCTAAAGCTTTTGCTTCATCTTCCATCCAACTCAATGCATTGTTTTTCTTAGGATCGAGGACTATTTTTGAATAAATTATCCATAGTTTCATAAATTTCTCCTTTATCGTGTTTTATCAGAACACCTTAGGGTATATCTCATTTATGATAATAACATTTTTTGTGTTGTCTGACTACTGGGAAGGGAGGTTTTTACATGGAGCACGGATGGATCAAAGTAGGTCAACCAAAGACTTATCAGGAAGATGAGCTGATCCATATCCATAAAGGTCAAAGAGCAGTATTATGTGTTTTGAAAGGTGAGATTTATAACTTACTTAATGGGAACATTTTAAAACCAGGCATGTTTTATGAACATCATATGGAAGATAACGAGTTGGATTTAAAAGCAGTATCAGAATCTGCATTAATTACAATTGAATGTGATGAAATACAATCAGAAAAACATCTAATGGAACGAATTTTGACATCAACAATGGATTATATTTCTGAATTAAAGGATAAATTATTATTAGAAAACCCATCTATACGACCATAGTCGTTAGATGGGTTTTTTAAAGTTTACTTTGTTTTATCAAATAATGTTGTTTTAGATTCCTCTTTTTTAAGAAGTCTTCCAATATTTGCACGATGTTTAAAGATAATAAAACATCCGATGAATAAAGCTATATAATGTACCAGAGGTTGATCATAAACAAACCAAGCAATGATCGGATAAATTGCTGCAGCGGTAATTGAAGCCAAAGACACATATTTTGTTCCTCTGACGACAATTAACATGTAAATGAGTAAAATCAATGCAATCAGTGGGTTTGTACCAATAATCATTCCACCTGCTGTTGCAACTCCTTTTCCCCCTTTAAAACCTAAGGTTACAGGATAACAGTGTCCAATCACTGCTGCTGCACCAGCAATATAAGCGCCTTCAGGTCCAATGAAAATGTGCCCTAACAGTGCAGGCATGATTCCTTTGAAAACATCACCTAGTAAAGCAATTAAAGCCGCTTTTTTTCCTACGGTTCTTAAAACATTTGTTGCACCAGCATTTCCACTTCCATGTTTTCTAACATCGATGTTGCCCATAAATTTTCCTACTAAGTATGAGCAAGGGATTGTTCCAATAAAATAGCCTATTAAAATTAAAATGATATATTTCATAATGCCTCCATCTTTATTATTCTAACATGTAATAGAACAATTTTTAAGTATAAAATATAAAAGTATTATACCAGTTATTAGCACCAGGTGTCAAATTAGAATTATTCTCTTTTTTTTTCTTTTATGGTATCATAAAGGATAAGAAAAGATGAGGAGAATTTTTATGGAATGGACAATGAGTGATGGTATTAACCTTGTTTCAAGAAAATGGGAAGCTGAAAATCCGAAAGCTGTTTTACTTTTAGTACATGGTATGGCAGAACATATTGACAGGTATCATTTTTTTGCAGATTATTTAGCCCAAAATCAAGTAATAGTGTATGGTTATGATCAAAGAGGTCATGGCAAAACAGCAGGTTCTGTAGATCACTTAGGCTATTTTGGTAAAGCAGGTTGGGAAAGAGTCGTTGATGATGTGAATGAGGTTATTTTATGGCTTCAAGCTGAACATCCTGAATTGCCTGTTTTTTTAATGGGACATAGTATGGGTTCATTTGTTGTAAGAAATTACCTACATCATCATGGGCACTTAAATGGCGTCATCATTTCAGGCACAGGTGGTAATCCTGGATTTCAAGGACAGCTTTTGAAAAATATCGCCAAATTACAAGTTGCTTTTAAAGGAGAAAAAGCACCTTCAACATTAATAGATGGTTTAACCAATAAAACCTTTATGAAGAAAATTAAATCACCTGAGTCAAAATGCGATTGGTTAAGTCGCGACAAAGTTGAAGTAAAAAAATATGTAGATGATCCATATTGTGGGACTGTATTTTCAACAAGCTTTTATAGAGATTTATTCGAAGCCGTTATTTTTACAAATTCTGTGAAATGTGTGGAGAATTATCCTAAACAATTGCCGGTATTAATTTTTTCTGGAGAAGAAGATCCTGTAGGGGAATATGGGAAAGGTGTTCGAAAAGTTGTAGATTTATTGAAAATAACAGGCCAGGAAGATGTAAAATTAAAATTATATCCAGGTGGTCGTCATGAGATGTTAAATGAATTGAATCGACATGAAGTCTTTTCTGATGTATTGGAATGGATCAATTCAAAATTATAGAGAGGTAAAAATGAGAAAGTCAAATATTTTGGTTGTAGAAGATGAAAGAGAAATTGGTATCTTGTTAAAAAAATACCTGGAAAATGAAGGATACAATGTTGTATTAAAAGAAGATGGATTATTAGGTTTAAGTGCCTTCAAAAATGATGTTTTTGACTTGGTGATTTCAGATATCATGATGCCAAATATGGATGGTATTGCATTGTGCAATCAAATTAGACATATTTCTAATGTGCCTATTATCTTCTTAACCGCTAAAGATGATGAAACAGATAAACTAATTGGATTGATGCAAGGTGCGGATGATTACATTACAAAGCCTTTCAGTGTAAGAGAAGTGGTAGCCCGTGTTAAATCTACATTGAGAAGATACTTGGAACTGAACCAAGGATTACCTATGAATGCAATGGTGGAAACTGGAGATTTAGTAATTGATTTTACAAATTGCATAGTCATGAAAAATAATGAAGAGTTACAGTTGCGGTCAAAAGAATTTGAAATTTTAGCTTTGTTAGCCAAATCACCTGGAAAGGTATTCAGTAAAGGTAAAATTTTTGAAGCCGTATGGCATAATGAATATTTAGGTGATGATAATACGGTTATGGTACATATGAGACGATTAAGAAAAAAAATCGAAGATGATTCGAACAATCCAAGATATATTCAAACTGTTTGGGGCTTAGGCTATAAGTTTGCAGCAGAGGAGATCAAGAATGGATAAAATTTATATCCGTGTTGTAGTTCTGAGCATAGCCATAATTGGGGTTATGCTCACTTTAGTTTATAAGAGCTATATTATATTATATCCTTTCATTGGTATAATCATGTTGGAAGGTTATTTGATTTGGCATTATTTAAAAAGCAGAAAAGATCTTAATGATTTAATTAAGAACCTTAAGACCTTTCGTGTAACACAAAGAACGCAAAAACTTCTTGTTCAAAAGGAATCTGAGTATAAAGAACTTGTCTTCGAAGTGAATTATCTCGTTGAAGCCTATGAGCAGTTAAAAATTGATAAACAACAGCAGTCTTCAAACAACAAGCAATTATTATCTAACTTATCCCATGACATTAGAACACCATTGACTTCAATTATTGGTTATGTTGACGCTTTAAATGATGGGATTATTACCAGTGAAGAGGAATTTGAAGAGTTCATTGGTATCTTATCAATGAAATCGAAGAATCTAAAAGAATTGACTGATCAAATATTCAATGTAGCAAGAATAGATGCAGAAGATGTTCTGATTAACTTTGAATATATTGAGTTAAATGAATTTTTAACCAATATTCTCATTGATTTTATACCTCAATTTGAAAAACTGGAATTAAAATTGGAAAATGAAATTTCAGAAGAAAAGTTTATGGTTCAAGCAGATCGTGTTGCCTTGACAAGAATCTTTCAAAATATCATGAAGAATGCCATTCAACATGGCAAGTCGGGTAAAGTCATTGGTATGAAATCTTATATAGCGAATGATTTTTATCGCGTGATCATTTGGGACAGAGGGAAAGGTATACCTAAATCAAAGCAACAATATATTTTTGAAAGACTTTATAAAGTTGATGATGCCAGAAAAATGGATTCCTCCAACTCAGGTTTAGGCATGGCTATCGCAAAAAAACTTGTGTTAAAGCATAATGGTAACATTTTTCTTAAAAGTGAAGAAAATAAATTGACTGAGTTTTTTGTAGAATTACCAGTGATGAAAGAGTTAAATATATGATACAACTTCAATTGGAAGCTATTGAAAAGAAATATCAAAATACCAATATTAAAAATTTCAATTTATCGGTCAAGTATGGTGAAATATATGGTTTAGTATGTGATGACTATGATACAAAAAAACTGCTAGGGAAAATAATTACAGGTTTAGCTAAGCCGACGAAGGGAAGAGTTATCTATTTTTCTCGAAAAAGAAAACACGGTGCTACCCATCATTTAAGAAGAGTTGGCATTGCAACTGATGATGTTTATTTTTATGAGGAAATGTCTGGTTACGAAAATATTCGCTTGTATATTGATGCTTATAAGAAACGTTTAAATAAATTAGACACATTATCGATGAATGCTAGAATAGAGCAATACTTCAAGTTGTTTAATTTAATGACGAGTAAAAATGTACCTGTTAAAAAGTATTCACAAGGGATGAGACAAAAGCTTAAATTGATTAGAGCCTTTGTAATTGAACCGAGAATACTTATTCTTGATGATCCCTTTGTAGCTTTGGATCCTGTAACCATTAAACAGTTGATTCAACATTTGAAATTCCTTTCAAGAAAGAAAGGTGTCTCCATTTTGTTATTGACTACCATGGCAACATTTCTGGATACTTTTGTGGATCGTATTGGTCTTGTTAGAAACGAAACTTTAATTGATGAAATGACCCATGAAGAACTCAAGTTCCATCAACAATCCTATCTTGCTGTTCAAAGCGAACAACTTCCATATTTATTAACAGTCATAGAACGAAAATTGAATATCTATGATTACGAAGTTGTAAATGACACTACCGTTCATATAGTAGAGAATTTAGGTCGTTTAAAAACTTTGCATAAAATCCTGATGGATGAAGGCGTTCATGTTCAAGAAATGAAATATGGTTTTGATAGTTTAGAGCATTTTTACTTAGAAAAAATAGGGGAGTAAATGAATAATCTCATTAAAATTGAATTTAAAAAGATTGTTAAGACAACGTATTTTTTAGCGAGTTTTTTAATTATGGGTATTTTACCTATGGTTTCATTAATGTTGCTGTTGTTACAACCGACAGGTTTCGTGAGTGGTGATTTTAATCGGTTAAATATCCTTTTAATGGCATTGGTCATGTCAAAGACTGTATTCCCGATTATTGCTATGTCATTAATACAAATTGGACATGGGTTATCAGGCTTGAAAAGTATTTATTTGACGCCAATTAACAGAGGTAAAATCATCATGTCAAAGGTATGGATGGCTTTTATATGGATGACAATTCTTATAATTTTTTCAATAGCCATTGTCGTCATTATAGAACTCATTTTATTTAGGAATATGAAAGTTTTCGGTTTAGTTTTGCACACCTTAAAAATCTATGGTTATATTGCACTCTATAGTTTTGTATTTCAGCTGGTTGGTATGGTTCTAACATTGATTATTGGGAATATTTTAGTACCTTCATTGATCTTAATCAGTTACATGATTTGCGAATATGGTTTGCAATTACAATATATGATATCTTTTCTACCAGGAGCTATACCTGCATATTTATCAGGTGTTTCAGGGGCTTATCCCATGATTAATACAGCAATTTTTGTTCATGTAGGTATTGGTTTAGTTGCTTTGGTATTTTTATTAATAAAGTTGATTCATCAGGATTATTTAGATTAGAGGGACTATGCGTGCAAATATAGAAATAAAAGACGTTTCAAAACATTATGGCAAGACCGTAGTCGTTGATCAATTAAATTTTAAAATAATGCCTGGAGAGATCTTTGCTCTTCTAGGTCTGAATGGTGCTGGAAAGACAACAACTTTAAAAATGATGCTAGGACTTACAATACCAACACAGGGAGAAATCCGTTATTTTAACAAGTCCTTTCATGAGAACCGTAATTACATATTGCCGAGAATAGGAAGCGTTATTGAACATCCAGGGTTTTATGATCATTTAACAGTGTACGAAAATTTCAAGTTGATCACAAATATTGTTGGTCTTCATGAAGAAGACTCCATTTTTGATTTGTTAAGACTAGTCAATTTGGATTTCAAATTATATGATAAAGTAAAAACCTTGAATTTGCAGGAAAAACAAAAACTAGCAATTGCAAGGGCATTACTGAATAATCCATTGATTTTATTGTTAGATGAACCTTTTAATGGATTGGATGTAAAATCTGTGAATGAAATGAGAAACATCTTAATGCGCTTAGCTAATGAGAGAAAGGTTTCAATTATCATCGCAAGTCATGTGTTGTCAGAAATTGAAAAGATAGCAAGTCGTATCGCTGTGATTCATCATGGCAAGATTATTCAGATATTTGATCAAGCATATTTGAAAGGTAATTCCATGTCTAGAACAGTCATAAAAGCTGACGACATGAAACTTCTATACCAACGATTAAAAGAAGCGGGATATAAAGAGTTTTTATTGAAAGAACAATATATTTACTTAAATGAAGCGATTCAACTTGATGAGCTGTCTCAAAAACTGGACTTGAATAATCTTAATATAATTGAGTGTTATAAAAAAGCGATAACACTTGAGGATTATTTCGTAGAATTAGTTGGTGGTGAAATGATATGATGAATTTGCTTGTTAACGAATGGATTAAATTTAGAGCTTCTAAAACTGTTGTTTTAACCTTATTAACCTCAATATGCATTCCACTTTTAGTAGCTTTTGTTGTAGTCATCTTGAATGCAAGTACCAGTCATGATGTCATTACAGTGGATGATATCATGGGAATGAATTTACGCTTTCTCTTGAAAACCATCGGACTCATATTTTATCCCTATTTAGCTGCTGATATCATTGCAAGAGAATATTATTATGATACATTAAAGTTCCAGCTGACTATTCCAATCTCGAGAGAACACTTTTATTTTGCAAAGGTGGCTTTTGTAACATTAGTAACTTTAATTTTTGGAACGATTCATTTTGTACTGGCATTAGTGTCTACAAAAGTGCTTTTAAGAACTACTCTTGATTTTTCTTCGACAATAAGTTATTGGATTTTATTCTTAAAAGGTAATTTTTTAATGTTGCCATTTTCATATTTTGCTTTAACTTTGACCGTGATTTTTAGAAAGAAATTTATACCAATGAGTATATCTATTACCATGTTCTTAACAGGAATACTTTTTAGTCGACAGATGTTTAGTCATTTGTTGCCATGGACTATGCCAACAAGGCTTATATTTGTTGATCGGATGCAAAATGTTAATTTTTCAATAAGCTATACATATTTGACTTTATATCTTTTTGCAATCATTAGTTTTTTTACAGGATATAAGCATTTAATGGAGGATGAGATATAATGTACGAAACAACAAGATTACAACTTTGTACAGCACATGAAGTTGATGTGACGTCTGTATTGGAATATTACCAAGAGAACAAGATACATTTAATGCCCTATGAACCTGTTAGAAATGAGAGTTATTATACCCTTAGAGAGCAAGGAATCATGTTAAGGGAAGATCGAGAACGACTAGATTCAGGTGTTGCCTTAAAATTGTTTATTAAGCTTAAAAATCATAACAAGGTCATTGGTATTGTACACTTTTCACAGTTAATTATGGGTGCTTTCTGTTCTTGTTTTGTTGGCTATAATTTACATGAATCCTATGTAGGTTATGGTTACATGACAGAAGCCCTTACAAAAGGGGTTCAGATTATGTTTGATGAATATGGACTACATCGTATAGAAGGCAATATTATGCCAAGAAATAAAAGGTCCATTCAAACAGTCCTTAATGTAGGTTTTCATGAAGAAGGATTGGCACAAAAATATTTGAAAATCAATGGAATATGGGAAGATCACATTCATTATGTGATTCTAAATGAACTCCTATGAAAAAAATAATACCTTTAATATTAACCAGTATCTTAATACTGATAACTTTCAATAAGAGATTAGAAATTCCTTGACCTTTTAATCAATACGTCGGTGACGTTGTATTAGGGTTGTTTATTTATAGTATTTTATTATTTCTGAAGAAAAACAGCAATTTGACCATGGTAATAGGCATTCTTATTTATCTGCCTTTATTCTTTATGGCTCAACAGATTCATCAAGTGATGCTCATGTTTTATTTTCATCTGGATTTTAAATGGATTTATTGGTTAAGTTATTCTGGTGGGATTCTAATAGCATCCGTTATACATGATGGTCTATTAAAAAGAAAAGGTTAAAGGGATTGTTGCTAATTTAACAATTTTTTGTAACTTTAATATTAAGTATATACAAAGTTAATAGAAAAGAAATTAATCTGATATTCTTGATCGTATATTCTTATGTTCTTAACAAAATGTATCGTATGATGTCAAATTTTAATTGTGATGTTTTTATCAAAATGAGATATAAATGTCATAATAATGAATTATTTTGGCTAAATAAACCTCTATTTGGTTATATAAACAAAATTGATGATTATTTCTTTAAGTTCATTTATGATAAATGTATGAAAATTCAACACAAAAGGTGAGAGTTTTGTGGTTACATTTTGATGTGTGAATGATTTGGTTGAAAATGGAGGTGACAGTATGGCTAAAGTGATGGGAAATCGCATTCAAGTCTATAGAAAACAATATAATATGAGACAACAAACATTAGCAGATCAGCTTGGGATTAACAGAACCTATTTATCTAAATTGGAAAACTATGTTCATAATCCAAGTCCTGAACTGATGATTAGATTGTGTGAAGTATTTGAATGTGATCTAGGAGATATGTTTACAGTTGAGCATAAATAAGACCTTTTTGGTCTTTTTTTCTTTTTTGGGGTATATGTAAGAATAGTGAAAGGATTTGGTATTTAGTGTATAATATAATAAGGTGAGAATATGTCTAAAACAAGAAAAAATGTGATAGCCTGGACTTTAGCTCCAAATGAAATTTTTCATATGGTCTCTTTAAGTGAAAAATCAAAAAAAACATTATGGGTTGAAGAAAAGCAAATGGCTATTTTAACTCAGTCATATGAAATTAAGCGCTGGTATGATGCTGGTAAATATGATATTAGAAATCAAATGGGCTCAGATACCTTCATATTTTTTGTGAACATGAAGTCCTTCCAATATGATTTTGCAGCAAATGAACCTTTGATGAATGAGCAGTTGAATATTCCAATTTTGGCTATGGGTCATTGTCAATTAACCATAACTAATCCAGTGATTTTACTTACCGAGTTAATGAGTCAATTCTATCAAATTGAAAACAAAACCTTGTTGGAGTTTTTAGATCAGATGATTCAAAAGCAAATGAAGGAATTTTTCAAACATTTTATGGAAATAGAAGGGCTGTTCTTTGATATAAGGAAAATATCTGTCTTGTTTAGTAATTATGTTAAAGCGGATTTAGAGAAATTTGGATTGTACTGTAATGGATTGAAACTAACATATATTTCCTTGCCACAGGAAATTATTGAAACTTATAGCCATTATGTTTCCTGTATAGAATGTAAAAAGATGATTCCAAGGCGTTCAAGATTTTGTCCTCATTGTGGGATCAATCAAATGAGAGTTTGTGAGCAATGTGGTGACATCATAGAACATCAGTATTGTCCTCATTGTGGTTATGACAGTGACAATACAACATTGGAGTAAAGAATGAAAAAAATACTAGTATTAATAATTGCAACGCTCTTACTGGTAGGATGTAAAGAGACCGTTGTTGAACCTGAACCTGAAATTGTTATTGAAAAAGATGAAAATTCATACCATAGCATTAAACTATACACTGAAAATAAAACCATTCCCTATATTATATCTTTCTATGATGAAATGGATGATGAGACCTATGGCACTTATGTTGTGGAAACTTATGATTCCAATTTTGAACCTGTATGGACATTAAAATGGAGAGATTTGGAGAAGAAAGATACTGTATTTGCAAAAAAACCTTTTGTTTATGAGGACAAGTTAATCGCAAATGTTCAAGGTGTTATCTCTATACATGATCTTTTGTCAGGGGAATTTTTATGGGAGATTGAAACCAACAATGATCAAACAGGCTATAGTATTAGAGAGGGGATTCTGTATGTCCTTTATTATGGCGAGGATTTAGTTACAGGATTTGATTTAAGTAATGGTGAGCAGATTTTTCATTTTCAAGATGATCTTTTAGGTTTGAACGCTGTTTTTATGGATAGTAGATATTTTGTTTTGTATACTGAGACGGATTTGCTTGATAATTTAAATGGATATGCTTTTGGTTATAATGGAGAATTTTTAAAACAGGTTCATATGTCTACACCTAAGGAACAAAAAATTTCTTGGCAAAATGTTCAGGTTTCGGATGAATCCCTAAATGCGGATATGATTATAGATGGTGATTTAGATACCGCTTGGTTAGAATCTGTTAAAGGCTATGGGGAGAAGGAATGGGTTGAACTGACAAAGACATTACCAAGTCTTATTAATCGATTAGTTATTTACAGTGGTGATCATTCTTCAGAAAAAAATTACGAGGAAAATGCAAAGCTCTTAAAAGTGAATATCACCGTTGGAGATGGAAGAAGTTTTAATTATGTGTTTAAAAATGAAGGCTATCGTATACCCGATGTAATTGAATTCATTAAACCTGTTACTGCAGATTATATGATTTTAACCATTGAGGAAGCACTTCCAGGTACCTTGTTTAAAAGTACTGGTATAACTGAGATATACGCTGAGTAGTATTGCCTGAATTTTGAATAAATGATATGATTTAATAGGAAGATTATAGAAAATATGGTCAAAGGACTGAGGAGGTATTATGGGTTTTTTAGATGATTTAGGTAAAGGATTAAACAAAGTTGGTAAAAAAACAACTGATATGGCTAATGTTGCTAAATTAAAATTGGATATTACTAAACATAAATCTTCAATTGATAAGAAATATGAAGAGTTAGGTTCAAGAGTTTATTTCTTAGCTAAGGAAAGCTTAGAATTAGACGAATCTGTTAGTAATCTCATTACTGAAATTGATGAATTATATGAAGCAATAAAATTAGTTGAAGCAGAAATAGAAAAAATTAGTGCTGAAAAGCCAGCTGAAGCAAAACCTGCTGCAAAATCAAGCTTCCCATGTTCGAATTGTGGTGCTGAGTTAGCAGAAGGTACAAAATTCTGTGGATCATGTGGCGCAAAGATTGAAGAACAAGCTCCAGCTCCAGCAGTATCTAAAACTTGTCCTAATTGTAATGCTGAAGTCGGAGATGCTAAATTCTGTAATTCATGCGGTACAAGCTTAGAATAAAATGACATTAATCTGCGAAAAATGCGGATGTGAAAACCACTTAAACGAAAGCCACTGTCAAGCATGCGGAGCACCAATAGCATCTGACGTGGCTTATGTGGTATGTGGCATCTGTGGATTGAGTAATCCAATAACAGCAGCAAAATGTATCGGTTGTTCCGAACCTCTTGATGCTGGAAAAACTTTTGTAATGGACAAGGAATCAAAAGAAAATGTAGAATCACTTTTAAGTAAAGAATCGTCGGTTGTTTTTGAACCTAAAAGAAATACAAAAGAAAAGTCAAAATCAAAATTAACAAAAAAAGTGTGGCTGTATTTTGTAAGTTTATTAGGGTTATTTGTTATTTATTTTTTTGCAACATGGTTATTATCAGACAGGATTTTTTATGAAGCAGAATCAGGATTTTATTATGTAAACCATGCCAATGAATTACATGTCATTGATGAAAATGAAGATGACATTTTAATTATGAGAAAAGCAAGTGAAATTCATTCAGTTAGAAAATATGATGCTTACATTTATTTTCTAGATGGTGAAACACTGTATCAATATAAGAAGTCTTTGATCACTATTAGTGATGAAGTTAGTAGTTATAAAGTTTCCTTAGATGGAAAGCAAGTACTTTATACAAAAAATGGCCATGACTATATAGGGGATTTGTACTTGTTTGCCAACAATGAAACCCTTCGGATTGACGGTAATGTTGGAATAGATCGTTATTTGTTTGGATATAATGATGAAAATATTTATTATGTAACAGACATTACTGCTGAAGAAAATTTAGGCGTTTTGTACAAAAAAAATAAAAAAAGTGCACCTGTAAAGTTGGCTGAAGATGTTTATGAGCCGGTGCTTTCTTTAAAGAAAAATACAGTTTACTTTGTAAGAAGTGATTTTGATTCTGGTGAGAAATATGAATTGTATTATGTTAAGGACAACAAAGTTACTGAAATTGGAAGAAATATTCAACATATCTTATCAACAGCTGATAAGGAAGGGGTAATTTTAGTACAAGAAAAAAATGATCACTATGCACTCTTTTTCAATGAAAAGGATGATGTTGTTTTATTGGATGATGAAATTACCAAAGTTGGTCAAAATACATTTGGTGATTTAAATCAACCTTTGATTTATGATGATGAACTTATGTTGGTTTATCAAAAAAATCAAGGTGCAAATTATATATTAAATAAAGATAAAATCAAATCAATAAGTGACAACTTTAGTCAGTTTTGGTTTTCGAAATCGAAAAATCACATGGTCACCATGAGTGGTAATGAGCTTCAACTTTCAAAGTTTAAGACCAATAAATTGAGTGAGACGGTATCCTTGGCAACTAATGGTTCTTATTTGACCATAAGTTCAGAGGGAGAGGCTGTAGTCTATGAAAATGAGACTGGTTATTATTTGATGAAAGATGGAAAAAGTAGAGCTTTAGACTCAAACAATAAAAAACTACAGTTTTCAGAGAATGAAAAATACTTGATCTATTTTAATCAAACAGACTGTTACGCTTTGAAACTTTCAGCAAAAGAACCAGTTTATCTAGGTGAAAATGTTCAAGAGGCTATACTCATAGATAAGTATGTTTATACCTTTACGGAAAATCAATTGAATCAATATAAGTTAGGAAAGTTTTCTTCAAATAAGGAAGTTGACAAAATAAAATATTGGTCAGAATTTGATGATAATTATTAATAAATGATATGAGAGTACTCGAGAAGATCTCGAGTTACTTTTTAGGAGAATATAATGGGCTTTTTAAAGGGAATAACAAACTTTGTTTTGATGTTAATACTGGGATTGCTATTGATGTTTTGGATTGGATTTAGCTTGCTGAATCATTCTGTTTTATCTTATGAAGCTAATGAAGAAATGCTTCAGACAACACCATTAACGGAAGAAATTACAGATGCTCTACTTGATCGATATCATATGCATCTTGATGAATTGAGATTTGATAAAGATGTTTTGCTTCAATTTGTTAATGAGTCGGGATTAGGTGTCATGGGATATGTATTTAATGAATATGATACAATGCCAGATGTAGATGTTACATTTCTAAAAGATTATGTAAGGGATCAAATTGAAAAGGAAGCAGCAACACAAATGGATGGCAATATCGATTTTGCAAATCTATTGGAGGTTTTAAGAACAATCCCTGAAGGAGAAAGCGTTACTTCTGGTATAAAAGCCTATACCAGAGATAAAGGTTTTGAGATTAAACAATCAGAAATTGATGCAGTTGCTGAAGTTTATATTGAAAACAAGGATCTTGATGATGAAGCATTGCTAGGTAAGATTGTAGCAGAAGTAGCGTATGAAAAATTAAATGTGAATGAAATGTCAACTACACTTTCTCTACAAAATTTATCTGACCAATTGATGGAAAGAAATCCATTTACATTTTTAAGAGAAATTTTTGAAGTGATTCATAAGGATTTTGCTGTTTATATTCCAATAAGCATGTTTTTGCTAGTTTTAATGATTATCACTGTAGAATTTAGAGTCGGCACTTCCGCTGTGTGGATGATGTTAGCAATGAGTGTAGCTGCATTACCACTTCAGTTCCTTCATTTAGCCAACTTTGTGATAGAAAAAGATTATTTAGATATTTTAACAGGACTTGAAAGTTATAAAAATTTTATGCTGCCAGTCCTTATCAAACGCCTTAATCTTTATACTATTATGATAGTCATACTTATAATTACTTTATTTATACTGAGTAAAGTGATTAGAAAGAAAATTGATACAAAAATTAAAAATGTAGAAGAAAAAAAGCATTCGCGATTTATCCTTATTCGTTTAGGCGTCTTTGTAGTTTTGGCAGTTTTATTATTCTTAAATGTTCAGAGTGCACAAAATTATAACATGGATATGATCCATGAGGTACAATCTCTAAATCCAGATGAGTTTGCTCCACAAAGTGTTGATTTAATTTTAAGAGAAGATTTGAATATAGATTTTGATTTTTAAGCTGATTCTTAATCAGCTTTTTTTGTGAAATTATCAATTTCTTGACATATGGTGCTCAATGGACCAAACTTCATTATGCAATATTTTTGTTAGTGGATTGCATTATGTAAAAATATGCATCTATTTCTTAAGGAATAATTAAAACTTTTAGGTCTTCATTTACATAAATTCTTCCTAGTGATAGGATAAAGCTAGACTAAACAAAGGAGGAATTTAATGTTAATCAACAAAGATGTGCAAACATCTATATGTATTAATGATGGTAAACATCTATTCCTAAATAATCATATAAAATTTGCAAAATTTGGTTTTCTTGCTGTCATGATTTCCTATTTTGTCTCAGTATATTGGACTTTCTTTGACACGTTTTTAGCAGGGCATCCACTCTTATATGTATTGGGATTAATTCTGCTATTGTTAATGTATTTCCCTATTATTTACTATTCTATTAGAATTACTATAGCGAATGCAGAATGGTTAAAAGGACAATATGCAGGTGATACAGAGAAATATAGTCATGTTTTTCAAAAAAGTAGAGATAAATTTTGGAGAATCTTTTTTGTTCAACTGATCAAGTTTCTTTTAAAATCATTTTTCATTATATTGTTTTTAATAACGTGGTTTTACTACTGGGGTAAACATCATGAAATCTATAGAATTTATCCATTTCAAAATTCCATTTTATTTGGGTTAATCGGTCTTACTATTTTAATCGGCTCTGTTGTATTTTATATATTATATCGAATGGAATTTGCTGACTTATCTGTATTTTGGGACATTGATATTCCAGGTCGAGAGTTTAAAACCAGTTGGTTGTTGACGAAATATTATCAAATCGATAAGATTAAGATTGTTATGATTGCTCATTTACCTAATTTCATTTTGTCGACGGGATCAATGATATATGTATTCAATAACATCGATGAAATGGCTTTGGGATTAAGATGGACATATCTAATTGTGACAATTATCTTAAATACATTCTTTTATTCTTGGAGATATGCCATTCTTTTTCCAGTATTAAATACAATGAGATGCCTCGAAAAGGAATGTAAGACAACAGTTGATGAAGATGGACGTGAGTGGCTATCTTTTTAAGGAGCTTTATGATTAAATATGTAGTGTTTGATTTTGATGGTACATTAGTAGATACAAATTATCTCATCGAAAAAACAATTAGAACAACAGCGAAAACCCTTTTAAATCGTGAACTGGATCAATCTGTTTTAGATGAAATCTGGGGAAAAGTATTAAATGAGCAAATGGCAACCTTGGATGAAAGTCGTGTAGACGAGTTGGCAAGATTCTATAGTGATTATTATCGAGAGCATCGAGATGAACATACAACGATTTTTGAAGGCATTATTGAAATGCTAGATGCTTTGCATCAAAACAATATTCAAATGGGTATTGTTACAAATAAGGGAACTGTGGGACTGCAACATGGGTTAGAAAAATTCAAGATTAAAGATTTCTTTAAGATTGCATTGTCTAAAACTGATGTGGTGATGAAAAAACCCCATCCAGAAGGTTTATATAAGGTCATGGAATATTTTAACGCCAAACCAGAAGAAGTACTTTTTGTAGGTGATAGTATTCATGACATTGAATGCGGAAAAAATGCAGGTGTAAAAACAGTACTTGTTAAATGGACTGTAATGGATTTAAATAAGCTTATGGCTGAAAATCCAACTTATGTCATTTCAGAGCCAAAGGAATTATTGGCAATTATTAAAGGAGATTCTATTTAGAATCTCCTATTTTATAGGTCTTTTTATAATCTAAGATAGGATTTGAATAAAGCATTTTATCATAAAGCTCTATTGGTAATCCAGTATCATAACGGTTGTTTTCAATGATTGCCTTGAACTCTTCTGTTGGAATTTCATGAGTAATATACCTTGCCAATGCAATAATCATTTCTGCAGAAGTCTCTATCCCTAATTTCAAACAATCTAAGAAACTTTCTGTTTTAAGCATCTTCTGATCACAGGGATGGTACCATTCATTGTGCTTTAGATTCAAATAATCTACCTTTGAATCATATTTTACAGGGAATTTTGCAGTAATAATTTTTCCACCTGCGCCAACAATTTTGTCAGTAGACTTCAAAATGTTTTTCTTTAGGGAAAGGGGATCATACATTGCAGTCATTGTGGAACGCATATCTTTAATCGTTTGAACAATCTCCTTAGAGGGAATATCTTCTTCATAAGTTTTATAGATCATATAGTTTAAATAATTTGCAATCAACAAGTTGTCATAGCTTGCTAACTGAATAGCTTTACCTGTTTTATGAAGCTTCTTTTGTTTTGCATGATAGATGTCATGAATCATTGTATCCAGGATGCACTCGAAATACTTGTGATTATAGCCACCTTCATGTCCTGAAAAATAGAAAATATAAGGATGACAATGAATATCCAGTGCATAGTGTGTAAGGAACCCTGCAAGATAACTGAATTTTTTATGAGCATCTGTTTGAAGATTTTCTTTCTTAAAGAATTCAAAGGCATCACCTGTGAAATTTTGCTTGATTAATTGTGCGCCTTTTAAAATAAATTCCTGAGTTTTCTCTTCATGTAATCGTGTACCAATTGCATCAATGGATGTATTTTTTTGCCATGGAAGAATATGATGATAGAAAAAGATATCAGGTCCTTGAGCGCCAAGATTATAAAAATTTCTGTTGGCTAAAAGTGTTTTCTTATAGTGAGGCCTAATGGTTTTTAAAGCTTCATCAGCACCAATTAAATGTGTTAATATGTCAGGCATATGACCTCCTTAGAGTTTTTTTCATGAATGACTTAAATTTGAATAGGATTACAATTATTATATCACTTAAAAATCGATCTTCAAAAGGATTATTTATATAGTGTTTTGCTGTATTGCAGAAAAATATGAACTTGTGTATAATCATCATGAGACATTTATTTAGGAGGCCGAATGAATAAGCAAGATTTAACAAAAGGGAAGATTTTTTCATCCATTTTATTCCTTGCACTCCCAATTATGGGAACATCTTTTGTACAGATGGCATATAACATGACAGATATGATTTGGATTGGTCGTGTTGGTGGTGATGCAGCAGCTGCTGTTGGAACTGCAGGTTTTTACATGTGGTTTGCTTCAGGGCTTATATTTTTATGTAGAATAGGTGCAGAGGTTTTAGTTGCACAATCGGTAGGGAGACGAGATATTAAAGAAGGTAAGGCCATTGTTCAAAATGTACTCCAGTTAATTTTGATTATGGGGATGATATCTTCTTTGGTATTATTTACTTTCAATAAACCACTAATTGGTTTTTTCGGAATAGATGACCTTTCTGTTGTAAAAATGGCTGAGGATTACTTGAAAGTCGTATCTATAGGTTTGGTTTTCTTCTTTGTAAATCCAATTTTCAGTGCAATATTCAATGGATATGGCAAAAGTGGTGTGCCGTTTGCAATAAATACCATTGGATTGGCCTTTAATATTATTTTTGACCCAATCCTTATCTTTGGCGTTGGTCCATTTCCTGCCCTTGGAGTAATTGGAGCAGGAATTGCAACAATATCCGCTCAATTGATTGTAACCTTGGTATTTATCCTGTATCTTTATAGACAGAAGGAAATACATTTATTTGAAGGATTGCATATTTTTAATAAAATGAATAAAGAAAAAGTACAGCGTATTGTAAAGATTGGTTTACCAGTAGGTTTGCAAAGCATGTTGTTTACTTTTATTGCCATGATTATTGGCCGTTTAATTGCAGAATGGGGATACATCGCTATTGCTGTTCAAAAGGTCGGCTCACAAATTGAATCCATTTCATGGATGACTGCTTCAGGTTTTTCTACAGCAACGAGTACCTTTGTAGGACAAAATTACGGTGCAAATCAATTTGATCGAATAAAAAAAGGCTATGAGGTTTCTTTTGCCATTATGGCGGTCATAGGTGTTATAACTTCTTTAGCCCTTATTTTCTTCGCAGGACCTATTTTCAAAATCTTCATTCCTGAAGCTAAAGCTTTGGAAGCTGGGATTGTATATTTAAAAATTTTGGGATTCTCACAATTCTTTATGTGTATAGAAATTATGACCAATGGTGCATTCAATGGACTAGGTAAAACCATGTATCCAGCAATAAACAGTGTTTTGTTTAATGCACTTAGAATTCCGATGGCATTTGTACTTTCTAAAACAGCACTGGATTTAAGTGGTGTATGGTGGAGTATTTCTATCAGTAGTATTTTTAAAGGCATCATAATTGTTACTTTATTTATAGGTATTTTAAAGTCAGTAAAAAAGGAATTGGAATTAAATGAGGAGGTAGCATGAATCAACAACGTTTAAACAGAGTCATTGATAAAATGAAAATGGAAGGTTTTGAAGAATTAATTATTTCTGCTCCAAATGCAATTTATTATTTGCTAGATGAAATGTTCAGCCCTGGTGAGAGACTTTTAACTTTATATGTCAACACTTCAGGTGTACATAAGTTACTGATCAATGCATTGTTTCCCAATGCTAAAGGATTAGATACTGAAGTTATATTTTATAATGATAAAGAAGATCCTGTTCAAATCCTGAGTGATATGATGACATTAAAGGGTAAAGTAGGTATAGATAAAGAATGGCCGTCACACTTCTTGATTCGATTAATGGAAAAACAAAATCAAATGAAAATCGGTGTTGGGTCTATTTGTGTGGACTATCCTAGAATGTTAAAGGACGCCGATGAAATCAAAAAAATGAGACATGCTTCCCAAATAAATGACACTGTTATGTCCCATGTAGCGGAGTTGCTTGGAGATAATCAATTATCGGAAAAGGAATTACAAAAGAAAATTCCAGAGTTGTTTGAACAGTATGAGACCTTTGAAGTTTCTTTTACACCTTCAGTTTCTTATGGTGATCATACAGCAATACCACATCATGAATCAGACCAAACAAAATCGGTTGGTCCAGAAGCTTTATTAATTGATATGGGCGGTAGAACCAATGGTTATTGTTCAGATATGACAAGAAGTTTCTACCGAGGTGAACCTTCTGAAAAATATAGAGAAGTTTATAATATTGTTTTAAAGGCAAATTTAGCAGGTATTGCAGCTGTTAAGCCTGGTGTTTCTGTGAAAACAGTTGATGCTGCAGCTAGAAAGGTCATTGAAGAGGCAGGCTACGGAGATTATTTTACCCATAGAACTGGACATGGTATTGGCATTGAAGTACATGAATTTCCAGATGTATCAAGTGCAAGTGAAATGATATTAGAACCGGGTATGACATTTTCAGTCGAACCGGGCATTTACTTGCCAGATGAATTTGGTGTACGCATTGAAGATATCGTTTTGGTGACTGAAGCGGGCTGTGAAGTTTTAAACCAATATCCAAAAGAATTAAAAAGTTTTTAATCATTGAAAATAAAAGGCGGTCTCACATAAGTGAGACTGCCTTTATTCTTCTACTGAAATTGTAGACCATTTTTGACTTTTGAATCGTAGGAAAATCATAGCTGAAAAAGTAAGAATGGATAAAATCTCTGCATACCATAAACCTGCTACACCGGCATTCATTTTTATGATGAATAAGTATGAAAGAGGAATGAACATAATCCATAATCTACTGATGGTCATATACATTAAAATTCTTGTATCCCCTGCACCTCTTAAACCACCACCCATAACAATCATAAAGTTTAGCCCAGGCTGATTCAATGCTAGGAATGGAATAACTGGCAAACCAAGAGCTATGATTGCTTGATCCGTTGTAAAGGCTTTAATAAGAAGATCTGGAATTAATACAAATACAATACCAATAAAAATACCCCAGGATACCCCTAAGAAAGCAGAAGCAAATCCAACCTCAGTTCCTTTTTGAATATCCTTTTCTCCTAAAGATTTGCCCACTAGGGTTGCTGCTGCAATGGAAATACCTACTGCAGGCATGAAGGATAAAGATTCGATTTGTATAAGTATTCTAAACAGTGATTCTGATTCCGTGGTAAGTTTTGCTACAATAACCCCTAGTACAACAAAAGAAAGTTGCATTAATCCCTGTTCAATAGCTCCTGGCCAACTGATTCTAAAAAGTGGTTTTATAATATGCTTATCAAAGAATAATTCAATTCTTAGTTTGATGTCACTTTGCTTAATATAAAGTTTGTAAATATAAATCCCCATTGCTATAAATCTTGCCATAGTAGTTGCCCAAGCAGCACCAGCAATACCGAGTTCTGGGAAAGGTCCAAATCCAGTAATTAAGACATAATTGCCAAAAATATTAAAGATGTTGACGACACCTGTAATATACATAGGTGTTTTTGTATCTCCTGCCCCGCGTAAGATCGCTGCAAAGGAGAAATTTAAAAACATTGGGATTATGCCCACAAGTATGATTTCAAAATACAATAGAGCATCATGGTAGATTTGAGGCTCAACGTCATAAATTTTAAAAATCTGATCTTTAATAGCCCAAGATAATGCAAGAATAGCCATACCCATTAATGCATTTAATATCATATTTTGTTCAGCAACATGTTTTAATTTTTTATAATCTTTTTCGCCATAAGCTCTCGAAATCATTGCTATGGCACCAGTATTAAAAGCAGAGAATGTAAAGATCAGAAAAAATATAATCTGATTTGAGAATCCAACAGATGCAATTGCGCCTGAATTGATGAGCCGACCTAGCATAATATTATCTGAAACCCCTAACATTGTATTGAGGGCCATTTCAACAATTGCTGGCAGCGATAATGACAAAATAGTTATGATTAAAGCTTTTTTATTTTTAAGTAATTTCATAATATGCTCCTTTTAATCTTTACTATTCTAGCATAATTAAAGGCATTAATCATCTAGTTAAAGAAAGAATTAATATTTTTTAGTTCATCGAAATATCTGTTATAATAACTTTGGGAGGTGCGACAGTTCGGTGTCGTGTGTATAGCAGGTGGGAATCCTGTCTAGTAAGATTTAGCCAATCGCTAGTATCTAGGCTTTGG
>JAFGVN010000053.1 GCA_016937975.1 Clostridia bacterium
ACAGTTGAATTTTATCAAGTATTCCCAATAGATGCAACCCTTTCTTTAATTGTTTAGGAAATGTAATTTCCTAAACAAAAAAAAAAGACCAGTAAACTGGTCTTGATTTATGATTAGTCTTCGAAGATTTTGATTACAGAACCTGAACCTACTGTTCTACCACCTTCACGGATAGAGAACTTTAATTGCTCTTCGATCGCGATTGGAGAAATTAACTCGATAGTCATTTCTACGTTGTCGCCAGGCATACACATTTCAACGCCTTCTTTAAGCTTAATGCTACCAGTAACGTCTGTAGTTCTGAAGAAGAACTGTGGTCTATAACCTGAGAAGAATGGCTTATGACGTCCACCCTCTTCTTTTTTAAGAACGTAAACTTGAGCTTCGAATTTTGTATGTGGGTTGATAGTACCAGGAGCTGCAAGAACTTGACCTCTTTCGATTTCACTTCTTTGAACACCTCTTAATAAACAACCAATGTTGTCGCCTGCGAAACCTTCATCAAGAAGTTTCTTAAACATTTCAACACCAGTACAAACAACTTTTCTCTTATCTTCAGATAAACCAACGATTTCAATTTCGTTAGATACCTTTAAGATACCTCTTTCAATTCTACCTGTTGCAACTGTACCTCTACCTGTGATAGAGAATACGTCCTCAACTGGCATTAAGAAAGGCTTATCAGTCGCTCTAGTTGGCTCTGGAACATACTCATCGATTACTTCGAATAATTCGATAATTTTGTCACCCCACTCAGAAGAAGAATCTTCTAATGCTAATAAAGCAGAACCTCTGATGATTGGAGTGTCGTCGCCTGGGAAGTCATATTGGCTTAATAAGTCTCTAACTTCCATTTCAACTAACTCTAATAATTCTTCGTCATCAACCATATCACATTTGTTTAAGAAAACAACGATGTATGGAACACCAACTTGACGAGATAATAAGATATGCTCTCTAGTTTGTGGCATAGGACCATCTGCAGCAGAAACTACTAAGATAGAACCATCCATTTGAGCAGCACCAGTGATCATGTTTTTAACGTAGTCAGCATGGCCTGGACAGTCAACGTGAGCATAGTGTCTATTAGGAGTTTCATACTCAACGTGTGCTGTAGAGATAGTGATACCTCTTTCTCTCTCTTCAGGTGCCTTGTCAATGTTTTCAAAATCAACCTTTGCGCCAAGGCCGTATCTGTCAAACAATACTTTTGTAATTGCAGCTGTTAAAGTTGTTTTACCGTGGTCAACGTGACCAATTGTACCAACGTTAACGTGTGGCTTATTTCTTTCAAACTTTTGCTTTGCCATTTTTGAAATTCCTCCCTTTATAATTTATTTCTTGTCTCCCATGATCTTTTCAGCAATTGAATTTGGAACTTGATCATAGTGACTGAATAGCATAGTGTAAACACCACGTCCTTGAGTTCTAGATCTCAAGTCAGTTGCGTAACCAAACATTTCTGATAATGGAACATGAGCTCTAATGATTTGAGCGCCATCCATTGCTTCCATACCTTCTAACTGACCACGACGAGAGTTTAAGTCACCCATTACATCACCTAAGTAATCTTCTGGAGTTGTAACTTCAACTTTCATATATGGCTCAAGTAAAACAGCTTTACCTTTCTTCATAGCATCTTTGAATGCCATAGAAGCAGCTAATTTAAATGCCATTTCAGAAGAGTCAACCTCATGGTATGAACCGTCGAATAATTCTGCTTCAACGTCTACAACTTCATAACCAGCTAAGATACCATTTTGCATTGCGCCTTGGATACCTTGGTTAACTGGCTCGATGTATTCTTTAGGAACAGAACCACCAGTGATAGCATTAATGAAGTTATAACCTTCACCAGCTTTTCTAGGTCTAAAGTGCATTTTAACATGACCGTATTGACCCTTACCACCTGATTGCTTAGAGTACTTATGCTCAATTGTAACTTCTTGAGTAAGTGTTTCTTTGTAAGCAACTTGTGGAGCACCGATGTTAGCTTCAACTTTAAATTCTCTTAAAAGTCTATCAACAATGATTTCAAGGTGAAGTTCACCCATACCAGCAATAATAACCTGTCCAGTTTCTTCATCAGTATAAGTTTTGAATGTTGGATCCTCTTCAGCTAATTTAGCAAGGCCAAGACCCATCTTTTCTTGAGAAGCTCTTGTTTTAGGTTCAATAGCAACCTTAATAACTGGCTCAGGGAATTCCATCGACTCAAGAATTACAACATGATCTTCTGAACATAAAGTATCACCAGTTGTTGTAAATTTTAAACCGATAGCTGCAGCAATATCACCAGAGTAAACCATTTTGATTTCTTCTCTGTTGTTTGCATGCATTTGAAGAATACGACCGATTCTTTCTTTTTTATTTTTAGTTGAGTTTAATACATATGAACCTGCTTCAAGTGTACCTGAGTAAACTCTAAAGAATGTTAACTTACCAACATATGGATCAGTCATGATCTTAAATGCTAAAGACGCAAATGGGCCTTTATCATCAGCTGGTCTAGCAACTTCTTGTTCAGTATCAGGATCAATACCTTTAATTGCTTGTACGTCAGTTGGTGCTGGCATGTAATCAATAACAGCGTCAAGAAGAATCTGAACACCTTTATTTTTGTATGCAGTACCACATAATACAGGAACAATTAAGTTATCAATTGTAGCTTTTCTTAATGCTTTTACCAATGCAGCTTCTTCGATTTCTTCACCTTCAAGGTAAAGCATCATCAACTCTTCATCAGTTTCAGCGATAGCTTCAACCATTTGAGCACGCTTTTCTTCAGCTAAATCAGCTAAGTCAGCAGGAATGTCTGTAATTTCAATTTCTTTTCCAAGGTCATCTTTGTAAATATGAGCTTTCATAGTCATCAAGTTTACAATACCTAAGAATTTATCTTCAGCACCAATTGGTACTTGAATTGGAATTGCATTTGCAGCTAATCTATCTTTCATCATTTGAACAACTCTGAAGAAATCTGCACCTGTAATATCCATTTTATTAACGAATGCCATTCTAGGTACTCTGTACTTAACAGCTTGTCTCCAAACTGTCTCAGACTGAGGTTCAACCCCACCCTTTGCACAGAATACTGCAACTGTACCATCTAATACTTTAAGAGATCTTTCAACTTCAACAGTGAAGTCAACGTGACCTGGTGTATCGATGATGTTAATTCTGTTGTTTTTCCATTGACAAGTAGTAGCAGCAGAAGTAATTGTGATACCTCTTTCTTGCTCCTGTTCCATCCAGTCCATAGTAGCTGCACCATCATGAACCTCACCAATTTTGTGAGAAACACCAGTGTAGTACAGGATTCTTTCAGTCGTAGTCGTCTTACCAGCATCGATGTGAGCCATGATGCCGATATTTCTTGTTCTCTCTAATGGGAACTGTCTAGACACTTCTTGTTCCTCCTTTATAAAAGTATACGTTTTAATTAAAATCTATAATGAGCAAATGCTTTGTTCGCTTCTGCCATTTTGTGCGTATCTTCTTTTTTCTTAACAGATGCACCAGTGTTGTTTGCAGCATCCATAACTTCTTTTGCCAATCTTTCAGACATAGTTCTCTCGCCACGTTTTCTTGTGTACGTCGTTAACCATCTTAAACCTAAAGTTTGTCTTCTTACTGGTCTAACTTCCATTGGTACTTGGTAGTTTGAACCACCTACTCTTCTTGATTTAACTTCTAATACCGGCTTGATGTTTTCCATAGCATCTTCAAATACTTCTAATGGATCTTTACCAGTTTTTTCTGCAATGTAATCAAATGCATCATAAACAATGCTTTGAGCTGTACCTTTTTTACCATCTAACATGATAGAGTTAATTAATTTAGCAACTACCACACTTCCGTATACTGGATCTGGTAAAACCTTTCTTTTTGGAACACTTCCTTTTCTAGGCACTTGTCTTCCCTCCTTAATTATAATTTTTCTTCATCGGTACTCGACAAATAGTATGCACTACATGTCGTTGTGCGTTTTGACTATATGAAGCCTTTACCGAAGTAAAGGCTTTTTATCATTACTTCTTCTTCTTAGGTCTCTTAGCACCGTATTTCGATCTTCCTTGTTCTCTCTTAGCAACACCTGAAGTATCTAATACACCTCTAACGATATGATATCTACAACCTGGTAAGTCTTTTACTCTACCACCACGAATTAAAACAACACTGTGTTCTTGTAAGTTGTGGCCCTCACCTGGAATATATGCAGTTACTTCCATACCATTAGAAAGTCTAACTCTGGCAACCTTTCTAAGAGCCGAGTTTGGCTTCTTAGGTGTTACAGTCTTAACTGAAGTACATACACCTCTTTTTTGTGGTGAAGTAGCTTTCGTTGCTTTTCTTTTTAATGAGTTAAAGCTTCTGTTTAAAGCAGGAGCAGTTGACTTTGAAGTCATTTGAGTTCTACCTTGCTTTACTAATTGGTTAATAGTTGGCATCCATGCACCTCCTCTCGTTTTCGTCTTAAAATATAGTCATTATTCTACAATTACTGCCGTCGCAGCACCAACGTCAATATCACATGCTCTACCAAGTTCCTCCATTGAATCCACATAAATGATTTCAACCTCTTTTTCCTCAGCGAGCTTTACAATACTTCTAATCACATGTTGTTCAGCATCTTTCGCTATATAAAGCGCTTTTGCCTTTCCAGATGTAATTGTTTTGGAAGATTGCTTAATACCGATTTTCTTGTTATGAGCTGTTTCTAAGTCTTTAATATCCAAAGAACACCTCCTTAACTCATCATTTGAGTAAGAAGTTAT
Source organism: Clostridia bacterium (assembly GCA_016937975.1). Taxonomy (GTDB): domain Bacteria; phylum Bacillota; class Clostridia; order Peptostreptococcales; family Acidaminobacteraceae; genus JABXKX01. The sequence goes on from JAFGVN010000053.1 coordinate 4,779, forward strand.
CTTGACATAATTTTTACAAGATAACATACTCAAACATTGTACCACCATCCCTGTAATATTGTCAATCATTTTAACAAAATACTTACAGAGGGAATCTTATAAAAACACCTCTTGCATATCAACATCTGTTTTCTTTTCATAGGCAACGTTTTTATATTTTCTTAAGCCTGTTCCTGCTGGAATTAACTTACCAATTATGACGTTTTCCTTTAAGCCTAACAGTTGATCTTCTTTTCCTTTTACTGCAGCATCTGTTAACACACGTGTTGTTTCCTGGAATGAAGCAGCTGATAAGAATGAATCGGTTGCTAACGACGCTTTAGTAATACCATATAATGCTCGAGTACCATCCATTGGCTGTAAGCCTTCTGCGATTAAAGTTTTGTTAACATCTTTAAATTCTTTAAAGTTAATGATTCTGCCTGGTAGATTATCTGAATCACCTGGATCATCAACACGAATCTTAGACAACATCTGTCTTACAATTACTTCAATATGCTTATCATCAATATCAACACCTTGAAGTCTATATACGATTTGGATTTCCTTAACGATGTACTCTTGTACACCAGTTACACCAACTACTCGTAAAATATCATGTGGATTAATTGAACCTTCAGTGATTTTATCACCAGCTTGTACATAATCTCCATCTTGAACTCTTAAACGAGAACCATAGACAATTTGAGATGAATGAGATTCGCCAGATTCATTTGTAATAATAACTTCTTGTTTACGCTTTGTCTCTTGGAAAGAAATTTTACCAGAGATTTCAGCAATAACTGCCATACCTTTTGGTTTACGGCCTTCAAATAATTCCTCAACCCTCGGAAGACCTTGAGTAATATCGGCACCGGCAACACCACCTGTATGGAAGGTTCTCATCGTTAACTGTGTACCCGGTTCACCGATAGATTGAGCTGCAATTGTTCCTACCGCTTCACCAACAGCCATTTCACGACCAGTTGCCAAGTTACGACCGTAACACTTACAGCAAACGCCATGCTCTGCTTCACAGTTAAGTACTGAACGAATTTCTACTTCTTTAATACCTGCAGCAACTATGGCTTCAGCTATTGGTTTATTAATCATGTTCTTTGAAGATGCAATAACTTCTCCAGTTTCAGGATGTAAAACATCTCTAACTGGATAACGACCGTCTAAACGTTCTGCTAAACCTTCAATGATTTGATTGTTTTCTACAATGTCTCTAACAACGATACCGATGTCAGCGCCACAATCTACTTCACGAACAATAACGTCCTGGGCTACGTCAACAAGTCTTCTTGTTAAGTAACCTGAATCGGCTGTTCTTAATGCCGTATCAGCAAGACCTTTTCTCGCACCTGTTGTTGAAATAAAGTATTCCAGAACAGAAAGACCTTCTCTAAAGTTTGATAGGATTGGGATCTCAACTGTACGACCAGTTGCATTGGCCATAAGACCACGCATCGCACCCAACTGACGAATCTGGTTTCTTGAACCACGGGCACCAGAGTTTGCCATGATTGCAATGTTGTTCAATCTTGACATGGAATCCATCAAGGAGTTTGTAACATCTTCTGTCGTTTGCGTCCAAGTATGAATAATACCTTCATAACGTTCTTCTTCAGTTAAAAAGCCTCTTCTGAATGCTGTTTGGTATTGTTCAACTTTTAATCTTGAAGCTTCTACGATTTCCCATTTGTTATCTGGAATAATCATATCATCTACAGCAACTGTAATTGCAGACTGAGTAGAGAATTTGAAACCAAGGTTTTTGATTGAATCCATAATTTGAGCCGTTACAGTATTACCTGTTTTCTCATAACAACTTGCAATAATGTTTTCCAAGTCTTTTTTAGCACATAAGAAGTCAATTTCTAATGCATATGGATTTTCATCTCTATTAACGAAACCAAGTGATTGAGGAATTTCACTGTTGAAGATAAATCTACCAACGGTTGATTCAACAATTTTACCTGTATCTTCATTATTTAATTTAACTCTTACACCAACTTTAGCATGTAAATGAACACTACCATTTCTGTATGCCATATACATTTCATCAAAGTCTTTAAAGATTTTACCTTCACCTTTAACGCCATCAACTTGTAGCGTTAAATAGTAAGCACCTAAAACCATATCCTGTGTAGGTGTTGTAATTGGTAAACCATCTTTAGGAGCAAGGATGTTGTTTACTGATAACATCAAGTATCTTGCTTCTGCTTGAGCTTCTACGGATAAAGGTACGTGAACCGCCATTTGGTCACCATCGAAGTCGGCGTTGTAAGCAGTACATACAAGTGGATGTAGTCTAATTGCTTTACCATCAACTAAAACAGGTTCAAAGGCTTGGATACCCAATCTATGAAGGGTTGGTGCACGGTTAAGAAGTACTGGATGATTCTTGATTACATCTTCAACAATCGGCCACACTTCAGGTTTAGCACGCTCAACCATACGCTTAGCACTCTTGATATTGTGTACAATTTCCTCTTGAACCAAACGTTTCATTACGAAAGGTTTAAATAATTCAAGAGCCATTTTTCTTGGAAGACCACATTGATAGAATTTCAAAGTAGGTCCAACAACGATAACCGAACGACCAGAATAGTCAACACGCTTACCAAGTAAGTTTTGTCTAAAACGACCTTGCTTACCTTTAAGCATATCTGATAATGATCTTAATGGTCTGTTGCCAGGTCCAGTTACAGGTCTACCTCTTCTACCGTTATCAATTAAAGAGTCAACAGCTTCTTGAAGCATTCTCTTTTCGTTTCTAACGATAATGTCTGGAGCCCCTAATTCTAATAAACGCTTTAATCTGTTATTTCTATTGATAACACGTCTATACAAGTCATTTAAGTCAGATGTTGCAAAACGACCACCATCTAATTGAACCATTGGTCTTAAATCCGGTGGGATTACAGGCACAACGTCCATGATCATCCACTCAGGACTGTTGCCTGAGATTCTAAAGTCATCTACAACTTCTAATCTTCTGATCAACTTAACTTTCTTTTGACCTGTCGCTTCTTGATACATAGCTTTTAGCTCATCTCTTAAAGCATCTAAGTCGATATCTTGAAGAATTGATCTTACTGCTTCAGCACCCATACCCGCTTTGAAAGAAGAACCAAATTGTTCTCTCGCTTCAGCATACTCTTTTTCAGACATCACTTGTTTGTAAGATAAAGAAGTATCACCTGCATCAGTTACGATATACGAAGCAAAATATAAAATCTTTTCTAAAGATCTTGGTGACATATCCAGTAAGATACCCATTTTAGAAGGAATACCTCTAAAATACCAAATATGAGAAACCGGTGCAGCCAACTCAATGTGACCCATTCTCTCACGTCTTACTTTTGATTTTGTCACTTCTACACCACATCGGTCACATATAACACCTTTGTAGCGTACTCTTTTGTATTTACCACAATGACATTCCCAGTCCTTTGTAGGTCCAAATATTTTTTCACAGAACAATCCTTCACGTTCAGGTTTTAAAGTTCTGTAGTTAATTGTTTCCGGTTTCTTAACTTCTCCACGCGACCAGCTTCTGATTTTTTCAGGAGAGGCTAAGCGAATCTTTATGGAATCAAAATTATCAAATTCTAGCAAGGTGTCGCTCCCTTCTTAAGTAATAGCTTATACCTAGTTAGGGTGTAGCCCGAAGGCTACAACCATTAGTCTTCAAAATCTAAATCAATGTCATCTGCCATTAAATCATCCGACAATGCATCTTCAAAATCATCATCTTCGATTAATTCGCCAGTTTCATCTTCGATTAAAATTCCATCTCCAGATTCAGCATCGTTTACGATTAAATCATCTAAATCAGAAGGATCATCTGCAAACTCATCATCTTCCTTCATTTCAATTTCACCACCAGATTTAATAACACTTACATCTAACGCTAAAGATTGGAATTCTTTAATTAATACTTTAAACGATTCTGGAATACCCGGTTCAGGAATGTTTTCACCTTTTACGATGGCTTCATATGCTTTAACACGACCAATAACATCATCTGATTTCACTGTTAAGATCTCCTGAAGTGTGTATGCAGCACCATATGCTTCTAATGCCCATACCTCCATCTCACCAAAACGCTGACCACCAAACTGCGCCTTACCACCAAGAGGTTGCTGTGTTACCAACGAGTAAGGACCTGTAGAACGCGCATGGATCTTATCATCAACTAAGTGATGCAGTTTTAGCATGTACATGTAACCAACTGTAACAGGGTTATCAAAATACTCACCAGTTCTACCATCACGTAAATTCAATTTTCCGCTTCTTGGATAACCAGCTTTTTCTAGCAAATCAGCAATTTGAGGTTCTTTTGCACCATCAAATGCCATAGTTGCCACATTCCATCCTAATTTCTTAGCTGCAAGACCTAAGTGAATCTCAAGTACCTGACCGATGTTCATACGTGATGGAACCCCTAATGGGTTAAGGATGATTTGTACTGGTGTACCATCATCTGCAAACGGCATATCTTCAATAGGTAATATACGAGAAATAACCCCTTTGTTACCATGACGACCAGCCATTTTATCACCAACGTTTATCTTACGCTTCTTAGCGATATAAACTCTAACTAGAAGGTTAACACCTGGAGATAATTCATCACCATTTTCTCTAACGAATACTTTCACATCTACGATGATACCAGCTTCACCATGAGGTACTTTTAAGGATGTATCTCTTACTTCTCTAGCTTTTTCACCAAAGATCGCTCTTAAAAGACGTTCTTCAGCAGTTAATTCAGTTTCCCCTTTAGGAGTAACCTTACCAACTAAAATGTCACCAGGGCCAACTTCAGCACCTATACGAATAATACCACGATCATCCAAATCTTTAAGTGCATCTTCACCTACGTTTGGAATATCACGTGTAATTTCTTCTGGTCCTAACTTTGTATCTCTTGCTTCACACTCATATTCCTCAATATGAATAGAAGTTAATGCGTCTTTTCTTACCAACTCTTCAGATAATAAAATCGCATCCTCATAGTTGTAACCATTCCATGTCATGAAGGCTACTTGCAAGTTTGTTCCAAGTGCCATCTCACCATTGTGTGTTGATGGACCATCTGAAATAATATGACCAGCTTTTAGCTTTTGACCTTTGCTTACAAGTGGTGTTTGGTTAACACATGTACCTTGGTTTGAACGCTTGAATTTCAATAAATCAAATGTATCTTTTACGTGAGAATCATCACGTTTTAAAACTATTTTAGTAGCAGAAACATACTCTACAGTAGAATCAGCTGGTGCAATGTTCACAGCACCTGAATCTCTTGCTGAGAAATATTCCATACCTGTACCGATAATTGGTGCATCTGCAATTAACAATGGTACGGCCTGCTTCTGCATGTTCGCACCCATCAGAGCTCTGTTGGCATCGTCATTCTCTAAGAAAGGAATTAAAGATGTTGCAACAGAAATCATTTGTTGAGGAGAAACTTCCATTAACGAAACTTCTTCACGTGCAAATTCTTTGATGTCTCCACGTCTTCTACCAACAACTGATTTGTTCTTAATGAAGCCTTCTTCATCAATTTCTTCTAATGCTGTTACAATAACTGCATCTTTTTCTTCATCAGCCGACATGTAACGGATTTCTCCAGTTACCTTACCAGTACCTTTCTCAACGACATTATATGGCGCTTCAACAAAACCATAATCATTGATTTCAGCAAAAATTGATAAGTTACCAATCAAACCGATGTTTGGACCTTCAGGCGTTTCAATTGGACACATTCTACCATAGTGAGAATAGTGAACGTCACGAACCTCGAAGCCTGCTCTTTCTCTAGAAAGACCACCTGGTCCTAATGCTGATAATCTTCTTAAGTTCGTTAACTCAGCTAATGGGTTGTTTTGATCCATGAACTGGGATAACTGTGAACTACCAAAGAATTCTTTAATCGCTGCTGTAACAGGACGAATATTGATTAACGCTTGTGGTGTAATAGCATCCATCTCTTGAATGGTCATTCTTTCACGAACAACACGTTCCATACGAGACAAACCAATTCTAAATTGATTTTGAAGCAATTCACCAACAGAACGAATTCTTCTGTTGCCTAAATGGTCAATATCATCAATTGTACCAATACCCTCTGCTAAATTTAAAATATAGCTGAATGAGGCAATAATATCATCAACAATAATGTTTTTAGGTACAAGATCTTTTCTTCTTAAGTTAATATTCTCACGAATATCATCTTCTTCTGTGTAATTGTCTAAAATTTCTTTCAGTACAGGATAATGTACTTTCCCAGAAATCTTTAACCCCTTTACATTAACAAATTTAGCTAAATCTACAAAGTGACTGCCTACTACTTTGACAGACTTGTCTTCATTATTTAATACATTTACAACTTTAATACCAGCATTTTCAACTTCAAATGCCTTCTTCTCAGAAATTCGTTGACCTTCTTCTACAATAATTTCACCTGTAGTTGGATGAACTATATTTTCTGCTGCTACAAATTCCATAATACGATCTGCAACACCAAGTTTTTTATTGTATTTATAACGACCTACTTTTGCTAAATCATAACGTTTATCATCAAATAATAATGAGAATAACAAACTCTTTGCATTGTCAACGTTAGGCGGTTCACCTGGACGCAACTTTTTATAAATTTCAACTAAAGCCTCATCTTGTGAAGACGTTGAATCTTTTTCCAATGTTCTTAGAAGTCTTTCTGACTCACCAAAGATACTAATGATTTCATGATCTGTTTCAAAACCTAAAGCTCTGATGAAAACAGTTGCAGGCAATTTTCTAGTACGGTCAATACGTACGGAAATAATATCATTAGAATCTGTTTCATATTCTAACCACGCACCACGATTCGGGATTACAGTTGTTGAATATAATTGCGAACCAACTTTATCAAATTTCATATCGTAATATGGACCAGGAGAACGAACTAACTGAGATACAATTACACGTTCTGCACCGTTGATAACGAAAGTTCCCTTTTCTGTCATCATAGGGAAATCACCCATGAATACTTTTTGTTCTTTTACTTCACCAGTTTCTTTGTTGATGAATCTTACTTGAACCTTTAATGGTACAGCGTAAGTTACATCACGATCTTTACATTCTTCAATTTCATACTTCGCCTTGTCTTCTAATTCATAACCTACGAATTCAAGTACAAGATTTCCAGTATAGTCCTCGATTGGTGAAATGTCATTGAAAGCTTCCATTAATCCAGTTTCTAAAAACCATCTAAAAGACTTCTTTTGTACTTCAACTAGATTCGGTCGTTCAATTACATCTTGAACTCTTGAAAAACTCATTCTCTCAGCATTTCCGAGTTGTATAGGTTGCGGCATCAACTGTTCACCCCTTAAGTAAAATTTTTTGTTTATTTTAAGAGAATATTAAATTTCTCTTTACGTTTAAAACCATGACAAAAAGCCGATATAAGGTTTTGCTATTTTTTTGCATAACAAAACAGATATCGAAACTTATGCCATTTTAAAACTATATCATAATAAAATGATATAGTCAATTATTTTCTTGTTTTATATATCCTGTTTTTTATTTTTATAAACAATCTATTTTTCAATTTTTTGAAAATTAAATTCTTTTTAAAACGCTCTGAACCTTGAAAGAAAAAAAGGGCTTCTTTGGAAACCCTTTTCATTGACTTGAATTATTTTAATTCGATAGCAGCGCCAGCTTCTTCTAACTTAGCTTTCATAGCTTCAGCTTCTTCTTTAGTTACTTGCTCTTTGATTGTACTTGGAGCACCATCAACTAAGTCTTTAGCTTCTTTTAAGCCTAAACCAGTAAGTTCTCTTACAACTTTGATAACGCCGATTTTCTTAGCGCCAGCATTAGCTAATACTACGTCGAATTCAGTTTTTTCGTCAGCAGCAGCAGCTTCGCCACCAGCAGCAGCAACAACTACAGGAGCAGATGCTGATACACCAAACTCTTCTTCACATGCTTTTACTAATTCGTTTAATTCTAAAACAGTCATTTCCTTAATTGCTTCAATGATTTGCTCTTTGTTCATAATACACCTCCGAATAATTATGCTTCTGTTGAAGCTTCAGCTTCTACACTAATTTCTTCAGCCGCTGCTTCAGCAGGCTGTACATTTTGTTCACCGTTTTCTACTCTTTTATCAACAATGTTCTTAATTAAGTAAGCAAAGTTTGATATTGGAGCTTGGAAAGAACCAACAAGTCTTGAAAGTAATACTTCTCTTGAAGGGATATCTGCAATTTCAATAATTTTTGCATTATCATAGTATGCACCTTCAACAACACCTGCTTTTAATTCCAACTTATCATTTGTTTTAGCAAATTCTTTTACGATTTTTGCTGGTGTAACAGGATCATCATAACCAAATGCTACAGCACTTGGGCCTGCTAAATCTGCTGTTAAACCTTCAAATGTACTATCTTTGATAGCTAATTTCATTAAGTTGTTTTTGTAAACTTTATACTCAACGCCAGCTTCTCTGAATTTGTTTCTCAAGTCAGTCACTTGTTCAACAGTAAGACCTCTATAATCTACTAGAACCGCTGATTTTGCATTTGAAAACTTCTCGCGAATTTCTTCAACTTTAACTTTTTTGATTTCAAAGTTTTGAGACATTCGTCCACCTCCTCTTTTGGATTTATGGATTCACCGTATATAAGAAACCCCTTCTTATCCAAGACAAAAAGGGGTAATAAATCTAATCTATCTATACCTCGGTAGGATTATTAAACTTTCGTCCCTACTGTCTTTGGTGAATACTCGTATTTATTTTTCTAATGAAGTTTATCATGTAAGTTGATAAATGTCAACTTTAAATAAACATTATAATTTAGCAGCGTTTAATTTAATACCAGGACTCATTGTAGATGTAATTGTTACAGATCTCAAATAAGTTCCTTTTGCTGCAGCAGGTCTAGCTTTATTGATTGCTTCTGTCAACGCATTTAAGTTATCAATTAACTTGTCGTTTTCAAAAGAAATCTTACCAATCGAACAGTGAATGATATTTGTCTTGTCCAATCTGTATTCCACTTTACCAGCTTTAATCTCAGCAACTGCTTTTGTTAAATCAAAAGTTACAGTACCTGATTTAGGGTTTGGCATTAATCCTTTAGGACCTAATACTCTACCTAAACGTCCAATAAGACCCATCATATCTGGTGTTGCAACGATTACATCATATTCAAACCAGTTTTCTTTTTGAATCTTATCCACTAGGTCTTCTGCGCCAACAAAGTCTGCACCAGCAGCTCTTGCTTCTTCAGCTTTTTCACCTTTTGCGATAACTAAAACACGTTTAGAGTTACCAGTACCGTGTGGTAATACAATTGCACCTCTAACTTGTTGATCAGCATGTCTACCGTCAACACCCATTTTGTAATGAACTTCTACAGTTTCATCGAATTTAGCTTTTGCTACGTCTTTTAATAAAGTAACCGCTTCGTCAAGGTCATATAACTTTGATTTTTCGATTTTTTTCATAGCGTCAGCATATCTTTTGCCTTTTTTAGCCATGTTTCCTCCTCGTGGTAATAACGACATTCATCTCCCACTTAAAAATTAATCTTCTACTACGATACCCATTGATCTAGCAGTACCTTTGATCATACTTGTTGCAGCTTCAATAGATGCAGCATTTAAATCAACTCTTTTAATTTCTGCAATTTCTTGACATTGTGCAGTTGTTAAAGTAGCAACCTTCACTTTGTGTGGTTGACCTGAAGCTGTTTCAATTTTAGCAGCTTTCTTTAATAATACAGCAGCTGGTGGAGTCTTTGTAATAAATGTGTAAGATCTATCTTGATATACACTGATTACTACTGGAATGATCATACCAGGTTGATCTGCAGTTTTCGCGTTGAATTCTTTACAAAATTGCATGATATTAAGACCGTGTGGACCTAATGCCGAACCAACTGGTGGAGCTGGAGTAGCTTTACCTGCAGGAATTTGTAATTTAATCATACTTACTAATTTCTTTGCCATGATTTCACCTCCTCAATTAAGAGTATTATGTTATAATTTTTCAACTTGAGTAAAGTCAAGCTCAACAGGTGTCTCACGTCCAAACATAGAGATAGACACATGTAGAATTTGCTTTTCCATGTTTACTTCTTTAACAACACCTTCAAATCCGTCAAACGGACCGGAAATTACTTTAATGTTGTCACCTTCAACAACATCAATTTCCACTACATGTTTTTCGATTCCCATCTTTAGAATTTCTTCTTCAGTTAAAGGAATTGGTTTTGATTCAGGTCCAACAAATCCAGTAACCCCTCTTGTATTTCTTACAATGTACCATGACTCATCGGTCATAACCATTTTTACAATACAATAACCAGGGAAAATCTTTCTAAGTTTGACTTTCTTCTTACCATTTTTAATCTCAACAATTTCTTCGGTTGGGACAGCAACTTCAAGTATGAGGTCACCTTTATTTCTGTTTTCAACGATTTTTTCAATATTAGCTTTTACTTTATTTTCATGACCCGAATACGTATGAACAACATACCATTTAGCTTCTTTTGACATACTGAATAGTGCTACTACCGTAACACTCTGCCCTCCTTCTTTAAAAGATTGTTAAAATTAATTGCCAATGATTGCTCTAAACAAGAAACTGAACGCTGCGTCACTTGCTGCAATCAATGCGCCAACTGCAACACACATGCTGAATACTACAGCAGTATATTGAGTTACTTCTTTACGATTTGGCCAGCTTACTTTTTTAAGCTCCATTTTGATAGCCTTAAATGGATTGTTTTTCTTCTTTGCTTGTACAGCCACTAGATCACTTCCTTCAAACTATTTAGTTTCTTTATGATTTGTATGCGTTTTACAGAATCTACAATACTTTTTGATTTCTAATCTATCTGGATTATTCTTCTTGTTCTTAGTAGTGTTATAGTTTCTTTGTTTGCACTCCTGACAAGCTAAAGTAATTTTCACTCTCACTTCAGACACCTCCTACCCTTTTAGATATTTATATATATACGTATCCAAAATACCGTTACCTTATTAAATTAACACACTACCTTGTAATTGTCAACAAAGTCTTGAGTTATCTTAAAGCCAACTTTTTTGAATTCATAGTCGTTATGAAAAATCAACTTTCATATATTTCTCTAATTTTTTCTTCACTCGCTGCAATGCATTGTCGATGGACTTCACTGAGCGATTAAGATCTTGACCGATTTCTTGATAAGATTCACCAGCCAAATATCTTGTTAGTACTTCCCATTCAAATTTACTTAGATGCTTTCCAATTTCTTTTTTGATGCTGCTTACTTCTTCTCTTGAAATAAACAACGTCTCTGGGTTCATGGATCGTTTCCCTGTTAACACATCTAAAAGTGTACGTTCTGATTCATCATCGTAAATAGGTTTATTTAATGATACATAGGAGTTTAAAGGAATATGCTTTTGTCTAGTTGCCGATTTGATTGCTGTGATGACTTGACGTTTAATACACAGTTCAGCAAAGGCTTTGAAATTGGTGTTCTTATCTATATCAAAATCACGAATGGCTTTAAATAAACCAATCATGCCTTCTTGAATAATATCTTCTGAATCTGCTCCAATTAAAAAATAAGTTCTTACTTTTGCTCTAACAAAGTTTTTATATTTTTTTATAAGATAATCTTGAGCAGCATCATCACCATCTTTGACATGTGCAACAATCGATTCATCTGACATCGCTTCATAAGCTTCATTTCGAAGCTTATTTGCCGAAGCACCAGAACTCATTATAATCACTCCCCGTTCACTTGTAAATACCCAATTTACATTTATTTTTGACTTTTATTTAATAATGATGCTAATTTGCTGGCTAAAACACTATTCTTATTGTGATTTTCATCGGCTAATTTCATCTTACGTTGTACCTTTGAAATGATTCTTGTACATTTATCTTTTAGTTCATACGGCGTTAATCGAATACCGCCACTTCCCAGCACTTGCCTTTGTTGTACCCAGTCTGAAGTTACAACCTTGATTAATAGTCTAGGATCTTCAGAAAGTGTAGCAACCTTCTTTTCAATATAGCTATCAGCTGTTTGATTTTCTTTGGTGTAAATAATATGAACATGGTTAATGGTTTCTACATGCTCCAATTTATTATCTCTTGCATAAGCATCATAGACAATATAAACCTCTTCACCATAATAAGCTGCGTATTCTAACATATCATTATTTAATTTTTCTCTAGCACCTTCTAAATCATGTTCTGCCAAATATTTCAATTCGGACCAGGCATTAATAATATTGTAAGCATCCACTAAAAGGACAACTTTCCGATGCATTATTTACCCTGCCTTTGCTTAAATGCTTCATATAAAATAACGGAAGCTGCAACAGAAGCATTTAATGAAGAAACTTTACCAATCATTGGGATATGAATGAGGAAATCGCATTTTTCTTTTACGAGTCTACTAATCCCCTGACCCTCACTCCCCATGACCAAAGCGAAACTTCCAGTCATATTGGCTTGAAAGTGAGTTTGCTCACCTGCCATGTCAGCACCAGCAACCCAAATATTTTTTTCTTTTAATTCTTCAATGGTTCTTGCTATATTTGTAACCCTACAAACAGGTACATATTCAATGGCACCTGCAGAAGTTTTTGCAACCACAGGGGTTAATCCTACAGCGCGTCTTTTCGGTATAATCACACCATGGGCACCGACAGCATCTGCGGTTCTTAAAATAGAACCTAGATTATGAGGATCGTTGATTTCATCTAATATAATTAAAAATGGTGCTTCACCTTTTTTTTCAATGTTTTCCAACAAGGCTTCCAAAGGCATATAGTCATAAGCCGCTGCAAAGGCCATAACCCCTTGATGATTATCGGATTGAGACAAACTATCAATTTTATGACGATCCACATAAGAAATTACAATACTTTGCTCTTTCGCCATAGCAATGATTTTCTTAATTGAACCCTCTTTTTGCCCTTCTGCTATCATTATTTTATTGATGGTTCTTCCTGCATTTAATGCCTCTATAACAGGATTTCTTCCTTCTATAATATATTCGTCTTTCATGAACGCTCCTTCAAGTATAAAGCTCTTTTTTCTTTTGTTTTGCCACAGGTCATCATACCTTCTGGACAAGGTTTTGTCAAACAGCTTGGTCCAGCATATTTAAACAAAGTAGGCGACACTTCCTTAACAAGCTTTAACATTTCATCTGCCATAGCTCTAATTTCCCATTGTGCACGTTCACAACAACGATGTTTAAAGAAATGCATTAATGTTCTTGCATTCATAGTAAAAATTATTTTTGTTTCACAAGCATTTGGAAATACAAATCTTGCATCTTCGATTGCTTTTTTCTCAGCCGCTTGTTTTGCTTTTTTTTCGGACATTCCTTCAGTCATATAACCTTGAAAATAATCTTCAAACAAAATATCTGTTAAAGCATCATAATGCTTCTGGTCTTCTGCCATCGCTTGTTCAAACAAAGCCTTTGCTTTCGGATTGTTTGAAATGTTTGGAGGAGTTATATATTCAAATTGATCAAGCTTCACATATCTTTGAGACTGTTGTGAATACGAAGCAATACGATGACGTACCAATTGATGTGTTAAAACACGACTAACCCCTTCAACTGCAAATGTAAAAGAAATATGCTCAATAGGCGATTCATGGCCAATACTTGTTAACTTTTCAATAAAAGACTCTACCTTCTCATCAGTTAGTCCTTCAAGGATGTTTTGAGTACCTGTTTTTGAATAGCATAACTTAGCAGCTGCAGCTACAATTTTTTCAGGATTTGGTGTATAAGTTATCAAATCTACTTTCATTTTAAGCCCCTTAATCTATATCTAAAATACGTTCCTCTGAATATGGTAAAAACCCTAGTATATACTTCCTGATCTTAGCCTTATAAATACCATCCGCTACATAAGTATTACCATCTTTATCTTTTACAGTTCTCTCTCGCTCTGACATTTCAGAAATTTTAACAATTCTTGGATAAACCAAACCACTGTCATATAGAAAGCCTGTATAATTGGTTTCTATAATATCTTTAACTTCCTGATAAAATTCATCTTCAGCTTCATTTTTAGGTGTATAAGGATCTATGAAAAAGGACTTTACAATTAAAAGCACTAATACCAACCCTAATATAAGTAATAAAGTCTTTTCTCTTTTATCCATTATATGTCTCCTTGTCTAAATGCCTAATCCCATGAACAATTAATTCTTCAATTCTTTCTTTCTCACCTTTGAGATGAAGCATTCCTATTAAGGCTTCAAAACCCGTTGCAAGTTTATAGTCTTTAATACTCGCATTTTTAGCAGGTGTATTGGTTTTTACATTACGCCCCCGTGTCACTACAGCCATTTCCTCATCTGTCAAATAAGGCTTAAGATATTCAAGGATTTCAGCTTGTGCTGATGCTTTTACAAAAGATACCCCTTTTTTATTCAGTTGATTCACATTGCCTCTGTAGTTGTTCATGACATAAGTTCTTATATAGACTTCATAAACAGCATCACCAATGAATGCTAATTTTGAGCCATTCATCATTTTTATTTCATCAGATGTTAATATTCTTCGATCTACCTTATCTAGAAATTGTTTCAAAATTCCCCCTAACGCTTATAAGACCATTTAACACCTGTTGGTGTATCTTCAATGACAATACCTTGATCCAGTAAAGCTTGTCTTAAAGCATCTGCCTTTTCAAAATCTTTGTTTTTTCTTGCTTCTTGTCTTTCATCGATTAAAGCTTGTAACGTATCGCTCAATGCATTGTTCTCTTTTGTCAAGATCCCCAATACACCAGTTAATTCATTTAACAAGTCCATACTTTCCAATATAAATTGTCTTGAAGAAGTTTCGTTTGTGTCTTTATTTAAATCTCTGACCAGTTCAAAAATAGCTGCAATACCATCTGCTGTATTAAAATCATCGTCTAAGGCTTCAATGAATTTCGATTTATGCTTTTGATATCCTTCTATTAAAGCTTTTTCCTCTTCTGTGATCATCTCCACTGCAGTATTCATTAAATGTATCATATTGTCTCGAGCTGTATAAATTCTTTCCAACCCACTTGCTGCCGATTGTACAAGTTCTCGACTAAAATTCACTGGATGTCTATAGTGTACTGATAACAAGAAGAATCTTACAACCTCTGAATCGTACTGTTCAAGGATTTCTCTTACGGTAAAGAAGTTACCTTCTGATTTAGACATTTTTTTGTTTTCAATATTAATGTAGCCATTATGCATCCAATAATTTGCTAATGTCTTACCTGTATATGCTTCACTTTGAGCCACTTCATTTTCATGATGTGGGAATACCAAGTCCTTGCCACCGGCATGGATATCAATCGTTTTACCTAGGTGTTTATTGATCATTGCTGAACATTCGATGTGCCATCCAGGTCTTCCTTCTCCCCATGGTGATTGCCATGCGATTTCGCCTTCTTTTTTCTTTTTCCATAAAGCGAAGTCTGTAGGATTCTTTTTAATATCATTGACTTGAATACGAGCACCTAATTCAAGTTCTTCAATGTCTTGTCCTGAAAGCTTGCCATATGCTTCAAATGCTTTTACATCGAAGTAGACATCACCGTCAACTTCATAAGCATAACCTTTTTGTTCTAATGTTTTCACGATTTTAATGATGTTCCCAATATGCTCAGATACTTTGGGATGAACATCTGCTCTTTTAATACCAAGCGCATCTGCATCTTTAAAATACTCATCGATGAAACGACGTGAGACTTCCATTGCATCTACATCTTCTTCAATGGCTTTATTGATAATCTTGTCATCTACATCTGTAAAGTTTTGAACATAGGTCACGTCATAACCTCTATACTCTAAATATCTTCTAAAGGCATCAAACATTAAGAACGGTCTTGCATTTCCTATATGAAAAAAATTGTATACTGTAGGACCGCAAACATACATCTTAACTTTATTCGGTTCTAGCGGTATAAACTCTTCTTTCTGTCTCGTAATCGTATTATAGATTTTCATATTTAGCTCCTTTAATAACACCCTTCATTATATCATTTATTCACGATATAAAGATAAATTATCTGAATTTTTTATCCTATATTTTTTTTCATTAACTTCTCTAATGTTTCTAAATGCTCATATAGCATTTTAAATTCTGATTCTACTGGATTTGGCATGTGAATTTGATCCATATCGCAAAGTTCCTCTTCACTGATTTTAAGATCCTTTTGCTTCACAATCCTTCCTGGAACACCTACTACAGTACAGTGATCCGGCACTTCTTTTAAAACCACCGAACCAGCACCTATTTTTGAATGATCGCCTATTTTAAAGGGTCCCAGTATTTTAGCACCGCTGGCTATCATCACATCGTTTCCAATGGTAGGATGCCTTTTCCCTGAATCCTTTCCTGTACCACCTAAGGTCACACCTTGATAAATCGTTACATCATTGCCAACAACTGCAGTTTCGCCAATGACAACCCCCATACCATGATCTATTAAAAGTCTTTTTCCAATCACAGCGCCAGGATGTATTTCAACCCCTGTAAAAAATCTTACGATCTGAGATCCCATTCTAGCGATTATTTTTAAGCCCATTTTATAAAGAAAATGGTTAATGCGATGGCCAAGGACAGCATGAACCCCAGGATAACACAGTAAAATTTCCAATCGATTGCGAGCAGCAGGATCTCTACGCTTTATGGATGCCAGTAAGCCTTCTTCTTTTTTCACACTTACCTCCTTTATGTTCACATCAAAAAACAAAAAAATCGCCAAATATAAAGGCGATTGTCATCACGGTTCCACTTTAATTAGGTATATACCTATCTCAACTATCGATAACGGGATTACCCGGCTTACCCTACTATTATTTCAGGCAGCGACTCATAGGTGCACTTCAAATACCTTTTGTTTAGATTCCTTTCACCAATCAGAACCCTCTCTAAAAACAGCCAATATTTTACTCTCCTAATCAATGTCTTTGATTATGGTGATGATATCAAAAAAAAATCGCTTTTGCAAGCGATTTAATCAAATAGTTATTATTTGTAATTTGAAACAGCGTATTTCATACGTTTAATGACGGTTTCTTTACCAAGGATTGCAATGGTTTCCATTAAATCTGGACCATGTTCTTGACCTGTTACAGCAATTCGCGTACACATGAACAAATTCTTGCCTTTAATACCTGTTTCCTTTTGCACTTCTTTAAACATAGCTTTTACATCTTCTGCAGAAAAACTCTCTGCAGCATTGAAAGTCTTAATCAAAGCATCTACCAAAGTCTCCACATGATCCATTCTAATCATTTCAAGTGCAGAATCGTCTGTAATTTTCACTTCATCGCCAACGAACAATGGGAAGTGATCTGTTACTTGTGCCATATACTCTAAATGCTCTTTTACCAGTTGAACAATTCTCTTCACCCAGTCCAAATGACCTTCTACACCATCTTCATTGAAATATCCAGCTTCAATGAGATACGGTACTGCTAGTTTAGCCAAACGATCAGGATCCGCATTTTTAATGTATTGGTTGTTCATCCAGTTTAACTTTTGAATATCAAAGACACCACCTGATTTAGAAACGCGATCAAAAGAAAACTTCTCTGTCATTTCTTCTAAAGTCATGATTTCATCTTCACCTTCAGGACTCCAGCCTACTAACGCTAAGAAGTTAATCAAAGCTTCAGGCAAATAACCCTTCTTTCTGAAATCTTCTACTGCTACAGAGTCATGACGTTTTGATAATTTTTTCTTTTCCGTATTTAAAATGTTTGATAAATGAGCAATTTTCGGCATTTCCCATCCCAATGCTTCATAAAGAAGAATCTGTTTTGGTGTAGATGGTAACCATTCTTCACCACGAATCATATGTGTAATGCCCATTAAGTGGTCATCAACAACAACAGCCATATGATAAGTTGGGAAACCGTCAGCTTTTAATAAAACTTGATCATCTGAATCATTGGTATTCATTTTTACAGTACCACGTACCATATCTTCAAATACCAATTCTCTATCTTCTGGCATCTTAAGTCTTACAACATAACTCTCGCCAGCTTCAGCTCTTTTCTTTGCTTCTTCATAAGGAATATTTCTACAATGTCCATCATAGCCAGAAATAATACCTTTAGCTTTGTTTGCTTCACGTACTTCATCTAATCTTTCTTTAGAACAGAAGCAATAATATGCATGACCTGATGCTAACAGTTGATCTACATAGGGTCTGTAGGTATCTAGTCTTTCAGACTGAATATAGGGACCATAGTCACCTCTTTGAACAAGTTTACCATTTTCCATGAAAGGACCTTCATCATGCATGATATCAGCCCATTCAAAGGCTTGAATTAAGTTGTCTATGGCATCATCCACCAAACGTGTTTGATCAGTATCTTCTATTCTCAACACATAACTACCACCTTGTTTTTTTGCAAACATATAATCATACAAAGCGGTTCTTAAACTGCCTAAATGCACATAGCCCGTTGGACTTGGTGCAAAACGCACTCTTACACTCATTACTTTCCTCCTAGTTTTCCTCTTTCCATCACTTCAGACATCTTACTCATGATGAACTCATAGCTACCTGGTGTGTGGGGTTTCAAGCATTTACTGCAATCTTTCACACCATGATCATAATTAAAGTTACCACCACATTCATCCTTTAACAAATACAGTGGACAATAACAAAAGAGACAATTAAAGGTACTTTCGTCTTTTACTTTGTGACACGGAAAATATTCACATGATTTATTTTGAAAAAATTTATAATTCTCCATCACGCCTCCTAATATGCCTTAGCTAAGTATACCATCTTATCTGCTTTTTCTCCACACACAATACAGGTTTCAGATAATTGCTCTTGTTCAAATGGCATGCAGCGAATGGTTGCACCTGTTTCTTCCTTGATTTTAGCCTCACATGCTTCACAGCCACACCACATGGCTTTATAAAAACCTTGTTTTTCAGAAATGCTCTCAACCAATGCATTGTAAGTCTTTACAGTGTAGGTTTTTTCCTCTCTCATTTCAAGGGCTGCATGGTACATATCTTGATGCATATCTTCAAGAAGTTCTGAAACCATTTCTGGCAAGTGTTCTAATTCCATTTGGTTTTTATCTAATGTATCTCTTCTTGCGACCATAGCAACACCATTTTCAATGTCTCTAGGACCCAGTTCTATACGCAAAGGCACGCCTTTCATTTCATATTCATTGAATTTCCAACCAGGAGAATAATTTGGAGAATCATCTAATTCAACTCGAATACCAACAGCTTCCAAATCTTTCTTCAGCTCATAGGCACGATCTAAAACGCCAGGCTTCTTTTGCATAATTGGAACAATAACCACTTGTGTTGGTGCAACTCTTGGAGGCAATACCAAACCTCTATTGTCACTATGCACCATAATCAAGCCACCAATTAACCTAGTCGATACTCCCCATGAGGTGTGGTAAGGATGTTGTAGTTTTGATGCTCTATCTAGATAGGTAATATCAAAGGCTTTTGTAAAGTGCTGTGCTAAATTGTGAGACGTTCCTGATTGCAAGGCTTTACCATCATGCATCAAAGCTTCAATGGTGTAGGTCGCTTCAGCACCAGCAAATTTTTCTTTTTCACTTTTCAAACCAGAAACCATTGGTATCGCCAACAATTCCTTTGCCATTTCTTCATAGATTTTTAAAATTTTTAAAGTTTCTTCTTGAGCTTCTTCTTGTGTTTCATGTAAAGTGTGACCTTCTTGCCATAAAAATTCAGAAGTTCTTAAGAACGGTCTTGTTGCTTTTTCCCATCTCACGACAGAACACCACTGATTATTTAAGTATGGTAATTCACGATATGATTTTAACCATTTGGCATACATATGGCAAATGATTGTTTCAGATGTTGGTCTCACACAAAGCCTTTCACCTAATTCGTTATCACCGCCATGGGTCACCCAAGCAACCTCAGGAGCAAAGCCTTCCACATGTTCTTTTTCTTTATTTAATAAACTTTCTGGAATTAACAATGGGAAATACATATTTTTGTGACCTGTTTCCTTGAACTTTTTATCCAAGTATTGCTGAATGTTTTCCCAAATGGCATAACCATATGGCTTAATGACCATAAAACCTTTTACTGGAGAATAGTCCACTAAATCTGTTTTCCGAATGACATCTGTGTACCACTGTGCAAAGTCATCTTCCATTTTAGTTATTTCTTTTACAAATTCCTTGTTTTCGCTCATCTTGCTCCCTCCCTATTTTAAAATCACTCATATTTGATGCATACCCCAATCATTTACTGCTGTAATCAACTAAAATATACAAAAAACCCCCGTTCTCGTTAGAGACGGAGGTCCGCGGTACCACTCTATTTAATCACTTTGTGATTCTCTTTAAGGAATTAACGCTTCCCCACGGAATACTTTTCATATTCATCTCCAAGGTAGGTTCAGTAAATCTCACTTCTAGAAACCTCACAGCAATTGATTTCACTCTCTTGAGAAAAGATTTTACTTAATAATCCTCTTCACTGATTATTAAAATAATAATGGATAACCCAAGAATTGTCAAGAATTAACATTATGATTTAAAAGTAAGCACACTGCTTGGCTTGCAATACCTTCTTGTCTTCCTGTAAAACCTAGTTTTTCAGTTGTTGTTGCTTTTACTGAAATTTGATTCACTTCAACTTCCAAGGCCAAAGCAATGTTTGTTCTCATCTCAAGTATGTAAGATTTCAACTTCGGTCTTTCACATATGAGGACACTGTCAATATTACCAATTTTGTAACCTTGCGATAAAATTAAATCATTCACATGCTTTAATAGCTTAATACTCGAGATTCCTTTAAACTCTGGATCATGATCCGGAAAATGTGTTCCAATATCACCTAAAGCTAGTGCACCTAGCATAGCGTCCATAATAGCATGTACTAAAACATCTGCATCTGAATGACCTAAGAGTCCTTTTTCAAAAGGTATTTCTACACCACCTAGTATAAGGGGACGATCATTGACCAGTTGATGCACGTCATATCCTGTACCAATTCTCATATAAATCCTTTCATGATAATTTCTGCGAAATCCAAATCCTCTTTCGTTGTGATTTTAATATTATTATAATCTCCTAAAACAACTTCAACAGGAATTCCCATTTGCTCCATCACTGAAGCATCATCAGTTACAGCTTCCTTGGCTTTATCATAAGCATCTATTAAAGTTTTACGATAAAAAGTTTGAGGCGTTTGTACATTCATCAGTGTACTTCTGTCCAAAGTATTTCTAACAATACCCATTTCAACCACTTTAATTGTGTCTTTTGTTGGCACTGCTGTAATCAAACCTTGACAGGATTCTATACGTTTCAGATGTTCCTTAATGGTTTCTTTTTTAATAAAAGGTCTTGCACCATCGTGAATCATGACAACATCACCTTTTGCTTGTTTTAAGGCATTATATACTGAATCTTGTCTCCTAGGACCACCTTCTACAATTCTTATTTCTTTATTGAGTTTTACAGGTTCTAATAAAACATCTATTCTCCCTAAATCTTCTTTACCAGTTACAACTATAATTTCATCAATTTCATCCATTAAAAATTGTTTTACCGTTTTAAGGAGCAAGGGCTCATTCCCTAAAGATATGAACTGCTTCTTTTCGACGTAATCCATTCTTGATCCTGTTCCTGCTGCTGCAATTATTAAAGATACCATTACTTAGGCCTCACGAAAATCATTTTTCCAGCAGCAGTCTGAAGTGCTGTTGTAACTTCTACTGCAATTTGCTGTCCGATTAGATTTCTACCATTTTCAATAACAATCATCGTACCATCATCTAGATATGCTAAACCTTGATTATTTTCCTTACCTTCTTTTACAACTTCAACGACCATTTCTTCACCTGGTAAAACCACAGGTTTCACCGCATTGGCAAGTTCGTTGATGTTAAGAACATCAACACCATGAAGTATGGCAACTTTATTCAAATTATAATCATGAGTAGCAACCATGCCACCTAATTTCTTTGCTAATTTCAGTAATTTAATATCGACTTCGCTTTCATCTTTAAAGTCTGTATTATCAATAATAACTTCATTTTCTATTTCAGTTTGTAATTTATTTAAAATGTCTAAACCTCTTCTACCTCTTTTTCTTTTTAAGGCATCAGAAGAATCTGCAATATGTCTCAATTCCTTCAAAACAAATTCAGGAACTATTAATTTACCTTCTATAAATTTTGTATTACAAATATCTAAGATACGACCATCAATAATGACACTGGTATCTAGTACCTTTGGTTTTGCATGGTCTGCTTTACTACCTATGGACAATTTTCCAAAATTCTCTAAAAACTTGGTTAAGTCTAATCTTCCACCAGTTGCAATTCTAACACCTAAATAGCCTAAAAACAGGTATAATACAACACCTATGATATTATTCAACAAAGGAATTGGAATTAAATTCCTTGTTAAGCCCCCTACAATAAAAGCAACGAGAAAACCAGAAATCAAGCCTATAAACCCTACTAAAACGTGCTCAGCAGGTAATTTTGTAATTTCCTTTTCGATATATTTAGCCAATCGTTGAGCTTGTTTGATAAGAAACGGAGAAATAATAAAAACAATAAATCCAAGAATAAGTCCGAATAAACCTATAAAAATAAGTTCAGTAACCGTTTCACCAAATCCAATATTCACAATATCTCTTACATCCATTTCATTCGAGATGGACTTCCCAAGGGCAATTCCCGTCGATACTGCCGCTAAAGACAATAGCCCTCTAATTAATTTTTTAAACATGTTAGCCTCCTTGTCATTCAGTCTAACACATTACAAGATGTGAATTTTCTTATTTTATATTTATTTAATCAAAAAATAATGAAATCGTCATATCTAGAGCCTTTCTTTCTCTACTTTCAAATGAACAAAAAAGAACCTAATCAAAAGATTAGGTTCCAATTCTTAAAAATAACCTCTAATTAAGTTTTCTACCTCGTTGCGATCCCTGCCACTTGCTAAAGAAATTTCACTAACGAATAATTGTTTTGATTCATTGAGCATTTTTCTTTCTCCTGAAGAAAGACCTTTCTCAATGTCTCGTGACATCAAATCTTTTATAACATTGGCGAGATTATAAATATCGCCACTTTTAACTTTCTCAAGATTATACTTGTATCTTTTATTCCAATTCATGCCCCGGTCTATATAATCTTCTTTAAAAACTTGAAAGACTTCAGGAATAATATCTGTATCAATGACTTCTCTTAAATTTAAGCTATCACTACGATCTACAGGTATCATTACTTTCATATTTTTTGCTGGTAAATTAACAATGTAGTATTGTCTTTTTTCACCTAATATGCTTTTCATTTCAATATTTTCAATGACGCCAGCACCATGCATAGGATATAATATTTTATCCCCGCGTTTGAACATTTAACCCTCCTATTTTCTTTCAAAACCATAGAGTTCTCGAATTCTTCTTAGCCCCTCTATGATATTTCTAGCGCGAACCGCTCCTACACCTTCCACTTCATCCAAAGCATCCATATCTGCCTGTAGAATGCCTTGAAAATCTTCAAAGTGGTTAATGACATTTTCTATCACATATTCTGGTATTCTTTTGATTCTTGATAACAACCGATACCCTCTTGTAAAAACAGGTGCATCTAGTACATCTACTTCTGAATAGTAACCTAACCGTCTTGAAATTAAAGTTAAATCCAAGAAATAGTGTTCATCAAAATCAAATTCCTGAGTCTCATAAGCATAATCTTTAACAAGATTTGATAACTCATCGTCTAAATCGCTCATCAGTTGACTTAAATGAGCTTTAATCATTGTACCTTCATTACCTAGTTCACTAATATAACGACTGACATCTCTTCCCATTTTGGCGAGCATTTCACCATTTTGTATGGTAAGACAAACATCATTTAAAGAGACCAAGTCAGAAAGTTCCAAGGCATTTAACATTTCCAAACTCTCGTCAAAGGCCTTACGATATCTTTCAACGGTTTGTATACCTTGGTTCGTTTTGTTAATCAACTGCGCAATGTCAGGTAAGACATACTTGATGTCATCTTTGTAAAGCGTAATAAGATCTCTTCTCTGTGATATAGATATGACAAGTAGTCCAGTTTGTTTGGCTACTCGTTCTGCTGTACGGTGTCTGATACCTGTTTCGCTTGTTTCAATACTAGGATCAGGATTTAAATGGGTATTTGCATACATAATTTTCTTGCCATCTTCACTCATGACAATGGCTCCATCCATTTTTGCCAATTCGTAAAGTTTTGCAGGCATATAAGTTTCGTTTATAAAGAATCCCCCATCTGACATCTCTTTAACCACATCATGATCTCCAAAAACAATTAGTGCACCTGTTTTTGCTGCAAGTACATTCTCCAGACCGTCCCTTAATAACGTCCCTGGCGACAATTGTTTCAAAATTTCATTAAAGGCTTCTTTGTTTTGAGATTTTGTGTACATCATGGGGCACCTACTTATAAGATCATTTGTATCATCTCTTCTACGTTTTCTACCGCTATAGTTTCAATACCAGATACCGCTTGTTCCAAATTACCTTTTGGAATCACACATTTCTTAAAGCCAAGTTTCTTAGCTTCATTCATTCGCTGCTCAATATGCGATACAGCTCTTACTTCTCCAGTTAAACCTACTTCGCCAAAAATCACAACACCATCTTCAAGTACTTTATTTCGAAAACTGGATACCACTGCTGCTACTATAGCTAAATCAATGGCAGGTTCTGATAGCTGCATGCCTCCAACTACGTTAAGATAGGCATCACATCCTTGTATTTGAATGCCTACTCTTTTTTCCAAAATAGCCATCATCATGACGATTTTATTATAATCGACACCAACAGCCATTCGTCTAGGCGTACCAAAACTAGAATTGGAAATTAAAGCTTGAATTTCAACTAGAACAGGTCTAGTTCCTTCCATACCTGCAACAACCACTGATCCTGGAGCAGATTCAGGGCGGTTACTTAAAAATATTTCTGATGGATTTTTGACTTCTTGCAAACCTTTGTATGTCATTTCGAAGATACCGATTTCATTTGTTGAACCAAAGCGATTTTTCACACTTCGCAAAATTCTAAAAGTATGATTTTTATCGCCTTCAAAATACAACACTGTATCTACCATATGTTCTAAAACTTTAGGACCTGCAATTGCACCGGACTTTGTCACATGACCAACAATAAACGTTGCAACTGAATCTACTTTTGAAATACGCATTAAAGTAGCCGTTGCTTCACGGACTTGTGAAACACTTCCAGGTGCAGATTGTACATTGGGATTATAAACCGTTTGTATGGAATCTATAATCAGAATATCTGGTTGAAATTCAGAAACATAAGATACAATATAATCCAAGTTGTTTTCTGATACCAAATAGATTTGATCATTGCCTATGCCCAGACGATCCGCTCTCAATTTAATTTGTTTTAAAGATTCTTCCCCTGATACATATAAGACCTTTTGCCCAGATGAGCCGACAGTAGCAGCGACTTGTATCAATAAAGTAGATTTTCCAATCCCTGGATCTCCACCTACCAAAACTAAAGATCCCTTTACAATACCGCCACCTAACACATTATCTAACTCTCTCATTTTTGTTTTATAACGGTCTTCTTCTTCAATTCGGACATCGCTCAGTGGTAAAGGTTTGCTTTTACTACTGATGCCAACGCCTTTCGTTACTACAGTATTTTCTATAAATTCTTCAACGAATGTATTCCAACTATGACATTCAGGACACTTTCCAAGCCATTTACTGGAAATAGAACCACATTCTTGACAAACATACTTAGTCTTATTTCTACCCATTATCTGCCCTTTCTAACACTTTTGGCTCAATCTCTATTTCTTTTTTTCCGTTTAACTTGATTCTTATGTCTTTATGAACACTTGATTTCAATAGAAATGCTGCCAATGGGTTCTCAATAAATTGGGTGATGCTTCTTTTTAAACTGCGTACTCCATATCTTGGGGAATAGCCTTCCTGATATAATTTTTCCATTACGCCTTTTGTAATGTGAAGAGAAAAGCCTAAAGTTTCAGTTCGTTTAATTAAGCCATTCATCAACTGAGCAATAATTTTCATAACATCTTTTTCCGTTAAAGGATTAAAAACGACTACATCATCAATTCGGTTCAGAAACTCATTTTTAAAATGTTTTTTTAAGGCATCTTTCAATTTTTCTTCTAGAATTAAGGTTTCCTCAAAAGGATTTTTTATTTGATCAAAACCAATGGACAGTTTATTAATTGCATCGGAGCCAACATTGGAAGTGCAAATAATAATAGCATGTTTAAAATTAATTGATCTTCCTTTTGAATCTGTCAAATTGCCTTCATCCAATATTTGCAACAACAAGTCTATTACATCAGGATGCGCTTTTTCCAATTCATCAAAAAGAATCACTGAATGGGGATAATTCCTCACTTTTTCCGTAAGTTGACCACCTTCTTCATAAGCAATATAGCCAGGAGGTGAACCTATCATTTTAGAAACACTATGTTTCTCCATATATTCAGACATGTCCAAACGTATAAAATTTTGCGATTTGTGAAATAAGCCTTCTGAAAGTCGTTGTGCCAAAGCTGTTTTTCCAACACCAGTTTGACCTACAAACATAAAGGATCCCAAGGGTTTATTATGATCTGACAAGCCAACTTTATTACGCATAATGCCATTCACAAGAACAGAAATCGCCTTATCTTGACCAATAATATGATCACTTAAATACTTTTCAAGATGCAACAGGTTTTCTTGTTGTGAGATGCCCATATCAAGAACTGGAATGCCAGTCCACATGTTCACAACAGCTTTAACTTCTTCAGAAGTCAAGACAGCCTTCTTATTTAATTTTACTCTAGATGCTGCTTCATCCATAAGATCAATGGCTTTATCTGGCATATAGCGATCAGTCATATAACGATTTGACAAATAGACTGCAGCAGACACAGCATCATCTTCTATAGTAATTTGATGATACTGTTCATATCGACTCTTTATCCCTTTAAGCATTTCTTCACAAGCTTCCAATGCAGGTTCATCGACCTTAACCGGTTGCAGACGGCGTTCCAAAGCCATATCTTTTTCAATATATTGTCTATATTCAGCAACCGTAGTAGCACCAATTAACTGAATATCATCTCGACTTAGAAAAGGTTTCAGGATGTTTGAGGCATCCATTGCACCTTGAGTAGCACCAGCGCCTACTAAAGTATGTATTTCATCTATGAACAAAATCACGTCTTTTTTATTTTGTACTTCTTGTATCAATTGTGTTAAACGGTCTTCAAATTCACCCCTGAACTTACTGCCTGCCAGTAAGGCTCCTAGACTCACTGCAATAAGTTGCTTCCCCATAAGGTAGTCTGGTACTTCTTTTGAAATCATTAAATTGGCAACACCTTCAACAATGGCTGTTTTACCAACCCCCGGTTCACCTACCAAACAAGGATTGTTCTTCGTACGACGGCCTAAAATTTGAACCACACGATTTATGATTTCATCTCTTCCAATCACTTGATCATATTTATTTTGCTTGGCATGTTTAGTCATATTGACACCAAAACGTTTTAAGAACGAACCTTCAACACTTTGTATTTTTGCTTGAGCATTGGTTTTATCTTTAAAATCCAATTCTCTAATAACATCTGTTTTGACATCAAATGCACTAAAACCAATTTTTTCTAGGACCTTAACGGCTGTCGATTCAGAGGCATCCAATAATGCTAAAAAAATATGTTCTGGCTCTACTTTTAAAGATTTTAAGCTATTGGCTTCAAAAGTTGCCTGTTTTAAAATTTCACTTGCTCTTCTTGAATAACCCTGTATTTCTCTTTTGACCAAACCTATACCAACGAATCTTAGACATTCTTTTTTTACATCTTTATAGGTCAATCGATTATACCTTTTAACCAAATCAATAATATCTGATTTAACTTTGAGCAAACTTAATAAAAGATGTTCTGAACCTACATAATTCATATTCATTTCACTTACTTCTACATAAGCTTGCTCCAAAATTAGCTTTGCTTTATCTGAAAAATGATCATACAGTTCCATATGGTTTCCTTTCTCCTTCTTTCATTATAGCAAAGTAAGATAATAAAAGCCATGACCGGTGTCATGGCTTTTTCTTTCTTTAATAATCATTCTTATTCAATTATTCTTCTTTTTTTGCTTCAGCGATGATTTTTTCAGCCAAATGAGTCGGAATTTCTTCATATCTTGAGAATTCCATATCAAACCAACCTCTCGATTGAGTCATTGATTTCAACTCAGTTGCATATTTAAACATTTCAGCTAAAGGCGCTTCAGCAACTACCTTTTGGAAACCCTTAACAACAGCAGCTTCCATACCGAGCACTCGACCTCTTCTCCTGTTCATATCGCCCATGATATCTCCCATGTAACTCTCAGGAATAAAGATATTAATAGAATATATAGGTTCCAACAAAACAGGTTTAGCTAAATTACAACCTTTTTTAAAAGCAATAGATGCAGCCATTTTAAATGCCATTTCTGAAGAGTCAACAGCATGATATGAACCATCCAATAAAGTTGCCTTTAAGTTCACTACAGGGAAACCAGCTAGAACACCTCTGTCCAAGCATTCATGTAAACCTTTTTCAACGGCTGGGATATAGTTCTTTGGTACAGAACCACCAAAGATTTTTTCTTCAAAGATGAAATCTTCATCACATGGCTCAAATTGAATATGAACATCACCATATTGTCCTGAACCACCTGATTGTTTTTTATGTTTTCCTTGTACCGTTGCTTTACCCTTAATGGTTTCACGATAAGCAATTTTTTGATCTACTAGATCTACATCAACGCCAAAAATATTTTTTAACTTATTGGTTATAACTCCTAATTGAATAGAGCCTTGACCACCAATTAACAATTGATGGGTTTCCTTATTTCTTTCAACCACAAAGGTTGGATCTTCTTCAGTTAACTTATGTAGTGCTTGACCAATTTTTTCTTCATCACCTTTGGATTTAGGTTCAACTGCCATGAAAATACATGGTTTTGGATAATTGATCCCTGAATACATGATAGGTTTGCCTTTATCACACAAGGTATCGCCTGTTTCAGAATACTGCAGTTTTGAAGTTGCGCCAATATCGCCAGCTAAAATTTCATCAACCTCTAATTGCTCCTTACCTCTTAGTAGGAATACTTGCCCAATTTTCTCAACTCTATCTCTAGTTGAGTTAAGAACTTCCATATCTTTTTTCATTGCACCTGAATAAACTTTGAACAGAGAAATTTTGCCTACAAATGGGTCAACTACAGTTTTAAAGATTAATGCCGATAACGGACCTTTTTCATCCACTTCTCTTGTAAGTCCTTCTTCTGTATCTGGATGTATACCTTCATAAATACCATCATACATATCATGAGGTGTTGGTAAATAATCGAAAATCATATCCAATAAGGTGTGTAAACCAATTCTTTCTGTAGCAGAACCAACCAGTACAGGAACTATATCATTGTTAATAACACCTTTTCTTAAACCATCATGTATTTCTTGAGTTGTAAACGCTTCACCCTCAAAGTATTTTTCCATTAAAGATTCATCAGATTCTGCCACTGCTTCAATTAACATATCTCTAATTGGAGAAACTTTTGCTTCTAACTCATCTGGAACAGCAGTTTCAACACAGTCATCACCTTTAAATTCTTTTGCAATTAAATCCACAACGTTTACGAAACCTTTAAAATCTGGTCCTAAACCCCAAGGTACTGCAAAAGGTGCTACTTTTTTACCAAATGTATCTTTTAATTCACGAATGACCTTAACATAATCGATATTCTCTTTGTCCATTTTATTAATAAAAATCAAACGAGGTAATTTACGATCTTCACAATAACGCCAAGCTTTTTCTGTACCAACTTCTATGCCAGATGTAGCATCTACCATAATCACTGCACCACCAGCAACTCTTAATGAAGAAAACGTTTCCCCAACAAAGTCAAAATAACCTGGTGTGTCAATAAAGTTGTACTTCGAATTATTCCATTCTACTGGAATTACGGATGTACCAATACTGAATCCTTTTTCAATTTCAGCTTTATCAAAATCTGAAACAGTTGTACCTTCTTCAACTTTACCCATACGCTTGATTTGCTTTAAAGTATAAAGAATTGCCTCAGTTAAAGTAGTCTTTCCTGAATGTCCATGTCCTAATAGTGCTATATTTCTTATTTTGTCATACTTGTAACTCTTCATGCGCCTTCCTCCTTGTGATTTTTATTTTATCGCACTTCGTAAGTATTCTTCATTTGACAACTAAACTCCTTCTTTATTTCAATCTTTTTTTGAAATATTCTAAATATTTTTAGTTTTCTGTGAAATGTTTAGCTACGAAGCACAATTTCCTTTTAAATTTAGAACAAAAAAACTCGGTAAAATAACCGAGTTTAAGACAATATGCCTGACATTTTAGTCACACTTAAGCCTGCTTTTTCCCAAGCGTCAATGATTACATTTAAACCAATAGAATCACTAGCCATATGACCTGCAACAATAATGTTGCCAATATTCTGTTCTTGAACAGCTTTTTTAACATCTTCAGGTACATGCATACACACAATTGTACCTACACCAGCTTCAAAGTAAGCTTTCATAACATCTGCACCACCATTGGTGCCACCCGCCATTAAGACAGCTACCCTACCCGCATAATCTTTACCGCCACCAACACGAATTACCGGACCTGCAATTGCATTTTTATAAATGTCCATGTCATTTAAAGCGTCAATAACATCTTCTAATGTCGCTTTTGGTTGGTTTTTTAATTTATCATCTAAATGCTTTTGAACAATACTTTCTGTAATGACATCTGCAGGCATGTGAATGTTCATATAAGGCATATTTAATAGTCTTGCACTTGATGCATGACGATCATAATTTCCCACATGTCCACCTAATTCAATTGAAGCTTGTTTTTTTCTAAGCATTTTTTGTGCTTTATTTATAGGCACACCATATTCTACCATTTTATCTATTTGTACATCCATCACCTTATGGAAATGAACTGAAGCACCTTCTGCTTTTGGATGGTGACTTACAACGCAGTCATATCCCAATTCTTTTGCTAGTAATAGCTCTGGTGTTTCCATATCAATACCAATTAAAACATTTTTAACATCATCACCTGGAACTTGAATCCCTGAATCAAAAGGAATTTCCTTAAGACCAGCTAACTCCAAAGCGATGTCCATCATCTGTTGTGTATTCATAATGTCCCTCCTTAACCACATTTTACCACGTAGTGACCCAAAAGAGCAGACCTTTAACAATTTTTAATATTTATTTACGAAAAAAATAGTATCCGAAGATACTATCCTTGAAGTTTAACCAGTAGCTCGTTTAATACTCTATCGGCATCCTCATGTGACACTTGACAGGTGCCAGCATTTTTATGGCCACCACCACCATAGGACAACATAATTTCACCAATATTGACATCACTTGAACGGTTGATAATGGATTTCCCCACAGTAAAAACTGTATTTTGCTTCTGGAAGCCCCAAATGACTTGAATCGATATTTTGGTATCAGGAAACAAAGCATACTTCACAAAGCGATTTCCAGGATAAATCAAGTCTTCGTCTTTAAGATTTACGACCAGGACATCACCATGAACTTCTGCATTTTCTCTGATTTGATTATAAAACTGATCTTTATAACTAAAGAACAAATCCACTCTTTCCTTAACATCAGGCAAATCCAAAATTTGATTAATGTCATGATCTCTACAATAATCAATGAGATCCATCATCAAATTATAGTTTGATATTCTAAAGTCTCTAAATCTTCCTAAACCCGTACGAGCATCCATTAAAAAACTCAATAGTTCCCAACCTTTAGGATCTAAAATATCTTCTTTAGTAAACCATGCTGCATCAGCTTTATCGACAGCTTCCATCATTTCATCACTAATATCAACAAAGGTATCTTTTCCACCATAATAATCATATACGACTCTTGCTGCACTAGGTGCATCAGGATCTATGATGTGATTATCCTTCTTTTGATTCCGAATGGTTTCACTTAAATGATGGTCAAAAGCTAAACCTATGCCTTCAACATAAGGCAAATTTGTTGAAATATCATTTTCATTAACTTCAATTAGACCATCCTGCATATCCTTAGGATGTACGAATTTGATATCTTCAATGAGATCCATTTCTTTTAAAAGTACTGCACATACAAGACCATCAAAGTCACTTCTAGTTATCAATCTTTTTTTCATGGTTGGCCTCCCTTTTCAAAATACTTTTACCACAATAAAGATCTAAATAAACATTTATCTTCCAGACTAAGGGATAAGAAAAAGCAGTCTAGGAAAACAAACTTCCCAGACTACTTTTTAATAAGAGACGTATTAATCGTTTAGTTTTACTGTTGTTTGAGTTGCTGCTTCAATAGCACCAATCAAAGTCATATCGTTAACATCCTTGAATTTGGATGTTTCAACTTCCAACGCATCACGTCCTATTAATTTGTTGATCATTAATACGACTTGACCTCTTAATGCAGGTGCATCAGGAGCATACGCTGTTAAAGATTGATCTAATACTTGTGCATTAAATAATCTAAAGATATGAGCTGCCGCCCAGTGATTTGCAGAATCAGTTAATTGAGCAACTGGATCAGCTTTCACTTCAATATTTTGGAATGACCAGAATTTACTAAATGTTGCTGCTAATTCACCTCTGGTAATTTCTTGATCAGGTCTAAATGTACCATCTTCATAACCAGAGAAGATACCAGCTCTTGCTACTGCATTAACATAATTGTACGCCCAGTGTGATGCATCCACATCACCGAATTTTTGACCCATGGTTGTTTCAACATTTAATCCTAAGATTTTAGAAAAAACCACTGCTAATTCAGCTCTTGTGATTGTACCTTCAGGTTTGAAAGTACCATCTGGATAACCACTCATGTAAGGTTGGTTAAATGTTACATCACCTAATGGTGTTACTTCATCGCCAACTAATAATACTTCAACACTAGCTGTAGCTTTTGCAGTACCAGTTTCAAGTGCAGCTGTTATTGTAGCAGTTCCAGTACCTACTGCTGTAACTAAACCATTAGCATCTACAGTCGCAATTGTATCATCACTTGATGACCAAACTACAGTTGTTTGATCTGTACCTGTTACAGTAGCATCTAAATCAAATGTAGAAACTTCAGCTTCTGTTCCAACTTCCAATTCAATCGCATCTTCATTCAATGTCACTTTTGGAGTTTGGACAACTGGTGCTGGAGATGGTGTTACAGTTGGTGGTGTTACAGGTGTTGAAGGTACATCTGGAGTTTCAGGTTCTAACCTTATAATGTTATAAACAAAACTCACATGATTTGCTTCAGGTGCATTAGGCGTCATCGTAAAAGCGCCTTCTGCATTGTTATTAATTACAACTTTACCTTCTTCATTTATAGAGACATTTTCATTACCTGATACAGTCCAAGTATCATCCAATTTCATTAATTGATCATATTGATCATAGAATTCTGATATGATATCTAAAGTTAATGTTGCATCTTCTTCTAAACTGATGCTAAAGGAATCAGTCTCGAAGTCATAAATGAATAGATCTCCTTCAAATGGTACACGAATACCTTCAAAGTAGCTTGGAACTTCAACGCTAACAACTTTTCCAACATGGAATCCATCTAATTGTAAATCTAACTTTACATCATTAGTAATGTTGAAATTATAAGCATTTATGCTTACTAAGCCATTATCGTCAACAAGAATATTTCTAACGTCATTTTCTTCGACAGACTCATTTTCTAATACTTCGATCTGCCAAACTGGGCTACCTACTTGTGGGAACAAATCACCATATTGATCTAATAATTCATAAGAATAACTGGTTTTACTACCCTCGTTATGCTTATTTACAATCTTGTCAGGACCATTGATTACAAGTGTAGTTGCCTCTGGATATGTTTCTCCATCTTTTAATACATAGAACATATATACATTTTCAGTTAACGTACCTGCAGCGTCTGATGCAGACACAACATAGTAGTTCAAACCTGGATGTAAATCAATTGTTTTATCATATGCAAATTCGATTGGTTGAATTTCATCTTCATATGCGACAAAATCATGTTCTTCAAAATAAATGACACTATCATTTTCTTTTACGGTTAAACTAGGGAAATTGTCACCCGTGAATACACTTATGTCAATTGAAGTTGTACCTTGCTCCAAGTAAATTTTCTCAAATGGTGCAACAACATTTTCATCAGATTTTAATTCTACTACTGGTGCTTGTGAATCAATGTAGAACCATCTCGTAAAACCTAATCGATTTCCTAATATATCTTCTGCTTCAACAAATATGCCAGTTTTACCATCTTTTTCAAATGCCATTTCCTTTGTGAATGCATAGTTGCCATTATCTAATTTTTCATAATTCACTTCTTCACCATCAACAGCAACTGTATCTAATAACATATCTGTTACTAAACCTTCTAGAGTAAACTCTCTTTCAGTGATGATTCCAAATGGCTCTACATTCAAAGTAACTGCAGGTACTGTACCTTTGACCAACTGTACTAGTCTAGGACTTAACGCTTCATTGCCACCAAAATCTGACACAGCATAAGCTACAAACATTGGCGGATTCTCTAATTTAGAAATATCAAATATACCTGTATCATTAGACTCTAATACTTTGAGATTCACTAGATCGTAATTTTCATCAAATACAGGTTCTAATAAATAGTAATTTTCAACACCTGACAATTCATCATATGCAGAAATTGAAAACTTACCTGTTTCATAATTATAACCATTGGTTACAATTACAGGAGCAACCGTATCAATCATCAATGGAATATCTTGAGTTTGTTGTTCTCCAGTTGCCAATTGACCAGTATATCTTAAGAAATAATTACCATCAGGTAAAACTTCATAGTTTACTGTACCGTCAAACAGGGCGTCTTCCATAAATGTAGCTTTTGGACCATCACCATCAACGAAATGCTTTCTCATTGCATCTCTGATTGCCAATGTTTTAAGCACATCACCGGATTCAGAAACAACTTGAACATTAACGTTCATCATATTTCTTAATAAAGTAATATATGGTATGATGATGTCTTTATATCCGTCATCGTTAGGTGAGAATACACTTACTGGATCCATGTAATATAAATCTTCACCTATAGCTTGTATATATCCAGAAACATTATAGAACGAATCTGCATTATGTCTTGGAGCATCAAATCCTGGTGCATCAGACCATTCGCCATAGAATGCCATTACTGGTACTGATAAATCAACTGTTCTATCAAATACTAGACCTGCTTCTACTAAAGCGTTGTATAATGGTAAAACTGCTGCTTCAAATCCTTCTGTTAACGCTTCTGCTTCTTCTTTTGCAATGTTTTTAGTTTCTTGATCTAACATCATTTGATCATATTCAGCTTGTAACAATGCCAACGCTTCAATCAATGCATTATAAGCTTCTTCCGATTCAAGTTTAGCATCTTCTAAAGCTGATAAACCTTCCAAATATGCATCATAATCTGTCAAATCAGTTTCATCGTATGTTGCTTGCAACAAGCTTAATGCTGCTTTTGCATTATCAACGATAACCGCTTCTTCCAAAATGTCTTTTGTATTGTCTAAAATAACTTGATTTAAATTAATGCCTTGATTTACATTTGAGTGGAACAATACTGATTTATTGATTTTTGTTAATTCAATGTTCCATTTTGCTTTTCTATCTAGAGTATTTTGAATTTTACCTTGTAATTCTGCTATTTTCACTTCATCTGGAGTTTCTTTAGCTTGTTCATTAGCAAGTTTGCCTTCCAAATTAGCTATTCTAGCTTCAATCTCAGGTCGTTTGACTTCTTCAATCCAAGTTTTATAGCTTTCAAAATCTGCCATATCAAGAATCATATCAATAAACTTTAATTCAGCTTGAAGCTCTTGAACTTTTGAAGTTAAAGCATTTAATTTTTCAGCTCTTTCTACTTGTGATAAACCTAAGAAATCTTCAACTGTCAAGGTATTAACTACTGCTTCATATTCATTTAAAATTGAGATCATATGGTTAATCTTTGAAATCAATTCAGCTCTTTGAGCTTCTGCCCAAGGATTTGGATATACTGATCCTTCGTCGATATCATCAATTGCATTAAAGATTTCTGACAAGAAGGTGTAATTACCTTGGAATAATGTAGCAATACTATAATCTTGAGCATTTGATATTAAGTTGCCTTTAGATTCATTGTAAGCGTTCATTGCTGTATCTAGATTAGCTTTAGCTGCATTGATTTTTTCGATTAATGCTAATACGTCTTCAACTTCAGCAGCATTTTCTGATACATAAGTATCAATTTCAACTTGATTAGCATCAACTAATGCTTGCGCTTCATCTACTTCAATTTGTTTAGCATCAATTTCATCTTGCTTTGTTACTAAATCAAGTTCCAATTGAGCCAATTCAGCTGTTAAAGTTTCAATTAACAATAAGTTTTCATCTCGAGCTTCTACAGCTTCATTATATGCGTTTTCAGCTATAGCTACATATGCTTCAGATTGATTGAAGAATACAAATGATTCTACAAAGTTACCATTAGGGAATATTTCCTTAACAGTTTGACCAGCATAATTCACTGCATATGTGAAATCATACGAGAATTTAACTGTTTTTACCGCTTTAGGACCCAATACAATTGGACCATTTACAGGTTCTCCACCTATCGTTACTTGATAACCTACGCCTTGCATAGCATCAGTTGACAGTAAGTTATAACCTTTGTATGCGTCTTGAATTTGAGTGTAAATACCCAAGTCATATGCAATAGTTTCGTTTCCAAAGTTTCTAATTCTTAATGAGAAATTCAACTTGTTGTTTTTAATTTCTCCACCATTCACTTTTGCCAAGCCACTGTTTGGTTCCCAAACAACAGCAGGTGTAGTTAATGCCTTTTCAAGATCCATAGAACCTGCTCCTTGTTTTCTTACAGAAGCAAATCCATACTCTTCTTGAACTGGAACTGCAGTGTTCATCAAAATGTTTTTAGCAAAGTTTACCAACTGTTGTTCTGTTAAACCCAACTTGTTAAAAATAGGATCTTCTTTTATTCTTTCAAGCACCAATGCTGCTCCACCTGCTGCGTGAGGTGACGCCATTGAAGTACCACTCATATATTGATATCCATTGTTATTTGCCAATGACCAAATGTTGCCACCTGGAGCTGCAATGTCTGGCTTAAAGCTTAGGTCTGGTGTTGTACCCCATGATGAGAAACTAGACACTTGACCAGAAGCCGGATTTGAATAACCTTCGTTAGTTGCTGTAAAGTTAACTACAGGTTGTTCTGCCAACAAGGCTTCTAAAATTAAGCCATCCGCTTTTGAAATCATCATAAATGGTACTGCCCAAGCACCTTGATCTTTATAGAATTGTGCTAAACCATGATCATATACGATGATACCAGCTGCACCTTGAGCTGCTGCATTTTCAGTCTTATCAAAGAATGAATATGCGCCACGTGATACCAAAACAATCTTGCCTGTTACATCTAAATCAGCATAGTTATCAGGTGAACCTAATTTATCACCACCAATAGCAACAAGTTCATATGAGCCTGCCCATCCATCTTTACCATAACCCATTATAGGATTATCTAATCCTTCTACCACTACAGTATTATTATATAATGTACTATAATTATCCACTGAAGCGACTTGCAAAGATTCTGCTACTAAACCTGGTGAACCAACAACACCAACATCTGGGTTAGTCGCATAAGGGAAAGCTTGTCCTGAGTTATATCCATAATATGCAGAGTTACCAGCAGAAATAGCCATAACAATACCGTTTTCAGTTGCTCTAGTGATTGCTTGTTGTTCAGGATCATTTTCATCCACAAAAGCCGCAGATGAACCTAATGATAAATTCATCACATCAGCACCTAATTTAATGGAATCATCAATTGCTGCAATAATTACATCACCAAATGTTGATGGAAATTCAGGATCATTACCAAATACTTTCATTGCCAATACTTGAGCATTAGGTGCAACACCTTTGATTTCTCCATTAGCTGCAACTGTACCTGCAACGTGCATACCATGCATTGAAGCACCAGCACCTAAATCTCTGATTTCCCAATCTCTGTCCATATAGTTGTAACCATACGGAACCTTTGCAGTGAAAAATTTACCAGGGAGTCCTTCAGTCTGTACAATCAGTCCGACTTCTTTAGCTGTAAGTTCCTCATCAACTAAAGTTGGGTCCATTTGCATGTCTTTATGATTGAAGTCTATACCGGTATCAATAATTGCAACAACTAAACCTTCACCAGAATATCCTAATGCTTGGTTTGCGTATGCAGATTTAGTCAACTGTGAGGAGTTTGTCATCATCGGTGTCATATCTTGCGGTCTTGAATACTCATTTGCAATTGACACAGACTTTACATTGTCCATTTTTTCAAGTTTCTCTAAATCACCATATTGCATTGTTACAGAAAAACCATTAAATACAGTATCAAACTTTTGATGCACTTCTAAAGTGCTTATTTCTGAATTTAATGCCTCTAATACAATGTTTTGTTCTTTCTCGATAGCACTTGCCATTGATGTCACTGAGGATTCACTTAAATCTGTGAACTTAACACCTTGCACAGTTGCTTGTTCGATCATTGGTGTTAATTGTAATTCTACAATAACCCTTACTTCATCCTCGGCTTCCAAGTCTGAATTTCTCAAATCTTCAGACAATTTCGAGCCATTAAAATCTTTCTCAAACGTCATTCCAGTTAAATCTATAGATAATTCTTCTACATCAACTGGAGTATAGTCTGCGAAAGATATACTGCTAAACACCATCATGAATACCATGAGTAATGCAAGCACTCTTCTCATACTACTTCTCATTTCTAACCATACCTCCTCGGTTTAAAAAATATAGTCCCCTTATGACTATAATTATATAAATTTGACTTTTATGGAAATAAAAGTCAAATTATAGACACGAAAAAAGCTGATAATCATCAGCTTCACTTAACTGAACTTTGATTATCGTCCAATCTCTTCTCTAATTTCTCTCTCATCGCAATCAACCACAATTGCTTCTAACCTATTCTATATAACTTTTATGACAAAATCTATTAACTATTTCTTAACTTACTCAATGTAAGATAAAGTTAAGAAAATGTAATAAAAACCATTACATTTGGTTAATAATTAGTTTCTTATGAAACAAACAAATGCTAATAACTTGAAATTTTCGACCAAATGAAACTCAAATTCTAAAAGGTTTAATGAAAATATTGAGTTTATAATGGTATAAAATTGAGACTCTATTAATCTTTCAGTTATGAATCTTTATATGAAATTTCTATTGTTCAACTAAGATTGTCTATAAAAAAACAAGATTCATAAATGAATCTTGTCTTAATTTATCAACATTTTTAATTAATTTGGCATAACTACGGTAACTGTATTTCCTGCAATCTTTTGATCAGAATAAACAGCAGTTACAGATATATGATAGGTTTCACCTGAAATGAACCTTTCAAAATCTCCACCATTGTATTGGGTATATGGGTAGATTTCTGCTTTATGAGTTGAAAGATTGGTAATCCAATATGCATAACCATTCTCTGGATATTTTGGTGAATCATCTGACTTAGATGCAACAACTTTATAACCTTGCAAACCATCAGTTGAAATATTGTTCCAAGTGACTTCCAAATGATTGTCTACAACCACAACATTGACCACTGGTGTTTTCTCCGCTACAGTGGCTGGTTCTTCTAATTCACCAGGCATTGTCAATTGAATAACATTACTCGATACTTTACCCGAGTTATAAACTGCAGTGATGGCTACATAATAAGTTTCACCTGCTTTAAAACCACCTTCCATATCACCGCTTGAATAATAAGTTCCTACTTTGATTTCTGCTGAACGATTGGATAAATCAGTAATCCATTTAGCATAACCATTGTCTGGGTACATAGGTGTGCTGTCTGATCTGGATGCTACAACCTTATATCCTTGTAAACCAGACATATTAATCTCTGACCAATTGAGTTTAAAGCCATCATCAATTGCTGTTGCTGTTAAAACAGCTTCCATACCCTCTTCATTCACTGCAGCAGGCATAGTCACTTCTATGGTATTTGAAGAAACTTTATCATCACTGACTAATGCTGTGATTGAAATATAATAAGTTTCACCTGGTTCAAATTTCAAGAAGTCTCCACTGTTATAACTGTCGTAATTATAAATCTTTGCTTCTTTAGTTTGTACATACTTAGCATAACCATTTTCAGGATATACAGGTGTAATATCACTCTTTGAAGCAACTACTTTATAACCACTGACTGTTTGCTCTGTTTCATAATCCCAAGTTAGTGAAACACCTCCATCAATGGTTGTATAATCTAAATTAAATTCGCCTTCAGACAAAACAATTTTTTCATCATCAAAGACAATCTTTTCTTCTTTTATAACTGACATCAATAAAGCTGCAGCTTGAGCTCTGGTTAAAGTATCCATTGGTTTTAGATATTTTAAACCATCAATTTCATAACCGCTCATTAAGTTGTTATATACAGCACTAGCCATATGATTTCTTAAATTAGATGAAATCTCATTTTTGTCTTCAAAAGAATCCAGTACATATGACATGGAGTCATCCAATGGTTTATTTAAGGCTTTTACAAGTGCAACTGCCATATCTTCTCTTACTGCATGGTCCTGTGGTTTAAAAACAACATCACCATTTCTACTCCATCCAGTTAAATAAGGCATTGCTGTTTCAATCCATTTGTTTGCCCAATAACCTTCTGCAACATCGATAAAAGTATTACTTGGCTCTTTGATGTCCAATTTTAATGCTTTTACCATCATCACAGCAAACTCTTCTCTTAATACAGGGTTATTCGGCTTAAATGTGCCATCTGGATAACCTGAAATAATACCATATTCACTCATGGTCATTACAGCAGTATAAAACCAATCTCCTTCATTGACATCACTAAAAACTTTTCCTTGATTTTCAGTATTTTCTTCACCTTCAGCATAAACAAATGTACTCGCCATGAGTACTAGGATCAAAAGCATACTGATTACTCTCTTCAACATGACTTACCTCCTTCACATATTTTCTATTCTAAAACTTAAACATACACAAACAACTTTTCTTTATTATATCAAGATAATCCACATCCTAATCATATTTGACTGGAATGTAATATCACCTTAACGATTGTCATGGTTCTGTAATCTAATGTCTAAAACCTGTAAATTCTGATATAATAGTATTTAATGAATATACCAAGAAAACAGGAGGTCAACATGAAAATCGTGATTATGGAACCTTTAGGCATCTCTAAAGAGAATCTAGATACATTATTATTACCTTTAAATAGCCATAATATACAAGTTTATGATACTAAAG
This sequence comes from Clostridia bacterium, assembly GCA_016937975.1. Taxonomy (GTDB): domain Bacteria; phylum Bacillota; class Clostridia; order Peptostreptococcales; family Acidaminobacteraceae; genus JABXKX01. Next base: position 46,276 of record JAFGVN010000053.1, read on the forward strand.
CATCTGATGATGATGAAATGATTGAAAGAGCTAAAGATGCAGAGATCTTAATCATTGCCAATACACCACTCCCTGGAAATGTTATTTCAAAGTGTCCTCACTTGAAAATGATTTCTGTCGCTTTTGTGGGTATTGATCATATTGATCAAGAAGTATGTAAAAAACAAAATATTCTCATCAGCAATGCTGCTGGTTATTGCGATGATGCAGTTGCTGAACTTGCCATTGGTTTAACTTTATCTGTTCTTAGAAATATTCCTAGAGGCGATCAGTACACCAGACAATTGAAAACAAAAGATGGCATCATTGGAAATGAACTCAAAGGTAAAACTTTTGGTATTATAGGTACGGGTGCCATAGGAACCAGAACCGCTGAAATTGCAAAAGCCTTTGGTTGTAGAATTATCGGCTGCAACAGAACAGAAAAAGAAGCATTTAAGGCTTTGGGAGATTATACAACTTTAGATAATCTATTACAAACAGCTGACATTGTGTCGCTTCATACACCATTAACTAATGAAACCAAACACCTGCTCAATCAGGAAAAACTGGATTTAATGAAACCTTCTGCAATACTCATTAACACAGCAAGAGGTCCGATTGTTGACAATCAACACTTAGCTAAAAAACTACAAGAGCATACTTTAGCTGGCGCTGGCATTGATGTATTTGACATTGAACCTCCACTTGATGCAAGTGACGCCTTATTAACTTGTGAAACAGGTGTTTATACACCGCATGTGGCTTATGCAACACATGAATCTATTTTACGAAGGGCTTCGATTGTCATTGAAAACATTGTCTTATGGATGAACAACGAGCCAACGCGAGTCATGTTGAATGCATCACATCACTAGAAATAGTGCCAACCAATTACCAATAACTAGATATGGACCGTAAGCCATAAAGGATTTACGGTCCATTTTTTTAACCGTAATCATATATAAGCCACCTAAACCACCTAAAATAATACCAATGGTTAAACCGTAGCCCGCCCACTTAAGGCCTAATAGCATGCCAGAAGCATATAAGTATTTCACATCCCCCATACCAAAACCTTTTGTAATGATAACAAGCAGAAATAAAGCAGACCCTAAAAGTAATGACCCCAGTATTGCACTCAGATAATTTCCTTCCATGACCATAAAAACTACACCAATTAAAAATAATGCACCATTGATTTTATCTGGTATGATCCGTTCCTTCAAATCTTTGTAAATAATATATATTCCTGTAACAACTAATATAGCAAGCTTAAACCAAATCATAAATCTCTCCTTTAAGTCAGTTTAGCATATACTCATCACATCACCAACTGAAACGTTATCAAAGGCATTTTCATGAGATTCAATGACATACTTGCTGTTCTTAATTGGCATAATCATTTTATTTTTCTTTAATCCTGTTAGTTTCTCAATCACGACCATATCTTGATCTAAAAACAATACGTCAATGTTGAATTTCATAAAAAAGGTATGAATGCTATTACAAGGTTTAATTCCTAAAGCTTTCACAGGCGGCTTCTTATAAAACATAAAACCACGGAGCCTCTTCATAAAAGTGTCTGCAATTTGTATTTCATCAATTAAAACATGATTTTTATGATACAGTTTATAAATCATTTCTCCCCCTATAATACATTTGCCATTTGAATAAAAGCTGGACCCAAAATGATTACAAAGATCGTTGGGAAAATAAAGATCATCAAAGGGAATAGCATTTTAATAGGTGCTTTCATAGCCTTTTCCTTTGCTGTTTGCTTTCTTTTTTCTCTCAATTGATCCCCTTCTATTCTTAGGATTTTACCTAAACTGACACCTAACTCATCGGCTTGAATCATACTTGAAAGCAGCATGGATAAATCTTTGTTCCCCACTCTTTCAGACATAGCTTTTAGTGCATCTTTCTTTTCAATGCCCATACGCATCTCTTTAAGGGTTTGTCCAAATTCCTCTGACAAAGGTCCTTCTATATTACTTACAATACGTCCAATGGAACCATCTAGTGAAAGACCGGCTTCTACGGAAACTGTAATTAAGTCTAAGGAATAGGGTAAGGATTTAACAATCTCTTGTGTACGCTTGGTGATTTTCTTTGAGATTAAAAATCGATAAATCATGTGTATCAAGAAAGAAGTTACAATTGCTAAAGTTAGGGCATTCCCTACATTACCTGTTAGGATTAAAGTAATGACAATGGAGAAGGTTGCAGTAATTGCCATAAACACAGCTTTTCTGGCAACAAACTTCTCGTAAGTCGTTTCACGTAAAACACCCGCCTTCTCTAACATCTTCTTATTTCTTGAAGATTTGTAAGAAGGTGAAAACTTAAGTAAAAAACTTCCAAGACCCTTTAAAATAACTGAAGCAACTGATTCACCATATTCATTTTCTTCTCGAATCCACGCTTTATCCATGTTTTCAATTGAAGCAACTCTTTGTGCCATTTGAATTTTTGTATCATTAACCGTAATAAGAATAAAATAGGTAAAAAACAAGGTTGCAACAAATACAAACATAATTGCTAAATATAACATTACAACCTCCTTATAAATCAATGGTAATGATTTTTCTTATAATCATAAAGCCAACAAATTCGTTAAACACACACATCCCTAACAAGATCAATCCAATCTTGGTTTGGAACAGAAGCATAATATATTCTCTATTAAATAAATAGATTGTAGAACCTAAAAAAACGGGAAGTAACATGACGATAAAACCAGACATTTTACCTTGTGCTGTTAAGGTATTCATTTCATTCTTTATTTTTTGACGATCTCTAATCGTACCAGAAATATTTTCTAAGATTTCAGATAAATTACCACCAATATCCATTTGTATTAATATCGCATTGACAACGAGTTTCATATCAGCAGAATTAACTCTCTCAAGTAAATTTGAAAACCCTATCTCAATAGGAATCCCAAAGTTCAGTTCCTTCAAAAGAATCTTAAACTCTTCTGAAAAGGTGCCTTGTGTTTCTCGGGCTGCTATAGAAACAGCCTGCATAAAGGAATGCCCTGCTTTTAGTGCATTTGAAATTAAAACCAAACCACTGTTCAACTGATCATTAAAATCATCTAGCCTGTTTTTTATCCTTCTGTTAATAAATATATTAGGGATATTCCAAACACCAAAAACCATCAAAGCTACCACAAAATAATCTTGCTTTACAGTATAAGCTGTAAAACCAAGTACTGATCCAAACAATAATTTATAAATCAAAACCTCTTCAGCTGTCAGGGTTAAATTCGCTCGAATCAACTTAGATGCCATTTTTGAGCCTTCTCTTTTAGGTACTAATTTACTTAGACCTGCCAAAGGCGACTTTCTTTGTTTTTGTTGAATCTTCTTATCTTCAATAACACGACGCATGGGATCCAAATCACTTAATCTTTCTACAAATCTTTCCTTAACAAATAAGACTTCAAAAAGCCAATAGAAAAAGATTAGAACACCAAAGAATACAATAAAAATAACGATTTGTAAAAGCATACACTCACTTCCTTTATGGAAAATAACTTCAATTCATTTATTGGAAAATACTTTGTGGTAATTCTATACCATGGTTTCTTAAATTTTGTAAGAAACGTGGCAGAATTCCTGTAAATTCAAAATCTCCAATCACTTTACCTCTATTATCAATGCCCTTTTGATTAAACTTAAATATATCTTGAAGTATAATGACATCACCTTCCATACCAAGAACCTCTGTGATATAAGTAATTTTTCTTGAGCCATCTTGCAATCTAGATTGCTGTACAATTAAATCTACTGCAGATGATACTTGATCTCTAACGGCACGAATTGGTAAATTCATCCCTGACATCAAAACCATGGTTTCAAGCCTTGATAACATATCTCTTGGTGAGTTGGCATGGGCAGTGGTCAAAGAACCATCATGACCAGTATTCATGGCCTGCAACATGTCTAGCGCTTCACCGGAACGGACCTCACCAACAACGATACGGTCAGGACGCATCCTCAAACTGTTTTTTACTAAATCCCGGATACTGATTTCGCCTTTGCCTTCAATGTTGGCTGGTCTTGTTTCCAGTCTAACAATATGAGTTTGAATCAATTGAAGTTCTGCAGCATCCTCTATGGTAACAATTCTTTCATCATCTGGAATAAAGGATGACAAAACGTTTAAGGTTGTTGTTTTACCAGAACCAGTACCACCAGAAACTATAATATTTAAACGACCTTCAACACACGCTCTTAGAAGTTCGGCCATCTTTGAGTTCAAAGTACCAAAACCAATGAGATCTTCTACCATAAAAGGATCTTCTGAGAACTTACGTATGGTAATTGAAGGCCCATCAATCGCTAAAGGTGGTATAATTGCGTTCACACGGGAACCATTTTTTAATCTGGCATCTACCATTGGTGAACTTTCATCAATTCTTCTACCAATGGCACTAACAATCTTCTTAATAACATGTAGGACATGATTATTATCTTTGAAAACAGCATCAGCTAATTGTAATTTACCACTTTGTTCGACAAAAATCTGTTTAGGACCATTAACCATAATCTCAGTAACATCTGGATCTTCCAAATATCTTGTAATCGGTCCAAATCCAATAATTTCATTAAGAAGTTCTTCTTGAATCTTCTTTTTCTGAGCATTGGTCATATTCAAGGATTCTGTCTCAATGTGCTTTTTAATAATCAGCTCAATTTCGGTTTTTAATTCATCATTATCTTCAGTAATCTCAGTAAAATCAATGTCCAATTCCCCAATAACCTTGTTTTGGATCTTGGTTTTTAAACCTGAAAAGGGATCTTTTATATTTTCAATCTGTTGCTGTCTTGGTTTTGCGCCTGTTTGATTTGCCTGTTCAAGTCTTTGTTTCAATGACATAACTTCACCTCTACAATTCCTTTGCGATTTTCAACAAATTTTTATAGAATTTTGTTGATTTCCCTTTATGATCTAAAGCCAAAGCATGTCCTCTATTAACAGACATCCTAATAGGCTTTATTTCTTCTAGTAAATAGGCATAAGCTGGCTGTTCAAATACCTTCTCAATATCTTTTTTAGATACACCAAATTTCTCATTGCCTAGATTAATGATCACTTTAACTTTTTCATCATCATAATTTAAAGATTTCATAACCCCTAGTCCTAATTTCGAATTCTTAATGGAGGTCATTTCCATAGAGGATACAAAGAATATCAAATCTGAATGGTCTAAAGTGAATAAAGTATGTTCTTCAAAATTTACACCCGTATCCACAATAATGTAATCATACTGTTCTGATGCCATTTCAAAAATCTTTTTAATGACATCCTTTGAAATATATTCTGCACCTTCAGGAGAAAGTGGTGCAAAAAGAATATCCAGATTCGTACAATAATTGTGTAGATAACCTTTCATATTCTCATAATCATCCACAGCATCATCCACAAAATCCAAAATCGTCTTTTCCATATGCTTATTGGTCAACAAGGAAATATCACCAAAATGCAAATCAAGATCCACAAGAAGGACTTTTTTATTAAGCTTGTTTGCTAAAATTACACTTAAATTTAAAGCGATAACGGATTTACCTACGCCACCTTTGAAAGAATATAAACTCACAAGTTTGGTCTCTTTCTTTTCAACATTAACTTTAAGTTTTCGAATATCCTTATTGCGATCAAAAGTCTTCTGAATTAAATCTGTAACTTCTTCATGATTGATGGGTTTTAAAATATAACCCTTTGCACCAGCTGACATGGCAGTTTTTAAATATTCTGCATCACTTTGTACTGACATAATAATAACGTCTGTCATTGGATACATACTGGATATTTGCTCTGTCGCTTCCAATCCATTAAGAATTGGCATATTGATATCCATTAAAATAATATCTGGTTTTAATTTCCCACACAATTTTATGACTTCTTGACCATCACCTGCTTCACCAACGATTTCAAAATGTTCGTGATCTAGGGTTAAGACTTGTTTTAAAAGGCTTCTCGTTTCTTCAATGTCGTCTGCAATTACTATTCTAATTTTGTTCAATGATCTCACCTCGGTCCTCAATCACTGGAATCTTAAGTCCCATGCCAGCACTGATAATATCTTCATCTTCTATATTGTTCACTTGTTTTAAGAGTAAATAATATTCTTCTGTGCCATAAAACAACATGCTGATTTCTTTTAATGTATCGCCATACTCTACAGTGTAATAAATGTATTTATCATATTGTACTGCATCAGCCTTGACAATTACTTCTCCTACTGAATTCACTTCATAATTCGGGAACATGTCTTTCAAACGATCATAATCATCAATTAAAAGTTCTTGCCAAATGATACCTTCACTGGCATAAATGAAATCTCCTTCAAGAGGTCTAAGGACCAAATCCAATGCACCAATATCTTTTGCAAGAATTAGCATTTCAACATCTTGAACTGGTACTGCAAGTGTAGCAATATACATTTTTTGACTGCTGTTATCCACATTGGCTTCATCGATAACAGTATCTTCTTCTGATGTTAAATCCTGATCAATGGCGAGCACTTCAACATTTTGCAAAAGCATTTTAGCTATATCAGGTCTAATAACAATCTGACTTTCCTTTATTTCAGGTAAATACACAATAATATCAACACGATCTCCTGGTTTAATTAAATTAGCAACACCATTTTGGCCAGAGACACTAATGGATACCGCCCTCATATTTCCTGATATTTTTAAGCTCAGCTCTTCTTCCAAGGCAAAATCTAAATTTGACTTATGAAATTGTGAACCTTCATAAATTTTAGTTACTACATATTGACCTACAACATCTTCTTTACGTTGATAAAATTGAGTGACTTCAGGTTCATATGTGACTTCAAGTTCCTCAACCATATCCTCAGTAATTTTTGTTCTTGCAGCAATATCTCTCGATGCAACAATAATGGTGAAGGTTTCAGCTTCTATCACAGGTCGATCATCCAGACTTTTTAGATAGACATAAACGCCACCACTTGATAACATTGCAAAAAATATGGCTAAAATAAATAATCTTCTTCTCAATTTTTTCATCATGCACCTCTAATTCACCAATTTCATTCCAAAAGTTCCTGTGTTATCAATGGTTTGATCTATTTCACCATTGGTGACATATTGAATGAATCGTCCAACTAATTCCCCTTTTCCTGCTTTTTTATCCACACGTTCAATGAAAAACTGACCAAATCCTACCACGAGAACGACATCACGGCCATCAACCTCCAAACTGTCCACAAGAGGGATGGTCCAAATACGATCTGTGCCTCTTTCCATGGTCTCAAATGTATCTGTAAAGCTGGATATATAACATTTTAATGGAGGAATAATACTGGCCATATTTCCAGGTTCAGTTGAAATATAATCCCCGATTTTTACCACACCATCATAACCATACAAGGCATTATCCAACAAAACACTTGTACCTGTTCCACCTAGAGCTACAGCACCAAAGTTCCCGTGATAACTATCACCAGCACCTTCTTTTAAAATCACAGTATCACCAAACTGGTAATCGAACTTTGTCACTGCAAACGGTCTTAAACCACCTTTCGCTGAAGAGGCATATCCCAATTCAATACGACTGGCACTGTCCACATTGGCTGTAGTAAATCCTATAATCTTCGCGAAAAATAAATCTACATCCCTATTGCCTGTTATTTGTGCCCCCATATTGTCCAGGTCAATTTCTATGACAACATCTTCAACATTTACACCGTTTTCAACAAGATACAGTTCCATAATACTTCTTGCTAAATCCGGTCTGCCTGGAAGTTCCTGTCCACCTGCAAGGATGGCTGCATCAAGGGCTTTTGAAAGTTTTGCTTGCTCTGCGTACACCACACCAATGTCAACAACAGTAGCAATGATGCCCATAATGGCAAACATCATTAAGGTGACTAAAATAATCACGTTTCCTTCTTGCCTTTTCAATCTCATCATAGCTTTCACTCCTATTCCACACGCATAACCGTTTCAGCTTCCAAATTGACAAATGGACTTAAAATGTTTGAAATAATCGGTGTAATTAATTGATAATCATAAGTTACGGTTACACTGACCATATCGCCTCTACTTCTTGAGCTTGGTGTTACATTCACTGTTATGTTATTTAAGTTTAAATGATCGGATACGGTATCTACTCGTATTTCAATTGCAGCATCATTCTCACCTAAGGATCCTAATCTTGCCCCTTCTCTTGAAGCACTTGAGATGGTCAAGTAGGCATTAAACATAAATCCAAATTCGATGATGCCCATTACAAAGATTAATAACAACGGTATCACCAACGCAAATTCCACTATGGATTGTCCCCTTTGCTTTTCTTTTTTATGCATCTCATCACTTCTCTTTCACCCTCTTATAAAACTTAAAAAGCTCTAATCATCCTAAAATGATTAGAGCCTTTAGCATGTTATTATAAGTTATCAATAATTTCTTGGAATTTTGCAGCAATTGCTGGACCTAAGTTCAAAAGTACTATGATTACTACAATGGCGATTAAACCAATTAATAGTGCATATTCTACCATACCTTGACCTTCTTCATTCTTTTGTAATCCTGCAAAATAACTATACATCATCATTAACATAATATGCCTCCTCACAATATTATTTTTTCAACATTCCTCAAGTTGTTAGTTGTTTATGTTGTTTATGGACTAATAATAACCTATTTCAAAGTCCCTTTATAGAATCTTAGGTCCTTAAATAAAAAACTATAGTCCATAAAAAAAGGGACCTTAGTCCCCTTTATAATGTTTTTCAATATGATTTTGAACTGCAAGCACTGCAGCATGTACACGATCTTTCACATCAAGCTTCTTAAAAATACGCGTCAGATTGTTTTTTACGGTCTTTTCAGACAAATACAAGAGATCTGCAATTTCCTTATTAGAGTTCCCTTTAGAAACGTAATAAAGAATTTCCAACTCTCGATCACTTAATTCATCAAAGACAGTAGCTTCCTCTTTTTTATACTTCTGCCACATTAAATTCATTAAGGATTTATCTAAATATTTATTGCCAGCAAACACAGTATTGATGGCTTCCACAATTTCTGCTGTTGTAGATTCTTTTACCACATAACCATCAGCACCATTCTCTATGGCTGCATTAATAATATCCGCACCGCGTTCAATGGTCAACATAATGACTTTTACTTTAATGGCATGTTCCTTGATGTACTTCAAAATTTCAATACCATCTTTTCCAGGCATACTCATATCCAATAATAAGACATCCGGTTTTAACAGCGTCACTTGATTTATAACGTCCTTGCCATCAACTGCTTCTGCAATGACTTTAATATTATCTTCAAAGTCCAAAACACGTTTAATACCTTCACGAATAATCTCATAATCGTCAGCAATCATTACTCTTATATTATTCACTTAAGATCACCTCACGATTCAATGGTAGTTTTATACTAAATACCGAACCCGTTAATTCTGAGGATTCAATAAGAATTTCTCCTTTAAGCTGCTCTACTCTTTCTATCATACCTAATAAACCATAGTTCTTTTTTTCTCTTTTAACTCTTATTAATGTTTCTTCGACATCAAAACCTTTGCCATCATCACCAATGGTTATTCGCATGTACTTGGTACCATACTCTGTCTTAATATAAACATGATTTGCATTCGAGTGTTTCTTGATATTATTTAAAATCTCCTGAGAAATTCTAAAGACAGCTAATTGTATGATTTCTTCCAAGGCATCTGGTACTTTTGCCAATTTATAATCAATATGAATCTCTGACCCTTCGAAAACGGATGAAGTGTTCATTTCGATTGTTTTATTCAAACCGAGATCATCGAGTGACATAGGTCTTAAATTATAAATGATATCACGAACTTCCTTCAATGCAATTCTGGAGGCTTCTTTCAAGGTAGAAAGTTCTTTGAGACCTGCATCTAAATCCTTTCTAGCTATTTTCTCACATAAGTCTGCCTTCATGACGATATTGGCTACTCTTTGCGCTGGTCCATCATGAATATCTCTTGATATTCTTCTTCTCTCGTTTTCCTGAGCTTCCAAAATTCGTACACCCATCATCATATTCATCCCAAAGCCAGCTTCTTCCAAGGCGTCTAATATTTCACCTTTGAGATAACTGGCCGCAACAGAGACTTGATGAACCACTTGCTCTGCATTCTGAATGTTTTTTATGGCATTTTTTATGGCTATTTCAATACGATTTCTTTCATCCCTTAGGTTTTCTTCTTCCTTTTGAGCAATTTTCAATTCTATTCTTATTTCAGTAGCTTTATCATATGCTTTTTTTATCTCTGTTTCTGAATTCGATCTAAAATTTTTCGAAACTACAGCCAAGCTGTTTCTAGCAATCCGATCTTTTTTTTCCAAATCATCCACTTTTGTAATGGCATTGTCTATTTTCCCTTGGACTTTTTCCAATTGTTCCTTCAACAATTCATGTTCTTTGCGCGCATCACTAACCAAGTCGAGAATTCTATCTCGGCTGTGATCGATGCTCTCTATAACATTATCGAATATCTTGTTGACACTAAGAATATCAATTTTTTCTGCTGCATTCATGCCATCACCTCCCTTATATATACCCAAAACAAAAGAAGCAACACGAACATTATCATATTTTGTTCCTTCATACCTTACATTTCAATACACTTTCATCATTCTTTTCTATCCTATTCATATGGCTACAAAAGAAATAGGAATAATCTAAAAAAGATTATTCCTATACTATACAACTTCTACTTAAATTTTGGGTTACCTTACTGGACAATTTCCAGATTCGCAGCCTTCGCTTCCGATATCAAATAAAACTTCTTCTTTTTCATATTTACTAATTAATGAAGGTCTAAAGGTTTTCATGCTTTCAACACGCTTTAAGTACTCTTCTTCATCAATTGCTTCATATGGTAATAACTCATAGAAACTATCATCTAAAGACAAGAATGATACAGCCATAACTTCATCCCAGTTTTCCCATACCCATTCTTCTACAGCGTCCCATTCATCATTTCTAACATGCACTGTAATTGAACAGTTGTGATCCACATAGTTTTCCATAAATAACTTATAGTTTTCCAATTGCTCCAAAGCAGTTACATCATACTTCGTTCTTCCCTCTGGTGCTTTTACTGGGAACTCAACAACTTTCGTTGAACAGGTTTCCCATTCTTGACCAACTTCAGGATAAACTGGATATTCCAATTCTTCACATACTTTTACCAATGGATCGTCCGCACTGATACGAACACGTCTGATATAATATGGTGAGTGCGAGTAGTGTACACCACTTGATACCGTAGGTAATTGAGACAAAGTACCTTCAGGTTTTACTGTCGTCACAAGAATAGGAACATTTTGGCCTAATTCCATTGCATACATTTCAGCTTCTTTTTTAGCAACATCTCTTAAATGTTGTAATAAAATTGCCTGATCTGCTTTAGACATTTTTGTCGCATTAATCATATCTTGCCATCCTGTTAAAGAACAACCGATTAACTTATCTCTTTGTTGAACAGCATCCCACATTGGTAATTCCAACTCAACACAAGTCATTCTATAGCCCGCTCTTGCTGATAAACGCTGAGCACGAAGTAAAGCTTTTTCATCTAATGTATTGTCTTCATTCACAAAAGCAAATACGTTTAAAGTTGTTAAATTACATAAACCTTTGTTATCTAAAAGAATTTCACCACAAGGGTTAACACCATTAAAGTTTGGACGTCTTTTGTTACCTGCTTCAGCATTAACCCATGCAGGTTCACCAGAATAACGCATACGTTCAATTTGCCAGTGTAATCTTTCTCTTGAAGGTTTCTCTGTATAGTAAATCGAGTTGTTCGACATTTGTCTATGAATAATATCCTTATCTACAACCCATTGTCCATCTACTTGTTTGTATAAACCTGATTTAGCTTCAATTGCTTCGTTGTCATCTGCATCCAATAATAAGATTTCTGCTGTTCTTCTAACGCCACCTACAACAACATTCTCACCAATGATGTTTGCAATATCCAAACAATCAATTGGTCTTAATTTTATATGTTTGCCAGGATGTAATAAACTTGCTCTTTTGATTGTTCTATAAATCTTTTCGAACATATTTTTAAGGCTTGTATGGCCAGAAGCAGTGCCACCAAAAGTCTTAAGTTTCTCACCCTTTGGACGTACATGATCATAATCAATAATGACTGTTGTAATATTTCTATACTCATTACTAGATACCACTTGCATAAATGTATCTAATGATTGTACCCAACCTTCTTTCGAGTCACCAATCGTAATTTTAACTGTATGATTATAGAAGAACTCAACGCTAGTATTGTCTTCACGCTCATCTGGGTGCATTGCAGAGTAATCCTTGTGAATCACTTCAAAGTCTGTTCGGATTTTTGGAATCTTCTCAACATCACTTTTAAGAATTCGAACACCAACACCTGAACCAATCATTAACAAATAGAATACATCTCTAAATGAGCTTATGCTGTCAATAATTTGGAACGAACAGTTGTAGTTTGCCATTGGATAATGTTTTGCAACTTCTGTGTTACCAACCCAGAAAGTTCTTCCTGATAAGAATTGTCTTAAGTGGAAAATATTATCGAAAAGTTCTTCCGCTTCACTTCTTGAAGCGTTTGTTAAACCGCAGTTGTATTCAACCGATCTTCTTACGGTTTCCCACCAGTGCTCTCTTCTTTTTTCTTCAGGTAACCATCTCGAATAAGTTCTGTAGTAAACAAAGTTTCCTAATTGTCTCATTGGTGATGGTAAATGCTTATATTTTGAAATAAATGCATCTGTCAGTAAACGATCATCTTTGTGACGTACTTCACGGGTTCTATCACGTTCACTTCTGTAAATGATGTACTGTTTTGCTACATCTTTACGACTACTTTTCATCAGTTCGATTTCTACAATGTCTTGAATTTCATCAATTGTTAAGTCATGAACTGCACCAACGATTTTCTCATCAATACTTGCTAAAACCGCTTCGCATTCTGCTTCATTAATACCCATCTCAGTTTCATACATTGCATTTTTGATGGCAGTCAAGATCTTGTTGTTATTATAATCAACAACCTTGCCATCACGTTTAATAACTCTTGCCATATTGCCCCCTATTTATGTAACTATAACAAAGTACTCACGTACTATATATAAACTATATATAGCGAATTAATACCTATATGTAGTGTCGGCATATCCCTAACACACTATATATTGTATCATCTATTCAATAGGTCGTAAACAATTTTCAATCAGTTTTCGCCTCCATATGGGCTCTAGGTCTAACGAAAAATGATGAACCCTAGATAGAATCAAGCTTAGGAATAAAATAAAATATGAAGAAAATTTTAAGGCAATAATTGCAATTACCATTTAAAGTAATTAGTGGTAAATAAGAGAAAGCTAGTTTTCAAAATAGTATATTTTAATCTATTAATTTAAATAATTCAATAAAAAAGCAGTTAACCCTTAGGCTAACTGTTCTTCTGTTTCTTTTAATAAAGCAGGTTTAAACTGCTTTGATTTTATAGCATCAATGAAATCTTTCTCATTCATAATAGGTTGATCAAATTCAGTAACATAATTGCCCACTTCACCAGATCTGTGGGCATCACTGCTTCCTGTTGCTGGAATATTTCTTAATTTTGCTACATCATAGGCTTTTCGATTTGAATACTGATCGGTTCTTCCATTAAATCCTTCAATGGCATCAAGACCCTCAATGGATTCAATTAAAGAACCTAATCCACGATTGTTATGACGATAAGGATGTGCAGCGATGCATATACCTCCACGTGCATGTACAAAATTAATCGTCTCTTTTGCACTCATTCTTTTTTTAGGCATTTCATTTATACCATAACAAAGCAAATCTCCATCTAAAGTGAAGATTTCAACACCAACGATAATTAAGAAGTCCAATTCTTTTGAAATTTTTTGTGCCTTCGCTTTTAAACCTAAATCGTCATGATCTGTAATGCCGATACCGTCTAGGCCCAAGGCTTTCGCCTCTTTAACAGCCTCTTCAATAGAAAGCACGCTATCCTTTGAATGTAGGTTTTGATGAATGTGTAAATCAAATAACATAGTAAACTCCTTCAACCCACATGATACAGAGTCAAAGGCAATAAGTAAAATAGTATTTTATTATAGTACGTATCATTACTATAGAATTAGTTTATTTAAGTTTATTTAAGTTTATTTAAGTTTATTTAAGTTTATTTAAGTTTATTTATCTTTTTAATTTGATATTTTCTCTTATGACTGCCTTGTCTTAAATGATACATCACCCCTTGGTCCATTCCATTAATAATATAAGACATAAAGGATTGTCCCTTTAAATGAAGGCTCCCCTTTGCACATGCAATCTCATCAAAAATCTCTACATCATCTTTTCTTATATATTCGCCTCTGGCCATGAAAGCAACAGATTCTCCTGAATGAATCATTTCACCACTACAAGGCGTTGAATGATCCGAAGTCACAATGAGTAGTCCCTCAAAGTTCATCAGTGGTTCAAGGGCTTGATCAATGGCTTCTAGGGCTTTTACTTTAAGCAAAGGGTTTTTTTTATGAGAAGCCGTATCAGGTTCTTTCGTATGTAAATGAACATAATCATAGGAACATGTTAAGGCGTATGCCACAGCATCTTCAAATTTCTCATAATGATAATAATCCATATTTAAAATTTGGCTTATGCCTTTTAACAATTTGGAGTTTCCAATTAGAACTGAAGACAGACCATTCATGTCAGCAAAAGATTGTATTTCTCTTTTCATGCCAGCCCATTTCGTCAAAATCATATTACCTTCCGGTAGTAAATTAGCTCTTCTATGTACATTAATTTCATGAGTGGATAAAAGCTCATAAGTTCTTTTCAAATATTTATTGATTACCTCAGCAGTTTTAATCGCCTTTTCATCATCTGTTTCAAAGGCTTCTACTGCCATCACATAAGATTCTTTTGTAAAAGGATCACTATCTGAGATTCTTGAATCCAAATCACCTTTAACTAAAACGAATCCATGACTGTCATAGGAGTGCATGTATGTAAATTCATAACCATCCAAGGACATATCCAGAACTTTTTTAAGCGCTGATATTTCCCGTTCTGAAAGATCAGGTGTGAAACGATGTTTTAAATAATAACCCTTTTCATATAATACGGTACCAATAGAGCATCTTAAATAAAGTATGTTTTCTTCGATTTTCAAATCTTCACCAATGGCATCGATAATCGCTCTACCAGGATAATCCTTTAATGCTCCACCAAAAAGTATAAAGTGTGCCAAATCCGTTCCAAGCACATCGCCTTCCTTCAGAATAGTCATCATACCACATTGACTATCCTTTGCAATACGATTTAAATGAGGCAATACAGCATATTGAAGGGGGGTTTGATGATTTAAAACCTTATAAGATCGATCTGAAGCGCCATCTAATAATAATGTTATACATTTCATAGTTGATTCAACGCCACCTTTAATTCATCTAGATTCAATTCATTTAACAGATGTTGTCCTACAATTTGTCCTGCAGGTTTTAAATATTCCTCAAAATAGGAAATCATCTGATTCATGTCAAATATCGCCTTATTTTTTTTATCTCTGTAGTTTCCACTTAAAACACATTTTGGATGATCTTCACCTTCTTCCCAAGTCCAACCTATAAGATCTTGAATGGCTTTCCCTAAAATTTCATGCTGTAAAGGCATAATCAATTCATATCCTAATGAATTTAGCACTTCCTTATAGGTTTCTAAAGACTCATTTAATTGGTTTACTTTTAATTTGCCATCATGGGAATCTCTTTCTCCAGAAATAATTCGTTTCGACAAAAATCTGGCAAAAGGTATTTTGGTTAAGTGAAAATACAAATGACATCCAATACATGGTGAAATAAAACCATAACGTTCTGTGATCAGACTCATTTTTCTTCCTATAAATAAATGCCATAAATCTGGACGATTGTATTCATAAAGCGGATAAAGTATTTTCTTCCCTTTGAAATGTTTATTAACATATGCCAAGGTCTTCTCATAGTTATTATAAATTGTATTGAAATCTCCATATTCTGTAGATGAAAAAGACGCAACTGGTAAAACATAATTAATATCTTCTCTTTCAAAGGCTTTTAGAATAGCTGCAACACTATCCCTACCTGAAAATTCACCAATTACAGTAGATGGATCATATAAAGTATAATCAAAGTCTTTTTTCGCATTTTCTATCATAAAGCCTCCTTTTTATTTATTATAATAAGTATTTCAAGTCTTGTCACATTTAATAATCTATTTTACAATTATAAGAAAAGTTTATAACAATGCATATATACCCTCTTTTATAATGCACAAAAAAGATATGTGTATTAAGACATATCTTTTTTTGAATCTACTTTAAATTGGGACATCAACTGATATAAAATTTGGGATACTTCTTTCATTGCATCTGCTTGACTACTGATATTTTGAATCATTTCATCTTGAGTCATTAAGCTTGACGCAATTTCCTCAGAGGTTGATACGGTTTCTTCAATTACAGCGGCTATAGATTCTAAAGCTTCCAAAGTTAAATCCTTTTTATTTTCTATTGCTTGAGTATTTTCTAATAATAGATTAACATCATCATAAGTTACATGAACTCTTTCTGAGATTGCTTCTAATGAAACTTCCACATCTTTTAGTTGTACATCCGCTTCAGTTAACATTTCCATGGAATGATCCATGCCTAACTTCATTTCATCTACATTTTCTACAATACTAGAAGTAATGCTGTAAATGTCATCAGTAGAATTAGAAGTCATTTCAGCTAATTTACGAATCTCATCAGCAACTACTGCGAAACCTCTACCATGTTCCCCTGCTCTAGCAGCTTCAATGGAAGCATTTAATGCCAACAAATTCGTTTGACCTGCAATATTTCTAATGACACTGACAATCTCACCTATTTTGTTTGAACTATTCAAAAGCTTTTCAACTGTAGTTTCCAAATCAGCAGTGGATTTTTTACTGGCTCTAAACTGCTCTGCCATGTTTTTTAGCTTCGCATCAGAATTCTCGTACTCATTTTCAATATCTTTTGTTCGATCCATTATATGATTAGAAAGCACTTGATTTGTATTGATTACTTCAGATAACTGATACATATTGTTCAAACTTTGATTGACATCACTCGCTTGATTTTGAATGCCCTCTGCGAAAGCTTCAAAGGCTTGTGACACTTCACTTACAGTAGTCGCACCAATTGTAGAGGATTCAGATAAGACGCTTGCTCTTTCCTTTACATCAACTGAAGTTTCTGCAATGGCATTTACAGTTTCATTAATCGTCGCTGTAACAGCCATTATTGAACGTGATAATTTACCTGTCTCATCGGACTTTCTAAGAATTTTTTTATGAACACGTTGATGGTCTCTAAAATCTCCTTCGGCCATATACTCTAACTGAGTTGTAAAATCAATAATTGGTTTTGTTAAATGCTTTTTAAAGGAGAAAATTATCCAAGTAATAAACGCAATGATAATTAAAAGTGAAATACCGTTAATCAAAAGACTTTGCAGCGTATTTTTATTTATCTCACTTAAATCATATCGAATGGCAACCACTGCAATAACAGTTTCATCTTTATCCAAAATCGGATGGTACTTGATCATCTCATCAAATGATCTTACTAAAACACCTTCACCATTAAAGGCTTTTGTGATTGCGGCATCCTTAAAATTTTGTTGAACCAACGATGTTCTTTTTTCATCAGAGGTATATAACATAG
The DNA here is from genome assembly GCA_016937975.1 of Clostridia bacterium. Taxonomy (GTDB): domain Bacteria; phylum Bacillota; class Clostridia; order Peptostreptococcales; family Acidaminobacteraceae; genus JABXKX01. The sequence continues at coordinate 64,033 of JAFGVN010000053.1, forward strand.
CTGTAGGGCTATAAACTTCTAAGCGATTATTTGAGATTCGATTATAAATTTCGTAGATGATTTGATCATAACCCACTTGTAAGGTACCAATCGTATTCGTTCCTGCTTTAATAGGTGCATAAGATTTTACAATAATGCCGGTTTCATTAAGTTCTAGTCCTGATGTAAATCTGCCTTTCATTGCAGCTTGAATGTTTTTTTCTTGAGAACGATCTTCACCATTATCTGTTGGTGCATGGGCTTTAAACAAAACAATCCCTGTTTCATCTCCAACTTCCATTACTGCTAAACCAGAACTTGCTTCATAAGACTTAAAAATATTGCCAATATTAATTTTCATCTGTTGTACTTCATCTTTTAAAACTGAAGTGATAATGGTATTATCTGTCGAATATAAACGGGCAATTGCTGTTGCATCATCTAATTTCATTTGAATGACTTCTTCTAATACAACTTCAGAAGAGACTAATTCTCTTTTTCCTTGATCAATCATTTGCAGATAATTATAGCCACTAATCACAATAATGATAATTGCCACTAACAATACGATTAATCCTAATCCCAGTCTCAATCGTGATGCAATACTTTTAAATTTCATTTTAATCTCCTCGCAAAACACTGTTAAAGCTATTATAGCAAGAAGACTATTTCTATGCAAGCGTTTGCATAACCCTTTATTTAATTTTTTTGTCATTTTGTGATATTTGAATCCTTTTTCAAAAAATAAAAAAGACAGACTAATGTCTGTCTTTAACTGGCGACGTCTTACTTTCCCAGGAGGTTGCCCTCCAAGTATCATCAGCGCTGAGAAGCTTAACTTCTGTGTTCGGAATGGGAAC